>JANOCR010000029.1:0-15630 GCA_031412355.1 Ilumatobacteraceae bacterium | reverse complement strand
GCGCCGGTGCGCCTGGAACGCACCGGTCGTGGTCGGTTCAGGTTGCAGGTAGCCACCTCGATGCGCCTGGAGTCGCACGACTGATTGGGCGCTACTTGGGGAGGACCGCGTCGACGAGCGCCGACTCGAGCACGTCGAGTTCCTTGTCGATGCGGAGGTGGGCTTGCCTGCGTCTCACGAGCGGCAAGGGCTTGGCGACGGCCAACGCAAGACGTAGCCGGACGATGGCCTGCGTCAGTTCTTCTCGACCCGGATCATCTGCGGACGGGAATGCGAGCGCCAGCGTTTCGGCGATCGACTCGACGCGCCGCTCGAGACCTTTCTGACCGAAGCGCGCCGTGGGGTCGAAACGTCCGTGGCCCTTGGCGCGGCGCTCGGCTCGCTTCTTGGTGGCCCAGTCGATGACTCCCCGGGGCGCCTCGGCCAGCCGGCGCCGAACCTCCTCGTTGGCAAGAACCTTTTGGGCGACGGCCAGAGCGCCGGCCAGCAATGTTGCTTTCGATTTCTTTGCCACCATCTCGGGCCTCCCAATGTGCAGTATCAAGGATCATTCCCGATGCAGCGAGTGTTCAAGCTCCACGGAGGCACCATGGCGTTGCACGGCATCGATGTGTGGCATGGTCGGTGATGGCATTCGGTCAGGCATCGGGTCCGCCGGCGACTGGGAAGCAGGTCCGCGAACTGGAGGAACTGCTCGAGGCCGCCGGCCACGACGGCTTTCGCGACGCCCGTGGACCGATGGGGTTCAACCAGCGCCAAGCGGCCGGGAAGTTCACCCGCGACGAAGCGCAGGCCTTCATCGACCAGCTCGAGCAAGCAGCACACGAAGACGAGCCGGCACCGGTTCGCACGACGCCGGTAGCGCGGCTGACACCCGCTGAGCGCGCCGTGCGGGCACTGTCGGACAAAGACCTACTCGCCGAGGTCGACCGGCGGGGGTTGACCCGTCCCTCCTGACATCCCCACGGACGGATCACCGGTAGCGGCTCTAGTCTGGACTGCGGGCGAGTGAGTGGGATCGAGCGTGCTCGACAGTGGAGTCAGTTGCAACGTTGCAGGGTGCCTCATCGGCGCGCCCGGCGAGGCGTTGTCCGATTGAGTGCTGATTCCTCGTTCATCGTCGACCGCGTTCCCGTGCCCTCATGGCTCGACGAGCTGGAAGCGACCGAGGTGCAGAACGTGTTCGGCGAGCAGGCCGAGTGGGGTTTCTCGATCCCATGGACGTGTCAGGCTCTCGCCGCTCCTCGCTCGAATCGGCCGATGCTGCAGGCGCCGCAACCGGGAGACGACTTCATGCCCGGCGCCCTCGCCTATTGGAGCGCGCTGTTGCACCTGCTGGTGTACGGCTTCGGCTGGTCGAACCCTGGGCGCGGGTTGCGATGGTGGTACGACGCCGGCAAGCCCATCGATGATCCGAAGCTGGCCCTCATGAGCGAGGTATGGGATGCGGACGGGCAACTCGACTGGTTCGCGGCGTGGCTGTGGACGACCGGAGCGTGTTGCTATCTCGACCGCCCGATCGGTTCCGCCGCCGACGATCCGGTCACCGTAGATCCAGGCTGGCTCGAGCGCGTCGAACGCGGGATCAGCGAGTCCCAGACCCCGGCTCCGTATGGTGGCGGATCCGACCCCCTTCACCTCACCGCGCACATCGACGGTCCCATGCAACGTCGGGTGCGGGGCCGCAGCCAACTCACGTTGCATACCGGTGGAAGGAGAACGGCAGCCTTCGTCGCCGACTCGATGACCGGTTGGTACTGCGCCCTCCTCGAAGACGCTGCGGCACTGCCGGGTGACGATGCCGGACGACCGTGGGAGGTCGACGTCGTCGTGCGACCGGTTGGCTGGCTCGGCTCTTTCCATCGTTCCCGATCGACCGGTCTCTGGTACTCCGGTCAGCACCGCCATCACTGCGTGGGCAACTGACGATGCCGCTGCCCAACAACCGCGTCACACCCCGCGCTCATACTGGCGTTTACCAGAGACAAGAGCTGAAACAACCATGATCGAACGTCTTCTCACTCCATCGAAGATCACCGCCTTCCTCGACTGCGCGCATTACCTCACGCTGCAGCACCGCCTAGAGGGTGGCCAGCTGACGAAGCACAACACCTTCGGGTCGATGGCGCAACTGTTGATGGACAAGGGGCTCGAGCACGAGCAGGCCTGCCTCGATCACTATCGGTCGCAGGGCAAGAGCGTCTACGAGGTGCCTGGGAAGAATCCAGGCGAGACATTCGCTGCGTGGGTCGCGCGAGTGGGCAACCCGATGGCCGACGGTCACGACGTCTTGTACCAGATGCCGTTCGTCCACCAGGGTGTTCGCGGCGTCGCCGACTTCATCGAGCGGGTGATCGACGACAGCACGGGTGTGGTGCGCTACGAGCCGCTCGACGCCAAACTGGCGCGCATCGAGGCCAAGCCTGGCCACGTGCTGCAGCTGTGCTTCTATGCCGACGCCATCGAAGCCCTCACCGGTGTCACGCCGGTCGACGTGCGAATCTGGCTGGGGTCTGGCCGGGTCGAGACCGTGCGCCTCGACAACGTGAGGGCCTATTGGCGCCGCATCCGCCACCAACTTGTCGAAGTGATGGAACTCGATGCGGCGACCAGCGCGACAACGCCCGAGCGGTGTAGCCACTGCCAGTTCTGCGAGTTCACCGATGTGTGCGAGGCGGAATGGCGCAGCGCCGACTCGCTGCTGTTCGTCGCCAACATCTTGAAGGCCGATCGGCAGGCAGCCGTTGCCGATGGGCGCTTCACGATGGCGTCGCTTGCCGCGTGCGACGAACCAATCGCCGGCATCCGCGCCGAGCGACAGATACGCCTCGTCACCCAGGCCTCTCTGCAGGTGCAGGCACGAGACAACATCGAGTCGCCACTGCCGACTCTGCCGCTGCCGATCGACGCGGATGGTGCGCCGGCCGGATTCATGATGCTGCCGCAACCCGACGACGGCGACGTGTTCCTCGACTACGAGGGGCACCCGTTCTGGCGTGCCGACGCCGGACTGTTCTTCTTGTTCGGGCTGCTGACGCGCACCGCCGAGGGTGGCTGGGTCTACGAAGCGCGGTGGGCCCACGACGAAGCCGGTGAATCGCTGATCACCCGGGCCCTGATCACCGATCTCGACGCTAGGCGTCAGCGCTACCGGGGTATGCACGTGTACAAATAAAACCACACCGAACGTTCGTCGCTCGAACGCCTGGCCGAGGTTCACGGCGTCGGCCAGGCCACGCTCCAAGGGCTCGTCGAGACCGGGTTGTTCGTCGACCTGCTCACCGTCGTTCGCGGCGCGATGCAGGTGGGTGTCGAGTCGTACGGGCTCAAGTACATCGAGCAACTCACCGACTTCGAACGGAGCCACGACATCGATCAGGGCGCCGGGGCAGTCGTCGAGTACGAGGCTTACTGCCACGACCACGACCGCGTGCGGCTCGACAAGATCGCCCGCTACAACGAAGACGACGTGCGTGCCACCTTGGCGTTGCGCGACTGGCTGATCACTCAGCGGCCGACCGAATTGGAATGGCGAGTCGCCGTCATCGAACTCGCCGAATCGAAGTACCCCGACATCGATGCCCTGGTCGAGGCCCTGCACGCCTTCCCTGCCGGCACTGCGGAGTACCTGCTCGGTGATCTCTTGGGGTATTGGCTGCGGGAGGGTCGCGCCGTGTTCGGCAACATGATCGCCAAGACGGGTTACGACTTGTCCGCACAGCTCGATGATCCCGAGATGCTCGGCGGACTCGAGTTGGTCGAACTGGTCGAACGTGAGAACAAGAACGGGAGGCCGCTCCTTCCTGTGCTGTCGATGAAGATGCCGCCGCAGCAGGTGGCACCGAAACTCCGCGACGGTGCGCAGCTCCTGTTCGGTGCCAGCGACGGACTCGTCGGGTACGCAACGATCGCACGCATCGACGTCGCGGCCGGGTCGGTCGAACTGGTGTGGAACGAACGCTGCCAAGAGCTCGGCGTGGTGCCATCCGCTGCCGTCTTGAACGATTGGGTCAGCCCGAAGCCAAAGCCCCAGGCATTGGCCGACTTCGCAGAGAAACTGATCGGTGAGGATCTGATGACCCCGCCGAGCCCGGTCGCCATGTCGATTCTGCGCCGCGAGCTCCCCAGGTTCCTTACCGGCGACGGCCCGGTCGACGGGCAGTTCACCGACGACCTCGACGACATGAAGCGATGGATCCATCAGCTCGACCACAGCTACGTCGCCATTCAGGGTCCACCCGGCACCGGCAAGACCTACAGCGGCGCGCACCTCATCCACACGCTGATCAAGCACGGTCACAAGCGTGTCGGGATCACGGCGATGAGCCACAACGCCATCGACAACCTGCTCACCGAGGTCGTGAAGGTGTTCACCGATGCCGGTGACCTCGCCGAATTGTCGGCGATTTGCAAGGTCATCGCCAAGCGCGAATCGACGTGCGACTCGGTCACGTTCACCACCAAGAACGAGCACTGCCTCGATCCGGACCACAACCTCGTCGGTGGTACGACATGGTTGTTCTCCCGGGCCGAGATGCAAGCCGAGCCCCTCGACATGCTGATCGTCGACGAAGCTGGGCAACTGTCGCTCGCCGACACGCTGGCGGCCGCGGGTGCGGCGCGCAGCGTGATTCTGCTCGGCGATCCGCTGCAACTCGCCCATGTCACCCAGGGCACCCATCCCGGCGGCGCCGGGCACAGCGTGCTGGAACACGTGTTGGGTCAGCACTCCACGATTCCCGCCGACCGTGGGGTGTTCTTGACGGAGACGCGACGCATGCACCCCAACATCTGCGAGTTCATCTCCGAACAGATCTACGACGGTCGACTCAGCAGTCATCCGAGTTGTGCGGTTCAGAACACCGGCGCGGGCACCGGCCTTCGTTGGTTGCGAGCCCACCACGCCGGGTGCGCTACCGAGTCGCCGGTCGAGGCGGCGATGGTCGCCGATGAGATCGACCAGTTGATCGGGCAGTCGTGGACCGATGCGCACGGCACGACCCGTCCACTCGGGCCCGGCGATTTCATGGTCGTCGCGCCGTACAACGACCAAGTTGAACTGCTGCGGCGCGAGCTCGATGCGCGTCCAGCGACATTCGGCGTACGGACCGGCACTGTCGACAAGTTCCAGGGTCAGGAGGCGCCGGTTGTGTTCTTCACCATGACGGCCTCGACCGCATCCGACATCCCACGTGGCATCGACTTCTTGTTCTCGAAGAACCGCCTCAACGTCGCCATCAGCCGCGCACGCGCTCTGGCCTACGTGGTCTGCACCGACGAACTGCTCAACAGCCGAGCCAGGACCGTCGACGAGATGGAGTTGATCGCGGCCCTCTGCGCATTCGCCGAACGGTGCTCACCGTTGATTACAGCCAGCCGCCCGTGAATCCAGCCCTTTGGAGACCCTCGACGATCGGCGGGCACGTCTTCATCAACTCCCAGACAAACCCAGTGAGATGGTTCTCGATCATCATCACGACTGGCCCCTGATCGAGCCCGTAATAACCAGTGGAAATCCACCCGTTCTCGCCTTCGAACTCGCCCACGAACGTCGGGTTGAAGCTGCACTTGAAACCGAAATCACTGGTGACTTCAGGGTACGTGTCACTGATGTACTGCAATGTCGGCACGACGATCTCCGGTGCAAAAGGTAACGATGCAACTGCCGCCCACGGCGCGAGGGTGCCGTCGTCGGGGCCGAATGGAACTCCGCGCGCCTTGTAGTCGAAGAAGCGCCGCTGGACCTGGTTGATAGTGAGATTCATTCGGCCGGGCCCATCACTCGCTGTGATTCCCCAGCAGTGCTTGTTGTAGCCCTTGTACCCCAACGGGTTCCGGATTGCGTATTGCTGCTGCACATAGGTCGCGCGTCGGCTGTTCTCGAAATAGTCGATTCCCACTTCGCGCATGAAGGCGTCTTGGATCCCACGGAAGTCGATCCACATGTGAGACAGCTGGTGGATGAACAATGGGCCGGCGAAGAGAAACTCGTGGCCGTACAACCGCTTCCATCGATACCGTCTCATCTGAGCGACGTAGCTGTCGGCGGGTATTGGATGCGTTGGCGAGCCGAGCGCCAACACATACAGGATCAGAGCCTCGGTATAGCCCTCCCAGCGATACCGCAGGAAACCGCGTTCCGGTTTCCAGCCCATCGAGACGCTTTCACCTGCATTCAGCATCCACTCCCAGTCAGCCCGCGCGTACAGTTCCTCGGCGATCGCGCGTATCTCACGCTCCTCGGATGTGTCTCCGTCAAAGTAAGCAGCGGCGGCCAACATGCCGGCGAGCAGAAATGCCGAATCTACTGTTGACAACTCTGACTTCCAGGCCCGCCGTCCAGTGTCCATGTGAAGAAAGTGGTAGTAGAAGCCTTTGTAACCGGTCGCGTCGACCTCCTCGCTCTGCTCGCTGTCTTGGAAGAAGCGAAGGGTCGCCAGCGTGCGCTCGATAGCTATCGCGCGGGTGGTATAGCCGCGCTCGACGCCAATGGTGTAAGCCGTCAGCGCGAACCCGATCGCAGCGATGCTGGCGTGCGAACCCAGGCGAGTGTTGTCGGCGACCATTCCGTTGGCCGGGTTGGTCTCATTCTCGAAATATTGGAACGTGGCCCGCTGGAGATTGCCCAACGCTGCGTCGTTCATTCTTCGAGTACCTCATTCTTTGAAAGTTGGGCCGGCCAACTATATGCATCGACCGTGGCACTATCTCGGTCTATGGAACACGTGGCACTGCTCGGAGTCGGAACGCTTGGGTCGATCTTCGCCGACCGCCTGCTGAATGCCGGGCTGACGCTGACGCTGTTGGATCTCGACGATCGTCGGGTCGCACCATTGGTGGTGCGCGGCGCACGGGCCGCTACCGACGTGGTCGACCTCGTTCGCGATGACGGTGTGGTGTTGGTGTCGCTACCAAATCCGGTGGCGACACAGCAAGCGGTTCTCGGGCCATCTGGCGCGCTGGCCGCGTGTCGTCCCGGCACGCTGATCGTCGACACCTCGACCATCGACCCCGCGACGGCTCGCGAAGTCGCGCACCAAGCAGCGGGCAACAACATCGACTACGTCGAAGCACCACTCAGCGGTGGCGACGAGGAGGGGTCGGGAGTCGACGCCGCACGCGCCGGGGCAACAACCTTTATCTGTGGCGGCACCGCCGAGGCCGTCGAGCGGGCCCGGCCGCTCCTCGGCATGCTCGGTCGACACATCCTTCACGTCGGGCCGGCCGGCACCGGTGCCACGGCGAAGTTGGTCTCCAACCACATCGCCGGCCTCCACAACCTCGTCGCCGCGGAGGCCATCGCCGTCGGCCGCGCGGCTGGGCTCTCACTCGACACCATCCTCGCCGTGCTCCGCCACACCGACGCCCAGAGCTACTGGCTGTTCAACTACCTCGTGCCACGACTGGCCCGCCAGGACTTCGACGACGGCTTCGCGATCGACCTGCAGCACAAAGACCACCGGCTGTTCGGCCAACTCGCCGCCGAACACAACGCGCGGACACCGCTCAACGACCTGGCCCTGCAGTTGTACGAGGCGATGCGCGAACAAGGCCTGGGGCGCAAGGACCTGTCCCAGGCAGCCAACGTCGCCGCCGAGCAGGCCGGACTGACCCGCTTCGATGGCTAGTCTGACGACGTGATCCTGACTGCCGATCAACTCGAGGAGTTCCACAGCAACGGCGTGATCGCGTTGCCAGAGCTCTTCTCCCGCGACGAGGTCGACGCCATCACGGCGCGCCTGCCCAGGCTGTTCGCGCAACGCTGCCCAGAGAACTGGCGCGAGCGAGCCAGCGATGTCGTGCGCACGGCGATGGGGTTGCATCTACGCGACGAACTGTTCGCCAGGCTGGTCCGCGACCCGCGGTTCGTGAAACCCGCGCAGCAGATCCTGGGCGACGACGACCTCTATGTCATGCAGGTCAAGGTCAACGCCAAAGAGGCCTTCACCGGCGAGCAATGGCAGTGGCACTACGACTTCGCCACCCATCACCGCGAAGATGGCGTGCCCGAGCCCCTGGCGCTGAACATGCACATCTTCCTCGACGAGGTCACCGAGTTCAACGGGCCACTCGTCTTCATCCCCCAATCGCATCTCGACGGCCCGCCGGCGACCACGCTCGACACCGCAACCACCAGCTACCCGTTGTGGACCGTGGCTCAAGATGTCGTCAAGCCCCTGGCCGAGCGCGGCGGGTTGTACTGCCCGAAGGGCCCGCCCGGCACGGTGCTGATCTTCGGCGACAGCATGGTGCACTGCTCGCCGCCCAACATGTCGCCGTGGGACCGGCGGATCGTCTCGCTGATCCTCAACCCCGTACGCAACCGCCAGACCAGGTTCGGGCGATTCGAGCACCAGCATCACACCGACTTCACGCCGGTGCAGGCGCTCGAGTCCTCATTCCTCGCCGAGCAGCTCGCTTCCTGACAAACCGGGCGGTTCGCCTCCCTACCCGCGATCTGATCTTTGGACGTCTGTGGGCACCGAAACGGGCGCCGGCGGCCCAAGTCGGTGCCCACAGTGCCGAACTCAACGCTTTTCCAGCTCGTCGACGAACGACTCGTTCATGAAGTAGGCGTCGGGCCAGGTGCGGGCCAGCAGTGCCTTGGCGTCTTCGAGCGAACGGCCGTGCCGCATCAGGTGCGCGGCCATGATCAAGCCGGTTCGGCTGCGGCCACCGTGACAATGCACCACCACCTGACGTCTCTCCGCCAGGAGCGCATCGATCGAATCAAGCACGTCGTCGACGACCGCCGACAAGTCGGGATTGTGATCGCCGTCTCGGTCGATGAGATACACCTCGCGACGGATCGGCCGGCGCGTCGATGCTTCGATCCTGCACAACGAGATCACCGCCCAATCGTCGGGAACTGAGCGCGCACCGGAGCGGTTGGTGGCCCACAATCCCGGTAAGATCTCGCGGGGTTCCATGGCCGGCTCGTCGTCGACCTCGTCGAACGACGGATGGCCCATCAACGACATCGCCAGCCGCTGCAGCGCACCATGGTCGTAGTGATGCACGTTTCCATCAACGTCGGTCACCTGGCCGTGCAGGTACGTGACCCACCGCGATGGGATGCCCTGGATGCCGAACTTTGCGCCGGCCAACGCCCCGGCCACCGCGGCCACCGAGTCGGTGTCCTTGCCGAGATCTATGACCGCAGTCACCACCCGCTCGAACGAGTCGAACCGTCGCAACGCCCAGATCGCTTGGGCGAGCGCGCCCATCGCCGAGGCATTGCCCGGGTCGGTGTCGTTCGGTGTCCAGTCGCTTGCCAGCAGTGGGCGGTACACGGCACGAATATCGTCGGGCAGCATCTCGATGACCTCGTCGATCGCCTCGAGCGGATCGTCGCCCACCAGCGCGACGCGCACGAGTTCGTGCTGCATAGCGACGGCCCACAGACACAGGGGGTCGGCGTGGGTGACGGCCGACAACTTCAACGCCGCATCGATGGTTCCAGCAGTGCCGTGCGATGCGAAGTAGACCGCGCCGGCCGCGGCTCGCATCAGGGATCCGTTGCCGGCGGTGTTGTGCCCATCTCGCGCCAGCATCACCTGGTAGGCCGCGTCGGGCGAGTTCAGTTTGGATTCGAGAACCTCGCGGGTCAGGTTGCCGACATCTTTCGCATTGCGGCCCCACGCACGGAAGCGGGCGAGTTGATCGTCGGTATCTATTCCGTTGTTCGCCAGGAGGCTCTCGGCGACCACTACGCCCATCTCGGTGTCGTCGGTGAACTGTCCCGGGGCCCACATGTGGTTCCCAACCATCTCACCGATGCCGCCGAGCACGGGTTGCGGGAACATCGCCTTGTACGCGCCCGCCCGGCCGAACTCGAACGGTGCGCCGAGTGCATCACCCACGGCAGACCCGACGACGCACCCAATCGCCCGCTGCCGACCCGGCGTCGAATTCAAGCCACGCATCTCCGCCGCTCCTTCCAACACGCTGTACCCCAATCCTTCGCTGCCGAGACCATCTGCTCAGGTCCCCCAGAAGGGGTCGGCCAGGCCGACGCTGCGGAAGTACTCCTTGGCGGTAACGGGGTCGCGCCGCACATATCCGCGTTCCAACCTACCCTCGTACCATCGGCTGGCGAAGTTCCACAGCGTCGGGATGTCCATGACATAGCCCCGTGCGTTGCCGGTGCGCTCGAGCCACGAACTGATGCACTCCTCGCTACAGAAAAGTCGTTGGTTGTTGCAACTGTGCACCA
This sequence comes from Ilumatobacteraceae bacterium, assembly GCA_031412355.1. GTDB lineage: Bacteria > Actinomycetota > Acidimicrobiia > Acidimicrobiales > Ilumatobacteraceae > JAENVT01. Next base: position 5,414 of record JANOCR010000029.1, on the reverse strand, counting down.
CGTCGTCCCACACGTGCGCGGTAGGCACCAGGAAGTGGGCGAGCCAATCACTCGTCGGCGGCCCGTGGCGATTCACGACCCACGCCTGCGGCTTGGCGCAGCCGGGGCATTGCGTCGCGATCAGTACATCCGGCTCGTCGGTCAGCAGATGGGGGAGCGCGAACGAGTCCCAGCAGCACCCGCCCCACCACATCGTGTTGCGTCCCATCACCGAGAATCCGAGGTTCACGCTGGAGAACGGATGTGCCATCACGATCCGGCCATTCTCGTCGAGGGCGACGTGACGTTGCTTGGCGAGTTCCTGAATGCCGTCGGTCACTTCTTGGTCGGTGCTACCCAACGCGTCCGCCATTTCGTCGACCAGCGGGACGCGCCCGATTCGCCGGAAGTTGTCGTAGATGAGCAGGCGCAGATCCTCGAGTTCCATTGCGACACTCTATGAAACCGCATGGCTCGGTACGCTCGGCCAGGCGTCCACGAAGGAGTGTCGTATGAGCTTGCTCGAACTGGGTCCCGACGAGTTGTTGTCAACCACACGGGCGGTGCGCAAACGGCTCGACTTCACCAGGGCGGTGCCCGACGACCTCGTCCGCGAGTGCGTGGCGATGGCACTGCAGTCGCCTTCGGGGGGCAACCAGATCGCCATGCGGTTCATGGTCGTGCGCGACCCGGCGATGATCGCCGCCGTAGCGGGTGTCTACGCGCAGTGTTGGGACATCTACACGACGTTGCCAGGGTTCGCCGGGCGCATCACGCGCGATGCTGCCGAGTTGCAGGCGCAACAGGATCGTGTTGTCGACTCGGCCACCTACCTGTCGCAGCACATGGCCGAGTGTCCGGTGTTGGTGCTGGGCTGCACCACGTCGCGTCGTCTCGACGGCGTGCCGGCCGCGCAGGCCGCGTCGGCGCTCGGCAACATCCTTCCGGCGATGTGGAGCTTCATGCTGGCCGCGCGAGCCCGCGGCCTGGGCACCGCGTGGACCACCATCCACCTGATGATGGAGCAAGCCGTCGCCGACATCGTCAACATCCCGTTCGACACCATGCAGCAGGCGTGCCTCACTCCGCTGGCGTTCACCAAGGGCACCACGTTCAAGCCGGCCGTTCGACCCCATCCCGACACCGTGATCGACTGGCGCTGACTTCTTTTCGGATTCTTTCTGATTGAGGTTGCGAACGTACGTTCGACGAGATAGTTGGGAGTTCATGGCCCAGAAACTCGTCACCGCCCTGGAATCGGCGTTGTCGCAGTGTGCCGTGGACGATCTGTCGTCGCTGTCTCCGGGTGATGTCGCGGCGTTGGTGGTGGATCTGCGGCGGGTGGCCACCCGGTTGGAGGCTGAGATCGCCCGGGTCGTGCATGTCGCTGCGCAAGGCGAGGTGTGGCGAACCACGGGGGCCACGTCGATGGAAGCGTGGTTGGCCAATGAGACACAGGTGACGTTCCGCTCGGCGCGTGACCAGGTTCGGTTGGCCGGCACGCTGGCCGCGGCGCCGGTCGTAGCCGAGAAGATGGCCGAGGGTGCGCTGTCGGTCGACAACGTGCGCTTGTTGGGCGCTGTGGTCGGTCAGGACGGGTTTGCGGGTGATGCCGAGTTGTTGATCGAGATCGCGGCTGGCTCGCCGCGAGATACGCGTCGCGGTTTGGAGAACTGGCTAGCCATGGCCAATGTCGCGGGGGAAGCCGAACGCGAAGAGCAGCTGTGGTTGAAGCGGCACGTCACCTTCACCGCCAACGGAGATGGGATGTACGACGTGAAAGGGCTGCTCATGCCGGCCGACGTGGCCCACGTGCGGGCCGCGCTCGATCACATCGCCGGCGCGGCGTATGGCGATGACACCGGCCGTCCGAACCACACCCGTGTTGCCGATGCGTTCGTCGAGTTGTGCCAGGCATACAACTCGGGCACGGTCGCCGGTGGACGCGAGCGACCGAAGGTCCTGATGACGGTTCCGTTCGAGACCGTGGTCGAGCGTGGTGCGGCTCGCGGCGTGATCGTCGGTCTCGACGCCACGGTGTCGGGCGATGCGGTGCGGCGGATGTGCTGCGATGCCGAACTCAACCGGGTTGTCACTCGTGGTGCATCGACCATCCTCGACTACGGCGCCACAACTCGACTCGCCTCCGATGCCCAGTACTACGCGCTGGTCGCCCGCGACGGCGGATGTCGATGGCCGGGTTGCGATCGGCCGCCCGGCTGGTGCGACGTGCATCACATCGACGAGGTGTTCCTCGAGAATGGTGCGACCGATTTGAGATTGCTGGTGCTGAGTTGTTCGACACACCACGACTACGTCCATCACCAAGGCTGGAAGTTCGTCGGCGATGCCGATGACCTGTGGCTGCGAAAACCCGACGGAAGTTTGATCGCGGCGCCATGCCGCGGCCCGGCATTCGTCGGCGCCCGCCAACTTCAACTGGTTGCCCTATGAACGTCTGCCTACACGCAGAGGCCGTCGGTCGTGACCCCGCGGCTGCAGAGCACGCGCCGGGTTGCCTGTTGCGTGACCGACCCGTCGGGCATCGGCAGGCCGACCGCGACCACCTCGTACAGTGCGCCAGCGCCGCTGTCGTCGCAGAACTGTCGCAACTCGATGTAGAACGGACCGTCCTCGAAATTGAAGCTGGTGAAGGTGCGCGCCAGCGAGGCACACTCGCCGTCGCCGTCGGCGGCAACCAGAACCTGGGCAAGGGCTTCGGCGTTCGCCGCAGAGCCTCCGCTGGCCCACTGGGGCTCCAGATCTCGAATCTGTTGCGTGACGTCCTCGGCCACGGGGCTCGGGATCGCCCATCGAGGCGGCTGGCTCCAGTCGCCAGTGGCCGCGACCGGGCCGCGCATGGGCACCAGCAGCATGCCGCTGGTCTCGGCAACGATCAGCGCGCCGTGTGTGCCAGGCGCGCCGGCAACCAGATAGTCACCTCGATCCACGATGTCGAAGATGGCTGCGGGGCCACCGGGCAGCGTGAACTCGCGCCGGTTGGCTCCATCTGTGTCGCTGATCAGCAACCTCTGGCTCAGGCCCAGGGGGTCAACGCTGTTTCTCGTCGACCACGTCAGCCGGCCGCCGTCAGCGGAGATGCTCAGTGCCAGGGGCGCCGCTGGTTCGTCGGAGTAGGTTTTCTGCAGCCCGACCTGCTCGACGTCGATGGGGTCGAGGTTGCCATCCAGGTCAACGCTCCAGGGCTGGACCGTCGCTTGCGACGACCAGATCCCGGCCAGGATGCCGGCGCCGTAGGTGAGGTCGACGCCCATCTCCCACCCGCCGACATCGGTGATCTTCAGGCGGTCGCCGGTCTCGAGGTCGAGGGAGTACAGCTGATCCAGTTCCTCGAATTGACCGGCGCCACTACGAATCAGATTGACGTTGAAGAACATGGTGGGCTGGCCGTCGACGACTGCGGCGTCGTGCAGTTGCAGATGCGTGCCCGCCTCGGGGGTCAACACGACTTCGTCGCTGCCGTCATTGCGGATGCGCCGAATGGGGACGGGCGTCGCTGTGTCCTCGAAATCGGGGAAGTTCGCCACCAACCAGCCGCCACCTCTGGGGTCGGCGACGACGTCGTCGAACACGTCGGGGCTGATGATCCGATCGCCGCTTCCCGTCAACAGGTGCAGACCGTCGTCGGCGGCGACCGCGACCTCGATCCCTTCGGGAATCGCCCAGATGGCCGCGACTCGCGCAGGCATCGTGGTCGTTGTCGTGATCGGTGGTGTGGTGGTGCTTGGGGGAGGCGTCGTCGTGGGTGGCGTCGTCGTCGCTGCGGCCGTGTCGACCGGCGCGCTCTCAACTGGCTGCGACGACACGGTGTCCGACTTGTCGCCGCACGAGACCGCGAGACCGCCCAGCGCGGCAACGAGTGCGACGTTGCGCAGGGCTGTGCGGGTGCTGTTGATGCGCAAAGTATTGCCGCGCTGCCGCGCCTACGTGGGCAGTTTCACCACGGCGTCGCCGAGTCGTTCGATGTCGGCGCGATCGCAGTAGATCTGAGCCGAGACTCGCACTGTCAGTTCGCCGGGCGCGGTGTAGAGCGGCACCTCGATTCCCTCGGCCTCCAGTTGGGCCCGCACCCGTTCGGCGTCGTCCCAGGTCGAGCCCAGGTCGGCGGGCAAGCGAACGTTGACCATCGAACCGACCATCTCCTCCGGCGTGGTGAAGCGGGTGCCCCACCGATCCGCCAGGTACTGCCCCGACCACCAGGCCAGTTCGTGGTTGTAGCGGTAGATCGCGGCCACACCGTCCGCGCCGCCGAACTCGTTCATCAACTCGATCGCGAACGGAGCCGTCAGGAAGTGCGATGGGTCACGGGTGCCCTGCAGATCGAATTCGGCGGCCAGTCCATGATCGAGCCCCCACGAGATCACGGTCGGATGCAGGTACTCGTGGTGCTGCTTGTTCGCCCACAGCAGACCGGCGCTGCGCGGCGCCCACGCCCACTTGTGCAAGTTGGCCACGTACCAATCAACCCCGAACGAGTCGATGTCGACAGCGATGTTGCCGGGCACGTGCGCACCGTCGGCCAGCACCAAGACCCCACGCTCGTGGCACAGGGCCGTGATCTCGGCCAGCGGCAGGATCAGGGCCGAGCCGGGCGTCATGTGATCAATGATCAGCAGGCGAGTGTGGTCTCCCAACCCGGCGGCGACGGCCTCGACGTATTCGGCCGGGGTGGCGCCTGGCTGCGGCAGTTCGACGGTGCGCAGCGTGCTGCCCAGGGTGCGGGCCACGTAGGTCGCCGCGTTGACCACCCCGCCGTAGCCGAGGTTGGTCACTGCAATCTCGTCGCCGGGATCGAACGGGAACGAACGCAGGATCGCATTCGCGCCCGCGGTGATGTTGTCGACGAACATCAGGTCTTGGCCCGCAACTCCCACGAAGTCAGCGACGGCCGCGGCAGCGATTCGCATGCGCGGTGGCGTCTTCATGGTGCCGCGTTCGTCTGCCAGTTCGCGCAGCATGAACTTCGCCGGTTGACGCTCGATCTCGTCGGTGATCGCCCGCTGGTGCTCCAACACGCGCCGAGGCGTGGCACCGACGGTTCCATGATTCAGGTACGTGACGTCGCGATCGAGCAGCCATTCGCTGCGCATCGCCGACCCGAAGACGGGGTGCGCGGAGGGAGGCATCGGCGCACAGTATCGGCGCAACTGCCGTGAAGGTCGGCCGTTATCACCTCACAACGGGTGCTGCGACTACCAGCCAGCCAGCGGGCGCGATCACAGCTTGAGACCGGGCGGCAGCGCAGCTTCCAACTGGGCACGGGTGCGATGCAGCGTCGCCAGGTCGCGCATCCATTCGTAGTAGATGCCCTTCACCGAGGTGATCACGGCGCCCGCGGCGCGGACGCGGCCGATGCCGTAGTCGTGGTGCGGCCCGGGAGACGCGGTGGCATCGTCGATCACCGCCACGCGGTA
>JANOCR010000028.1:0-3138 GCA_031412355.1 Ilumatobacteraceae bacterium | reverse complement strand
ACGCGTTGGGTCCGACCACCTCATGAACGAGTCCACTGGACATCACGACGCCCGAGGCCAGTCCGACGGACGCGGCGGGATCGGTGAATAGTCCGGCCGCCCTGTTGTCGCCAGTGAACGCGGCGCTGTTGACCGCGATGCCCGGACCGACCAGCGTCTGCGCCAACTGGAGTGCCGTCGTCCCATCCGACAGCGCGCTGATCGACCATGGGGCGGCCAGCGCCACATTCGGCACAGCCGCAATGCCACCCGCGCTCGAGGCGATAGCCAGTAGCATCCCCATCCCAATACGGACCCGCGACACCTTGCCTGCGTTCATGTCGTCCCCTTTGTGCGCTCCATAGCGCTTGCGCGTCATCATCGAATTCGTTGGCCCACTTGTCAAGGGGCAACTTCTCAGCCAGTAGCGACCCGCAGCGAGCCGCCCGGCGCGACCTCGGTGATCACACCGTCGGCGAGGATGGGCACCGGCTCGCCGGATTCCACGGTGACCGTCGCGCCGGTGGAATCGACCGCGACCGCGATGTCGCCACCTCGCCGATGCAAGCCGAAGCGCATCCCCTGCCAGCCGGCCGGGAGCCGTGGCGCGATCCGGATGTGGGTTCCCGAGTCGCGAAAGCCGGCGAACCCGTGCACCAGACATGCCCAGACCCCGCCGACGTTGGCGATGTGGGCGCCGTCGACGGTGTTGCCGTGGGTGTCGGCGATGTCGAGGTACAACGACTCTCGGAAGTAGTGCATCGCCAGTTCCGGGTGCCCGACCTCGGCGGCCATGATCGCCTGCACGCACGCCGACAGTGACGAATCGCCGGTGGTGATCGGGTCGTAGTAGTCGAAGTTGCGGCGTTGCTGGTCGGGCGCGAACTCGTCGCCGCGCAGGAACATCGCCAGCACCACGTCGGCCTGCTTGAGCACCTGATGGCGGTAGATCACCAGGGGGTGAAAGTTCAGCAGTAGCGGGTACTTGTCATCGGGCGTGCCTTCCCAGTCCCACGCCTGGTGGCCGAGGAAGGCATCGTCTTGCGGGTTGATGCCGAGGTCGGTGTGGTACAGCACGCACATCGAGTCGGCTGCGCGTGTCCACGCGGCGACCTCGTCGTCGGCGAGCCCGGTGGTGGCAACGAGTGCGTGGTGCGCCTCGGGATCGTCTGATCGCAGCCGGGTCACGACGTCCGTCGCGAATCGCAACGTGAAGCGCGCCGTCACGTTGGTGTAGAGGTTGTCGTCGACGACCGCGGTGTACTCGTCGGGTCCCGTCACCCCATGGATGTGGAACACGGCTGGATCGGCGTGGTCATAGAACCCGAGGTCGGCGAACAGCCGCGCCAGCTCGACGAGGATCTCGGCGCCCTCGCCGCGGATGAACTCGGTGTCGCCGGTGGCGGTGACGTAGCGGTCGATCGCGTGGGCGACGTCGGTGTCGATGTGGTACTGGGCGGTGCCCGCCGGGTAGTACGCCGAGGCCTCTTCGCCGTTGATGGTCCGCCACGGATACAACGCGCCGCGCTGCGACATCTCGATCGCCCGCTCGCGCGCCATGGGAAGGGTGCGGTAGCGGAAGTGGAGCAGGTCGCGGGCCGCGTCGGGGTTGGTGTACGCCAGCAGGGGCACCATGTAGACCTCGGTGTCCCAGAAGTAGTGACCGTCGTAGCCGGCGGCCGTAACCGCCTTGGCGGCGATGCCGCGTCCGCCGATCTGGGCCGAGGCCTGGGCCATCTGGAACAGGTTCCAGCGGATCGCCTGCTGAGCCTCGTCGTCACCGTCGATGGCGATGTCGGTGCGTGCCCAGAACCGGTCGAGCCAGGCCCGCTGGTCGGCGAGCGCTTGCTCCCACCCGCCCGCCTCGGCGGCGTCGAGTGTGCTGCGGCAGCGGTCGGCGAGGTCATCGATCGACACCTCGCCCGGTGCCCCGGGGAGCTGGCTCGAGCTGTGATAGGCGACGTACTTGGTGACGGTGACCGTGTCGCCGGCCGCGGCGTCGAGGCGCATCGTCGTGGCGGCGCGATCGCCGGCGAGCTCCGTGTCGCATGCAACATCGCGACCAGTTGTGACCGCATGGCGGAAGGCAGCGGCGATCGTCATCCCGCTCGCGACGCATCGGTAGCCGAGCGTGACGGTGCCTCCACCTGGCGAGCCGGCGTCGGTGTGGGTCTGCAGCACCGGATCGAGCACGCGCCCATCGAACGTGCGCGACCGGCGCGGGTCGGCGTGCGCCGGCCCTGTGTCGCGCGTCGCGACGTCTTGGCGGTTGACGAGCTGAGAGGTGACCGTCACCGCCGCCGGCGCGTCGAGCAGTTCGAGCGAAAGCCGCAGAACAGCCAGGTGTCGATGCTGCAGACTGACGAGCCGCTGCGAAACCACTCGCACCTTCCCGCAGGCGCGGGTGTGCCAGGTCAGCTCCGAGCGCAACACCCCCGTTCGGAAGTCGATCTCACGCCGGAAGTCCGTCACCTGCGAGCGGTGGGGATGGTCCGGTGCAAGGCGCAACGCTTCATCGTCGACCCTGAGCTCGATCGATTTGGCCTCGGGAGCGTTGAGCATCGACTGGCCGGTGCGAGCCAACCCGAATGCGTGCTCGGCGTGGACTATCGGGAAGGTCTCGTGGAAGCCGTTGACGTAGGTGCCCGCCGATTCCGGATCAGGCGACCAGTCGGCGCGCAGTCCGAGATAGCCATTACCGGTCGCGAACAAGGTGCCGGTCAGGCCGCCGTCGTTGTCACCGAGGCCGTTCTCCACCAGCCGCCAGACGTCGACCGGGAACCGCTCGCGATCGATGGAGATCGTGCTGCTGGCGCGCGTCACGAAAGCGTCTCCTCCAGGTCTCCGACGACGAAGTCAGCTCCCGCTGCAAGCAGTGCTTCCCGGTTGCCACCTCGGTCGACTCCGATCACCTTCGCGAAGTTGCCACCGCGCCCGGCGGCGACCCCCGAGCTTGCGTCTTCGACGACGACCGCCTGGGCGGGTGTTACACCGAGGCGCTCGGCGGCGAAGACGAACGTCGCCGGATCGGGCTTCCCCGGGAGATGCTGCTCGATCGCGACAAGGCCGTCGACGACGGCGGCAAAGCGCTCGGCGATGCCGGCTGAGCGCAGCACGGGGCGGGCATTCTTCGACGACGACACGATCGCGCTCGGAATG
>JANOCR010000027.1:0-4328 GCA_031412355.1 Ilumatobacteraceae bacterium | reverse complement strand
GTGGAGAGTGTCGGAGGCAGCAACCCATCCTTGATCGCCTGCTCGAACGGGCGCTTCAGGAAGGGCGAGAACATGTCGTCCTCCTTGCCGCCCGTCTCGATGTTCCACTCCCCTCCGCCGGCCCAGTCTTTGTAGGTCTGGGGGTCGGCTCTGATTCCGGCGATGAATGCCTTCTTGTCGACTCCGGCGAGATGGAACATGACCGACGCCGCCATCATCTGTTCCTTCGGCGTGTGAAACGTCGGCGCGCCCGCACGATGGGCAACGTCGGCATCGCCGGTGGCATCGATCACCAGTTCCGCCAGGATCGCCTCGCGGCCTGCCTTTGACTCGGTGATGATGCCCGTGATCGTGTCGCCCTCCATGATCGGCGCGGCGAAGGTTCGGTGCAGCATGCCGCGTATGCCGGCTTCCTCGACCAGCGTGTCGGCGACGAGCTTGAAACCTTCGGCATCGATCTCGAACGACAGCGACTGGCTCTCGGGCACCGCCGCGCCCATCGCGTGCGCCCGGGTCTCGAACTCGCGACCGATCCCATTCGCTTCGATCGTTTCCTCGTGGCGATACCAGGCCATCCCCTCGACGCCGACGGCGGTGATGTTGCCGCCGAAGCACCCGAACCGTTCGACCAGTGTCACGTCGACACCGGTGCGAGCAGCGGCAAGCGCAGCAGCCAGGCCTGCCGGGCCTGAGCCGACGACGAGCACATCGGTCTCGTGGATCACGTCGATCTGGCGGGAGGGCTCGGTGATGGTGCCGAGGTTGCGGCCGGTGGTGCTCATAGCGGACCAGTATGCCCGTTGCCGGTCAGTTGCTCAGTTCCGAGCGTCAGCGGCGTCGTCGCCCGGAACGGGAGCGACCCGCGGTATCTCGCCTGTCGAATCCAGGTATCGGCGGTAACGCTCGGCACCTTTCATTTCGGGCACCCAGCCGGTGACGACGAAACGGACGCGCTCGCCGATGTTGACTGCGTGGTCGCCGATGCGTTCGTAGAAGCGTGCGACCACCGCGAGCTGCACCGCAACCTGTAGTTCGATCCGACCAGCGGAGTGAGTCTCGAAGATCGCCTGCACGAACTGCTTCTGCAGCCCGTCGAGGTACGAGTCCATGTCGTCGATCGCCGCAGCCTTGGCCGCGTCGTTCTCGATGAAGCTCTCGATGGCCGCCTCGAACAACTGCTGCGCCTGCTCGCCCATCCGGCTGATGATCCCCCGCAACCTCGGATCCAACTGATGGCCGTAGATACGACGTGCCGCCTTGCAGATGTTGCACAACAGATCCGCGCTGCGTTCGACCTCGGCGACCATCTTCAACAGCGCGACCACCTGTCGCAGATCGGAGGCAACCGGCGCTTGGAGCGCGAGGATGCGGTAACAGTGTTCTTCGATGTCGATCGACCGTGCGTCGATCTCGTCGTCGCCCCGGATGAGATTGTCGGCGCCCTCGAGGTCGCCATCGAGCAGCACCGCTGTAGCTCGCGGTATGGATTCCGTGACCAGCGCGGCCAGACGGACCAACTCGTTCTTCGCTTCGTCGAGGTCACTGCGGTAGTTGCGGCGAAGCTCCGCCATCAGCCAAACCGTCCCGTTACGTACTGCTCGGTTCGCTCGTCATCGGGCGTGGAGAAGATCTTCGAGGTGCGTCCGAACTCGATCAATCGGCCGGTGCGGCGGTCGCTTTCAGTATTGACCTCTGTCGTGAAGAACGCGGTCCGGTCACTGACGCGCCCTGCTTGTTGCATGTTGTGGGTGACGATGATGATCGTGTACTGGCTCTTGATCTCCTGCATGAGATCCTCGATGCGCGACGTGGCGATCGGGTCGAGGGCCGAACACGGTTCGTCCATCAGCAACACCTCGGGCTCGACCGCGATTGCGCGAGCGATGCACAGCCGCTGCTGCTGCCCACCTGACAGCCCCATGCCCGATGTCTTCAGCCGGTCCTTGACCTCATCCCACAACGCGGCGCCGCGCAGCGAGCGTTCAACGATCACGTCGAGGTCGGCACGCTTCTTGGTCCCGTTGACCCGAGGGCCGAACGCAACGTTGTCGTAGATGCTCTTCGGAAACGGGTTGGCCTTTTGGAAGACCATGCCGATCCGGCGTCGGACCTCGACGGCCTCTGCGTCTTTCGCGTACAGGTCGAGGCCGTGATAGGTGACCGAACCCTCGACTCTGCAACCCTGGATGAGGTCGTTCATCCGGTTGAAGCATCGCAGCACGGTCGACTTCCCGCAGCCGGAGGGGCCGATGAATGCCGTGATCTCACCGCGGCGAATGTCGAGGTTGACGTCACGAACGGCTCGGAACGTGCCGTAGTACACCGCAAGGTCTCGAGTCTGTACAACCACCTTCGTTCCCGTGGCGGGAGCATCGACCACGACGTCGGGCAACTGTTCGTCCGTTCCACTTCCTTGGAGACGGTCGACCATCTCAACCTCTTTCTGCATGGGGCTCTGCATCGGATTCACCACTTCTTCTGGAACTTGTTGCGGAGGAGGATGGCGAACGAGTTCATCAAAACCAGGAACATGAGTAGCACAAGGGCAGAGGCCGCGGCCAGCGGCTTGAACTCGGCACGGGCCTCGCTGATGTAACGGAAGATCTGAAGTGGCAGGACGGTGTACGCGCTGTCGAAGCCATCAGGGTTGAACGTGACGAACGTCAGCGCGCCGACCATCAGCAACGGAGCTGATTCGCCGAGCGCGCGTGAGGTGGCGAGAATGCTGCCCGTAGCAATGCCCGGAACAGCCGAGGGAAGCACTTGGCGGTAAACGGTCTGCCACTGCGTGGCACCAAGGGCCAATCCGCCCTGACGGAGCGAGCTCGGCACTGCGCGGATGGCCTCGCGAGATGCGATCACGACGGTGGGTAGCACGACCATGCTGAGGATCAGTGCTGCGGTCCGCACGGTGAAACCCCATCCCAAGGAGCCACGTGCGACGAACGCCAGGCCGAGGATCCCGTACACGATCGACGGCACACCGGCAAGGTTCTGGATGTTGAGCTCGATCAGCCGGTTGTACCACCGGTCCTTGCGGGCGAACTCCTCCAGGTACAAAGCAGCGCTGACACCGAGCGGAAGTGAGATCGCCGCGGTCAGCCCGACGACCCAGAGCGAGCCGAAGATCGCCGACTGGATGCCGGCACGAGCCGGCCGGGCCGACGGCATGCTGGAGACCAGGTCGAAATTGAGCCGGGGACGGCCCTCGAGATAGGTGTCGACCAGCAACGTCAGCAACACGCCGAACGCGATTCCGAGCGAGGTCAGCAGGAGTCCCTTGAACAGCACGTCCTTCAGCCGGCGGTTGCCGACTGCCGGCGACCTGAGCACGATGTCAACGGGAGGGGTCGATTCGACGACAGCTGTCATTCGTAGACCTCTCGGAAGCGGCGGACGACGCGCATGCTGATGACATTGAGGATGAGGGTGATCACAAAGAGAAGTGAACCGACGGCGAAGATGGTCTGGTAACCCGTGCTTCCGGTCGGCTGATCTCCGATACCTGCGAAACCTATGAAGCTGGCCATCGACTGCATTTGTTCGCTCGGATCCGACGTCAGTGTCGGCCGGCTGCCAGCAGCGATGAGCACGATGGTGGTCTCACCGATCGCACGCGACGCGGCGAGGACGATCGAGGCGACGATTCCCGAGAGCGCCGCTCTGAAGACCACCGCGGTGGACACCTCCCGTCTCGTGCTGCCCAGTGCGAACGCTCCCTGGCGAAGTCCTTGCGGAACAGCACTCATCGCGTCCTCCGCCAGCGACGCGACAGTAGGCAGGATCATGACGCCGACGACCAAACCCGCGGCGAGTCCGGAGTACGTGCCGACCTCACCCGGCCAAAACCGCCTGACAAGTTCGGGATTGATGAAGAACAACGCAAAGAACCCGAACACCACCGTCGGGATTCCGGCGAGGATCTCGAGTACCGGCTTGAGAATGGAACGAACTCGGGGGCGGGCGTACTCGCTGAGGTAGAACGCCGCGCCGAGGCCGAGGGGAATCGCCACGAGGAGGGCGATGCCGGTGGTCCACAGCGTGCCGACGATCAATGGCCACACACCGAAGTTCGCGTCCGCGAACAACGGCGTCCAGCGAGTGGTAGTGAAGAACTCGCGCAACGACACGTCGCCGAAGAACTCGAGCGTGGGTCTAACGAGCGACAGAACGATCATCACCGTGATGCCGATGGTGATGACCGAGGCGGAGCCGAGTAGGAGCTTGACCACGCGCTCCACATGCAGCCGCCGCCTGGCGGCACCCGTGGCCCGAAGGCTCACGGGTGCCGCTGATGGGTTGGTGACCGTAGTCATGGTGACAGTCTG
>JANOCR010000026.1:0-2062 GCA_031412355.1 Ilumatobacteraceae bacterium | reverse complement strand
CCCATCGAGTGCATGTGTGGGGCGTGCCGTACTTCCCGCAGTCGCTGGCGATGCCTGTCGATACAGCTGGGCTTCGCGGCCCCTATCGCCGCAGTGATGGCGTCAACGTCGACCAGGTGCTCACCACCGGCGGTTGGCTCGGTCGCACAACTGGCTGAAACCCTCGTGCGTGGCGCCGTGCGCATGAGTCTGTACGTGAAGTTGAGGGTCTTGGTTTTCATTACCCGGTGCCCCCGTTGTGCCACTTAGCGTGACCGTTGGGAACGCAACGTGGCCAAAGGGGTCATATGACCCATTGCCGTTCGTTCGACCAGCTTGTTCCCTGAAGGGCTGGCGGGTGGCGACAATACGGTGGAGCCGACGCAAGAGATCTGCGGGCAATCGCCCGCTCGCAGGATGGAGAATGATGCGTCGGAATCACGTTGCAACCCCCACTTTTACAGCGAGGCGCGTGCGCGGGCTGATTGGTGTGCTGACGGCCAGCGTGCTCCTTGCCCTGCAGGCCCCTGTAATCGCGTCCGCTATCGAGGAGATCCCGCCAGCACCCCTAACTACTACCTCGCTTCTCGTCAAGATGGTGGCCGGCCTCTCCGACGTGGATCAGCAGGCCGTCATTGCACGTGATGGAGGCGTCGAGAGCTCGGTCATCGCGCCGCTCCGCCTCCACGTCGTCGATGTGGACACGACGCTGTTGGAGGAAACCCAACAGCGCTATGCCTCCGATCCCCAGGTGCAGCGCGTCGAGGTCGAAAAGACCCGTGAGGCTCAAGGGGTGCCCTCCGACGTCGACTACGGCGCCCAGTGGGCGCTGCCGCAAATCGGCTGGGATCAGGCCTATGGAACTGTCGTACCGAGCGGGTCGGCAACGATCGCCGTGCTCGACACCGGCGTCGATGGCAACCAACCAGATCTCGCCGGGCGCCTCGTGCCCGGCTTCAGCGCGTTTCCCGACTCCTCACCGACAGTCGACCCGAACGGACACGGCACCGCAATGGCCACGATCGCCGCTGCGGCCACTGATAACGCAACCGGGATTGCCGGCGTGGCCTATGCCGGCGTTCAGGTGATGCCGGTTCAGGTGCTCGACGCCAACGGCCTCGGCCAGGACGGCGACATCATCGCCGGCGTCGTCGCCGCCGCCGACGCTGGAGCGAACGTCATCCTCATGGCGTTCTCCAGCCAGAGCTACAGCCCCGATCTGCAAGATGCCATCAATTACGCGTGGGGCAAGGGCGCGGTGCTCGTCGCCGCCACCGGCAACGACGCGTTAGCCACTCCTTCATACCCTGCTGGCGACGCCAAGGTCGTCGGCGTGTCGGCCACAGACTCCGCCGATGCGTTGTGGTCGGGAAGCAACTACGGAGCCGACGTGTTCCTTGGCGCTCCCGGCGTCGACGTTCGCGCCGGCGCTGTCGGCGGCGGCACCACCTCGATCACCGGAACTTCGGCCTCTGCCGCCATCGTCGCCGGCGCCGCCGCTCTGCTGAAGGCCAATGACTCCTCGGCTTCCAACGGCGTCATCGTCGGCCGCCTGGCCCGCAACGCCGACGCAGCCGGAACTGCGGATCAGACCGGCAACGGCCGCGTCAACCTGGTGCGTGCACTGACCGACATCTCGACCGAATCGGTCGTGCCGGTCGGTTCAGCCCCGTCCGGAGCCGGCGGCCCCTTCGTAGGCCCGTACGTCGCTGCAGCGAACAACGACGCGCACGTTGCACCGGGATGGGCGCCAACCAACACCACGGTCACGTTCAGCACGCTGTACCGCCCGACCGGCGGTGGCACGGTACAGCACGTGAGGATCAAACTGCCCGTCGGATACACGGCCATCAGCGTTGCTGCCACTGCGTTTTCCAGCGGAACCTGGAGTACACCGGTAGTCGATCAAGTGGCCCGAACAATCGACGTTCAGCTGACTTCGGCGGCCGCCACCGCCCTGGCCGTTGGCAGCGGCTGGGCGCGTATCGACGTCACGGCGACGACGCCGGTCGCGAACCAAAGCGGCAACCCCGCTGAGTGGCGCATGCAGACATTCACGAATACTGCTGGAACGACTGGTCCG
>JANOCR010000025.1:0-13626 GCA_031412355.1 Ilumatobacteraceae bacterium | reverse complement strand
CGGGCGCCTGTTTTGCAACCCGCTGGCGCGCCGGCCCCGCCTATTACGCGGCCCGGGCGCGCCCCGAAGTTCCTGCTCGCGATTCCCGGATTCGTCTGGTACGGGTTCTTCTACGCGATCCCGGTGTTGTTCGTCGTTGTCAACAGCTTCGGCTACAAGCCGGGCGTCAACCAGAAAGGCAGTGTCAGGCTCGACCGATTGAGCTTCGACAACTACCGCGACATCTGGACACGACAGTTCCGGCAAGTGTTCTCCAACACGATGGTGGTTGCGGCGATGGCGACATTGCTGTGCATCATCATCGGGTTACCGGTGGCTTACTTCATCGCAACGAAGGCCGGGCGGCGAATGAAGGCCGTGTTGCTCGTGCTGGTGATCGTTCCGTTCTGGATGAGCTTCTTTGTGCGCACCTCGGCGTGGAAGGTCGTGTTCGCCAAGACCGGTTTCCTCAACAACTTCCTGATCGACTGGAGCATCATCAGCTCGCCGATCAGCATCATCGGGACCAAAGGCGCCGTGTTGTTGGCGTTGGTCTACAACTACCTGCCGCTGATGATCTTCCCGCTGTTCGTCTCGCTGGATCGCATCGAGCCAGAGCTCCGCGAGGCCAGCAAGGATCTCGGTGCCGGGCGCATGAAGACCTTCGCCTCGGTCACCATCCCGCTCGCTGCGCCAGGCATCGTTGCCGGCGCGCTGCTGACCTTCATCCCTATGGCCGGCGACTATGTCACTGCCACCATTCTGGGCGGCGCGAAAGGCAACATGATCGGTGCGTCGATCTACAACTTTGCCGTGCAAGGTCAAGACACCCCGAAAGGCGCGGCCGCAGCCGTGGTCCTGATCCTGCTGATCCTGGCAGTCGTGGCCATGGCCGGCGTGATCGTCGGGTCGATCAAGTACCTCTTCAGCCTGAACCGCCGCGTCAACATCGCGATGGCGTCATGAGGGCCGCCGCGCCTCCCATCCGAAGGCGCCGGGACTCGATCGACGTCTACCGCGTGTTAGGCGGGGTGTGGACAGCGCTGGTCGTGATCTTCCTGATGATCCCGATCGTCTACGTGATCATCCATTCGATGAACGGCGGCAACAGCTTCAACATCTGGAAGGAGTGGGGCGGCCTCACGTGGTATCGAGAGTTGTTCGACAACAAGTCAGTTCGCAACACCTTGATCAACTCGTTCAAGGCGGCCATCGGCTCCACGCTGATCGCCGTGTTCATCGGCGCGCTGGCCGGTGTCGCGCTCGTGCGTCGGCGTGGGCGGTGGACCAACTGGTTCATGGCGCTCCTGTTCCTCGTTCTTGTCACCCCAGAGGTGATCGACGGGTTTGCTCTGCTGAGCTGGTTCTTCGAACGCGAATTTAATAGCCCGTTCGAGAACGGGTTCCTCGGAATTCGAGGCGGCATGATTCGGCTGTGGATCGGTCACTCGCTGTTCTCGTCGGCCGTTGTCACCCTGATCGTGCGGGCTCGCTTGCAGGGCCTCGACGAATCGCTCGAAGAGGCAGCAGCAGATCTCGGTGCTCCGCCCACGCGGGTCTTCCGTCAGATCACCCTGCCCTTGATGGTGCCGGCTCTGGTCGCTGGGGCCATGTTGTCGTTCAGCTTCAGCCTCGACAACGTGATCCTGTCGAGCTTCGTCGGAAACGACGCCTCGACGTTCCCGCTGTTCTTGCTCGGCACGGTCAAATCGTCGACCAGGCCCACCGCCGGGTCGGGCGCTGTCGTGCTGTTCTCGTTCACGCTCTTCTTCGCCGCGGTCACGGTGTTGGTCTTGCGCCGCAGCGGTCAGTCGTCGAGCCAGATCGCTGCAAACATGGCGGGGTGACCCGCCAACGAGTCGTCATCGTCGGCGCCGGCCTCGCCGGTCTCACCGCGTGCCGTCAACTCGTGGGTGACGGCGCAGAGGTGACGTTGATCGAGGCGGGTACGAGGTTGGGCGGACGGGTGCGCACCGTTCGTGCTCCATTTCGCGACGGCCAATACGTCGAGAGCGGCGCCGAGTGGATCGACACCCACCATCACCGGATGCGCAGCCTGCTCGACCGCTACGGCATGGAGTTGCAGGGCGAGGGACAGCAGTGGACGACGATTCGGCGATGGTTGCATCGCGATGGTCGGTTGCAGAGCCCGGCCGACCTCGGTGACGACGTCTACCGGCAACTCGGTGTGTTCGAGGAACTCGTCCACCAAGCTGCGGAACGCGTCGATGATCCGTCGAACCCACAACGCTGCTCGGCGGCGGCGGAGCTCGACGCCATCTCGCTCGCCACCGCAGCGGACCGTGCTGGGCTCGGCGAGCTCGCCCGACTGTTTCATCAGCGCGACAGCCAGGGTGAGTTCGCCTCCGAGCCCGGCGAGGTGTCGCTGCTGTTCGTTGCCCAACAACGCGCAGTCAGCGCGGAAATCGGCAGCGACAAGGTCATCAGGTCGCACCGGGTCGTCGGCGGCGTGAGCGCGCTGGCTCAACACATGGCGGCGGAGGTCGCGGACTCGATCTCGACCGGCGAAACGTTGATCGCCGTTCAACACGGCACCGAGTCTGTGACAGTGACGACATCACGCCGCCGACTGCAGGCCGACCACGTGGTACTGGCCTGTTCATTGGTACCGCTTCGCAGCGTGCGCTTCGATCCGCCGCTGCCCACCCTGCTGCAACGTGCCGTCGACGACCTCGGCTACGGCACGGTCACCAAGACGGCGGTCCAGTTCGCCGAGAGGCAATGGCCACAGGGCTATGCGACCATCGAAGGGGTGTCGCAGCGGATCTACGAGCCGACCATCGATCAGCACGGCGCGGCCGGCGTGTTGATGTCGTACGCGGGCGGCGACGGCGGTCGCAGCCTGGCCGGGCAACCGGAGGCAGATCGATTGCGGCTGATCGAGTCGGAGATGCGCGCCGTGCACAACATCACCGTGCCGTCGACCGGTGGTTTCTCGCGGGCCTGGTCACAGCACCCCCAATACGGCGGCAGCTACGCGGTGTACCGGCCCGGACAGGTCAGCGAGTTCTGGGACGTTCTGCGTCGCCCGCACGGACGCATCTGGCTGGCAGGGGAGCACGTTGCGAGCTTCACCGGCTATCTCGAGGGTGCCGTCGAGAGCGGCGAGCGAGTTGCAACCGAAATTCGTGGGGCGGGCTAGCCTCGCGATGCATGCCCCCAAGTAAGCAGGCCCCGTCGGAATCGTCACGCAAGACAGGGCCTCCTCGAATTGCGATCGGTCCCGATCCCGACGGTGGCCAGCATTGGTTGAGGGGTGCAATCACCGCCGGCGGCGGCCAGATCGTGCCGGTTTCCGACGCAGAAGCCTTGATGTGGACTGTGCCCCGCGAAGCACTCGAGCTCGAGGCCGTGCTCGAGGCCAACGAGCGGATTGCCTGGGTGCAGTTGCCCTACGCAGGCATCGAACCCTTCGTCCACCTGGTACAAGACGACCGAACCTGGACGTGCGGCAAGGGCATCTTCGCCGAACCGGTCGCCGAGCTGGCGTTGACCCTGGCGCTCGCCGGCATGCGCGGCCTGGGCACGTACGTCAAGTCGAAAACCTGGCTGGGCGAGTCGGGACGCAACCTGATCGGCAGCCGCGTCACCATCCTCGGCGGTGGTGGCATCAGTTGCGCGTTGGTCCGAATGCTGAAGCCGTTCGATTGCCACATCACGGTGGTGCGCAACACGGTCGAGGAGATGGACGGTGTCGACGAAGTGTTGGCAGCCGAGCGATATGTCGACGCGCTTGCCGGCGCCGATCTGGTCGTGCTGGCCCTGCCGTTGACGGCCGACACCGAGGAGATGATCTCGCTCACGGAGTTGGAGATGATGGAGAATCACGCCTGGATCGTCAACATCGCGCGCGGCAAGCACATCGTGACCGACGACCTGGTGTGGGCGCTGCAGAACGGCGTCATCGGCGGTGCGGCGCTCGATGTGACACAACCCGAGCCGTTGCCCGACAACCATCCGCTGTGGTCGCTGCCGAACTGCATCATCACGCCCCACGTCGGCGCCACCTTGGAGATGGAAGAGCCGCTGCTCAGCGAACGGATCACGACGAACATCCGCCTGTTCGCACAGGACAGACCTCTGCAAGGCGTGGTCTACCCCGATCTCGGGTACTGACCGTGGGCGAGCTCGACGCGACTGCGCTGGTCGGGTTGTTGGCCGATGCCCATCGCCGTCGAGTTGTCGCGGCGATAGAGCTCGGCGCTGTGCACGTCGACGAGGTCGTCGCCGCCACCCGTCTCACATCCGTGCAGGTTGCCAAGGCACTGGGCAAGCTTGTCGAAACCGGTCTCGTCGTCAACGGGGCCCACGGGCTCGGGGTTGCCGGTGACTCGTTCCAGCAGGCTGCGCGACAGGCCAACGTGCGGCCGGCCTCGACCGAGTTCGCCGATGCGACCGACGACGCTCGCAAGGTGTTGCGGTCCTTCGTGACCGACGGTCGACTGCAGTCGATACCTGTGGCGGCGGCGAAGCGACGAGTGGTGCTCGACTGGTTGGCGCAGGAATTCGAACCGGGCAACACGTACAGCGAGAAGATGGTCAACCTGATCCTCGGCCAGCGGCATGCCGACACTGCGGCGCTCCGTCGCTACATGGTCGACGACGGGTTCCTCGAACGCGCCCACGGCCAGTACTGGCGGAGTGGCGGCACGGTCGACCCGTGACCCACTACGAGGTGCTCGGGATCGGTCGCGACGCAACGACCCCGCAGGTTCGCGCAGCATTTCGCCGGCTGGCTCGTGCTCACCATCCCGACACCAGCGCATCGGGGTCTGCCGAGTCGCTGGCGCCGATCAACGAGGCGTGGAGGGTCTTGGGCGACCCTGCGTTGCGCCGTGCTTACGATCGCACGCTCGCTGTGGTCACGCATGCGGACGGGGCCCAGGATCGGGTACCGCCGCCGAGGTTCGTGGCGCCGCCTCCGTCGAGCTTTCCGTGGCGGTTCCTGGCAGGCATGGCTGCGGTGGGCATCGGCATCGTGATGTTGGGCGTGTTCACCTACGAGCCGTCGGAGCCGGGGCCCCCCGACAACTTGTTGGAAGCAGGCTCGTGCGTGGTGATCGAGGACAACGGCGATGCGTCGGAGGTCAATTGCACTGTCGATCATGACGGCGTGGTCGAGAGCATGATCGGCGCCGACGAACGATGCCCCGTCGAGTTCGAACCGCACCGCGATCGTCAGGGCCTTGGCGTGGTGTGTGTGAGCTTCGACGTAACACCATGAGGATGAGGTGGTTGCCACTGCTAGTCTCGCGACTCCGTAGGGGCGTATAGCTCAGTTGGTTAGAGTACGTCGTTCACACCGACGGGGTCCACGGTTCGAGTCCGTGTACGCCCACCCCAGCGCCGCCAAGGTGGAAGTTGAAAAAAGACCGACGATGAAGCCGGATCGCCGGGCCTCCCTCGGGTACGTTATGAGAGATGACGCGACTGTGTGAACGACCTGGATGTTCGCAAGTCGCCGAGATGACCTATGGCTTCGATGCCGAGCATCTGATGGTGTGGATCGATTCATACGATCGGGTCACCGTCGACCGTGCGGGCGTGCTGTGTCGGCGGCATGCCGATGCGATGGTGGTGCCGCTGGGGTGGATGCTCGACGATCGCCGCGATCCTGTGCCGAGGTTGTTCAAGGCACCCGCTCAAGTCACCAGTCCCGCCCCACGACAGCGACGCGCCAGCCGACATCACCGCGACGACACCGAGCAACTCGAACTCGGCGCCGACGTGGTTGCTGCCGCACTGGACGAGGTCGTCGACGAAGCCGAGCCGACCGCCGGACCGATCGAGACCGAAGTGTTGCCATGGAAGCCGGCATTCGACCAGACCGACGACCTCGATGGTCTGCTCGAGGCCAGCAGCCCGCTGCTCGCCAGGGCCTTCGGTGGCCAGGGCCGGCAACGCCCCTCCGCCTAGGCATCGCGATGGACGTGACTGCGTCGCTCGAGGCGCCGTGCGCGGCCGAGCAGTTGTTCGAACTGGTCGACGATCTGTCGACGTACCCGCAGTGGAACGGCCTGGTGCACAGCGCTGTCGCCGAGCCCGGCGACATAAGGGCGTGGGACGTGGAGCTACGGGCCCGCCTCGGGCCGTTGGCGCGCAGCAAGCGGCTGAGGATGGTTCGCACGCTCCGCGACTCCGAGGCGTTCACAGTCACGTTCGAGCGCGATCAGGCCGACGGCCGCAACCATTCGCCGTGGGTGCTCAGTGCAGCCATCGTCGAACGCAACGGGCTCAGCACGCTGACCATGCGCCTGCATTACGGCGGCTCGTTGTGGACCGGTGGCGCACTCGAGCGCGTGCTGGCCGAACAGATCACATCGGGTCGGGAACGGCTACTCCAGCTCGTGGCGACCAGGCACTGAATCGACCGTCGTCGCGCCGCTC
Organism: Ilumatobacteraceae bacterium; assembly: GCA_031412355.1. Taxonomy (GTDB): domain Bacteria; phylum Actinomycetota; class Acidimicrobiia; order Acidimicrobiales; family Ilumatobacteraceae; genus JAENVT01. The sequence goes on along the minus strand of JANOCR010000025.1, from coordinate 7,239 downwards.
CAGTGTCAACGGCATCCCGAAGCACTCACTGAGTTTGGCCGAGGTCAACGTCCGGTTGATCGGCCCCATGACCACGGCCTTGCCGTCGCGCAGCATCAGCACGTGCGTCATTCCCGGCGGGATCTCGTCGAGGTGGTGGGTCACCAGGATCAGCGGCGGCGCGACCGGATCGGTCGTCAACTCGGCGAGCGCCTGCACGAGTTGCTCGCGGCCCGCCAGGTCCAGTCGTGCGCTCGGTTCGTCGAGCAGCAGGACGGCCGGGTCGTTCATCAGCGTGCGGGCCAGCAGCACACGCTGCTGCTCGCCCGACGAGGTCGTTCCCAGCGGTCGGTCGGCAAGCCAGGCGACGCCCATGCGGGTGAGGCACGATCGGGCGCGTGCCTCGTCGGCCTCGTCGTAGCGGTGCCACCAAGGCTCGAGGGCCGCATACTTCGCGGTCATCACGACGTCGAGGCATCGAAGCTCGGTGCGGAGCTGTACGGCCAACGACGGCGACATGTAGCCGATGCGGCGCCGCAGCACTCGCACGTCGGTTCGTCCCAGGCGCTCGCCGAGAACCCTGACGTCGCCGGTCGACGGATGCTCGTACATCGCTGCGATCTTCAAGAGCGTGGTCTTGCCCGAGCCGTTGGCGCCCAGCACCACCCACCGCTGTCCCGGCATCACCTTCCAGTTGAGCGGGGCCAGGATCGTGCGGCCGTCGCGGACGAAGCTGACATCGGCGAAACGCAGGATGTCAGGCCGTGCTTCTTCAGACGGTGCTTCTTCGGACCGTGCTTCATCGGACAGGGCTTCGCCAGACCGAGCTTCTTCAGACATCGAGATGTGACGATATCGCCACGCAGAGTAAGAGGTGCCGGTTGGAATGCCCAAACCACTGGTACCCTCCCATGCGGGATGCGTCGGTTACTGGTGGTTGTGTCGGCAATGTGCTTTTTCGCGCCGCTATCGGTGGGCACGGTCGGGCGCGCCGCAGAAACCGAAGCCGAGCAGGCTGCCCGGGAAATTGCCGATGCTCGCGAACGGGCCAACGCTGCAGCCGATGCGTACTTCGCATCCGAGTCGCGGATCGACGAACTTGCGCTGCAGGAGAACCAGTTGAAGTCCGAGATCTCCGCGCTCGAAGGCGACGTGAAGGCACTGCAACTGGCGGTCGAGAACGTCGCCATCGGTCGTTACACCAGGTCAGGAAGCACGGGCGTGCCGTTGCTGACCGGCTTTCAGTCGCCCGGGGACTCGATCAAGATCGACGCCCTCATGGAAGTGATCTACGACTCGTCGGCCAACGACTTCGACCGCTTCGATGCGCTCAACGCCGACCTCACCGACAAGCGGCAGCAGTTGGTCGACAAGAAGGATCAGGCCGAGAAGGAACGCGCCAATCTCGCCGCGCTCAGAGACGCCGCCTCGGCCGAGGTGCAGCGTCTGAAAGACGTCGAAGCCGATCGCCTCGATGACGAGGCTGTCCGCACGGCCCTCGTCGCCGAGCAGGCGCGCCGCAAACGTGAGGCCGATCGCAAGACCCGGCTCAGCGCACCAGCGCCCACGCTTCCATCCCCGCAGGATTCGCCGGCCGACGATTCCGATTCGGCTGGGGCCGACGGTGGAAGAGATTCCGACGACGCTGCCACCCCGTCGGGTGCGGCGACACGGCCGTCGCTTCCGAATGCCGGTGGCGGTCAAACGGGCGGTGGCGGTAGCGGCAGCTTCCCCGGCGGTGCCGGCAACGACTACGCCGGCCCTGGCTGGGTCTGCCCCACAGGTAGTGCCCCCGCTCCGTTCGCCAATACCTGGGGAGCACCGCGTAGCGGCGGTCGTCGCCACCAAGGTGTCGACATGATCGGTCAGCGAGGCGTCCCGGTTCTTGCCGTCGTCGACGGTATCGCTGAGTCGAGAAGCAACGTGCTTGGCGGGCTGACCGTGTGGTTGACCGGCGTCGACGGTCACAAGTACTACTACGGCCACTTCGACAGCTACGGCCAGCTCGGCTCGGTGACAGCCGGCACCCCCATCGGGTTCATCGGCGACACAGGCAATGCCAAGTTCAGCATCCCTCACCTGCACTTCGAGATCCATCCGGGCGGTGGTCCGGCCGTCAATCCATTCCAAACGGTCGCTGCCCACTGCCCATCGCTCGGCTGATGGCCGATGATTTCGCGCACCGGCCGGCCGCCGTCCTCGAGGTGGCTTCGGTCACGGGCCTGACGAGGGCGCGCTGGTGTGGCAATCGGTTCGCGACAAGTTGGCGGTTGCAAACCCCAAGTACGGCGTCTGATGACTGGCGCCCCTGGGCGGGGCCGCAGCTCACAAACGCTGGGTCTGCGCGGGCCGTGACGGTGTGAGCGTGACCGGCTGCCCGGCGGCCAGTTGTCCGCACGCGGCGTCGATGTCGGTGCCGCGGTTGCGGCGCACGGTGGCGTTGACACCCAGCGATTCCAACGTGTCTCGAAACTCGTGCACTCGCTTCAACGGCGAGCCGACCGTCGGATAGCCGGGCGTCGGATTCAGAGGAATCAGGTTGACGTGCGCGGGCAATCGGAATCGACGGCACAACTTGGCGAGTTCGGTGGCGTCGCTGATGCGGTCGTTGACGCCGTCGATCATGGCCCATTCGAAACTCAGTCGCCGCCCCTTGACAGCCAGGTAGTCGGCGCACGCACCCATCAGGTCGTCGATCGGGTAGCGCTTGTTGATCGGCACCAACTCGTCGCGCAGGGCGTCGTTGGCGGCGTGCAACGACACGGCAAGGTTGACGGGCAGCGGCCGATCGGTGAGGCGGCGGATGCCGGGCACCAGCCCGACCGTCGAGATGGTCAGCTTGCGCGCGGACAATCCGAGATCGCCGTGCAAGCGCTCGACCGATTCCCAGACGACCCCTTCATTGGCCAGCGGCTCGCCCATGCCCATGAACACGACATTGCCGAGCCTGCGCTCCATCGACCGCGCCTCGCGTGCCGCGACTGCGACCTGTTCAACGATCTCGCCGACGGTGAGGTGCCTGGCGAACCCGGCTTGCCCGGTGGCGCAGAACCCGCACCCCATCGCACATCCGACCTGGCTGCTGACGCACACCGTGACCCGATCGGGATACAGCATCAGCACGGTCTCGATGCGCTTGCCGTCGTGCAGCTCCCACAGATACTTGACCGTGTCGCCTCCGTCACTGACGCGGCGAACCTCCACATTCAGCGCGGGAACCAGTCGCTCGGTCAGCGTGGCTCGCAGCGCCTTTGGCAGGTTCGTCATCTCGGCCGGCGTCGAAAGGTTTTGATACAGGCCTTGCCAGATCTGGTCGACGCGGTAGCGCGGCTCGCCATCCAACAGCTCGGCCAGCTCGGCACGGCTCGGTTGATACAGCGACGTCGTCACACTGCCGTCGCCAACGCGATGTACTGATCGATGTGGCCGCGCAACACATCGAGGCTGGCCGTCCAGAACGCCTCGTCGGACACATCGAAGCCGAACACTGCGCCGAGCTCTTCGGCGGTGCTCATCCCGGCGCGCGACAACACGTCGTCGTACGACAGTTGAAAGCGCTGCGGATCATCGCGGTACTTGGCGAACAGCCCGAGCCCGAACAGCAGTCCGTACGTGTACGGCCAGTTGTAGAAGTGCGACGAGTAGTAGTGGGGCTTCACGGCCCACATGTACGGGTGCGCCGTCGAGTGATCGAGCCCGTCACCGTAAGCATCGGCCTGCGCCGACAGCATCATCTCGTTGAACTCGGACACACCGATCGTGCGGCGTTGGCGGCGGGCGAACACCTCCGTCTCGAAGATCCACCTACTGCGAATGTCGACGACCGTCTGTACTGCGCCAAGGAGGTTGACATCGAGCAGAGCCAGCCGGTCGCGTCCCGTCAGGTGGGTCAAGCCCTCCTCGACGACCAGGGTCTCGCAGAAGATGCTGGCAGTTTCGGCCAGCGCCATGGGCATGTGACGCTGCAGTGCGGTGCGGTGCGCCAGTTGGGTGTTGTGGTAGGCGTGACCGAGTTCGTGTGCCGTGACCTGTGCAGAGTCCACACTGCCGTTCCAATTGAGGAAGACCAGCGAGCGGTCGTCGGAGAAGGGCATGCAGAACGCTCCGCCACGTTTGCCCTCGCGTGGCCCCGCATCGATCCATTGCTCGTCGACCGCCCGGTCGACCAGCCCACCGAGACGCGGGCTATACGACGCGAATGCTCCCCGAACGATGTCGAGTCCGTCCGACCACGAGATCGCATTCGGCGCGAATGGAAGTGGGGCGAACAGGTCGTACCAGGGCATCGCGCCCGAGTGGCCGTGCAAGCGAGACTTGACGTGCATCCATCGGCGAAAGTCGGGAAGCGATGCATCAACTGCGGACTGCATGGCGTCGAACGTGGCCCGGCCGACGTTGTTGGAGAACAGTGATGCTTCGATCGGGCTGCTCCAACCACGCCGCGCATTGATGATGTTGGCCTCGCCTTTGACCGCGTTCATGGCCGCGGCGCAGGCAACAGCGACGGTCGGCCAAGCACGCATCTCGGCGTCGTGGGCAGCTTTGCGAACATTGGGATCGGCGTCGGTCGCCAAGCCTCGAATGGCCGCCATCGGCAGAGATTGCGAGCCGGTCGGAAGGTCGACGATCTCGCTGAGTTGTGAGGTCATGTCGGAGTGCAATCGACCCCATGCGCTCGACGCGGTGGTGCTGAGCTCGGCGTAGAGCCCTTCCTGATCCTCGGCCATCTGATGCGCTGCGCGAGCGGCCAGGAAGGTCAACGGGCCGCGGTGTTCGGCGACCTCGGTACTGACTTCGGCCAGCGCGTCGACTCCGAGCGAACTGACCCACTCGGCCAGGCGGCCCAGCAGGGGGCGCTGATGCGACTCGAACACCTCCATTTCGCTGAGCAGGCCCTGTGCCGTCTCGTTGAAGCTGTCGGTGCTGACCGTCGCGTACACGTACGCGCCCACCAGGTTCGTGCGCAACTCGGTGTCGTTGAGGCCTCGGATGACGGCGTCGGCGGCCTCGCCATCGGCGGCAGTGACGGGCCGTGGGCGACATTGACGGATGTCGTGTTGATCGAACAATGCGGTGAGGCGCGTCGAATCGGCGGCGACCTGCTCGAGCGCGTCGACGAACGATCGCGACTCGAACGATTCGTGCACATCGGCGACGCTCCAGCGGGGCAGGGCTTCGGTCGGGTCGGTCATGGTCGTGCTCCGGTCATGATCAGTCGTTGGAGATGTCGCCGACGTAGGCGTGGTCTGCGTGATGGATCGAGAAGCCGAGTCGTTCGTACAGCGCGAGTGCGGCGGTGTTGGCGGCGTCGACGTGCAACATGCCGACGGTGAGACCCCGCATGGCGAGGTAGTCGAGCCCGGAGATCGTCAGTGCCTTGCCGAGCCCTAGGCCATGAAAGGGCGGATCGACGGCGATGACGTAGATCTCGCCCAGCTGCGGTGTGGTGTCGCTATGAACCTTCGTCCAGCAGAAGGCGGCCAGCACGCCGTCGCGCTCGTGGAGCCGGAATCCCGCCGGGTCGAACCAGGGTTCGGCCTCGCGTTGCTGCAACGTATCGATCGTCCATCCACCTTGCTCGGGATGATCGTGGAACGCAGCGTTGTTGACACGCAGCCACTCGGCTTCGTCGTGGCCCACCTCGAAAGCACGCGTGGCCACCGTGGTGGTGGTGTCGCCGATCGGCAAGGCGCGGCGCAGTTGTAGCAGCCGCCGGCCGCGCACCAGCCCTGCATCGGCGGCGATGCTGTCGGCACTCTCGTGCGGACGGTGGACCCACCAATGGACACGGCCTCCACCATCGGCCGCCACCATATCGAGGGCGGCGCGCAGCAGTATGGGAGTCAGTTCGCCAGCGCGTGGTCGCTGACCTGCGGCCACGACCAGTTCGATCGTCGTCGACTTGTTGCCTGTGGCCAACTGTGCGTACCCGGCAAGATCGTTGGAGTCGCCGAAGGCCAGTACGGCCCCGAAACCCGGCCCGCCGCGAAGCACGAGCTCGAGCCGTAGATGGTCCGACAACGCCCGAAACCCGTCGTAGTTCGCCGCTTCGGCCAAGAGCTGTTCGATGCCGGCAACATCGTGTTCGTCGAGCTCGCGCCGTATCTCGGTTCGCCACATGATCATCGAGGTTAATGCTCGCCTATTGAATAGTGTCGATGCGATGGCAACGCCGCGCACGCCAAAGGGTCGGACCAACGAAGTCGCCCGCCGGCTTGCCGACGAGTACCCGGAAGCGGTGTGCGAACTTGACCACACCAACCCCTTCGAGTTGCTGGCGGCCACGATTCTGTCTGCCCAGTGCACCGACGCGCGCGTCAACATGGTGACACCCGTGCTGTTCGGGCGCTACCCGAACCCTGCGGATCTCGCGGCCGCAAATCCGGCCGACGTCGAAGACATCATTCGCTCGACCGGCTTCTACCAGAACAAGACCAGAAGTCTGCTCGGCATGGCCCAGGGCTTGGTCGAACGCTTCGAGGGCCAGGTGCCGACCGGGCTCGATGATCTGGTCACGCTTCCCGGCGTCGGACGCAAGACGGGCAACGTCGTGCGCAGCGTCGCCTTCGGCCTGCCCGGGCTGCCTGTTGACACACATGTGCTGCGGCTCTCTAAGCGACTCGGGCTCAGCACGCGTGACGATCCCGTGAAACTGGAACTCGAACTGAACAGCTACCTGCCGCCGGCCGAGTGGGGTCCGTTCAGCCTGCGGATGATCTTGCACGGCCGTCGGGTGTGCGACGCCAAGAACCCGCGATGCGCGGAATGTGTGCTCGAAGACGTCTGTCCGTCGTCGCGACTGCCGCGCCGAGCGTCACGAAAGTAGGCCCAAAACCACTCAGTGTGGCCGCTTGCGCCAGGTCGGAATCGGTGTATAGTGGCCATACCAACCAGGTTCCCGCCACCTGGTTTGCGGGCGATGCTGGGATCCGCCGCCTGGCTTTGCAGCGCGCCGGCCCGGTTCATCGGGGCCCTCGCCGCTTTTCCGCCCAATGTTTTCGCTAGTTTCAGCCGATCAGCTTCAGTGCTCGACGCAACAGGCGCTCGGCGTTTCGCAATCCCTGCTCGGCCTCACCGACCGCTGCGCGGAGATCCTCGCGGCCCGCCGGAATTCCGAGTGGACCGACCTCGGCGAGCTGTTGGCGATACCGCTCTACGTGTTCGGCGATGACCGTGAGAGTTGCCGCAACGGGGTCGTTCATGGTGCCAGTCTGGCGTGGCGAACCCCGAATCGGGACTCCCTCGTTGGCGGTCCTGTAG
>JANOCR010000024.1:0-2978 GCA_031412355.1 Ilumatobacteraceae bacterium | reverse complement strand
TCCATCGAGTGTGGAGATATGAAATCCACTTGTGCGACGACGATCACGTGAAGTCGATCGAGGTCAACGGGCGATTGATCGCGCAGGGGCGCAAGTTGTTCCCGTACGGCCGCTGGGGCTGAGCCAGATCGGGCAGTTCGGCGCTCTGTTCATCTGGTTCTTCAACGCGAAGAAATACCTCGCGGGGTGCAACGTTTTGGTGGCGTCGTACGACTATGTACTCGTGGGCGAGGTGACGCGGGATGCGCGAAGTCTGGAGGTCGTATATCGCACGTCGCGTTTGAGCTTGACGCGGCTTGCGTATTTGCTCGTGGGTGACCGCAGCGAGGCCGAGGATGTTGTGCAGGCGGTGTTCACGGCCGCAGCCGCGCACTGGGACACGATCGACGAGCCGTCGGCGTATCTCCGCCGAGCGGTTGTCAATCGCGCCAACGACGTTCATCGGCGATCGTTCCGCACCACACCTCTGGTCGCCTCTCGTGAGTTGCCCGGCGAACCAGCGGTGGATGAGACGTGGCTGTTCGTGCAGACGTTGCCGATGGCGCAGCGCACGGTCGTGGTGTTGCGCTTCTATGAGGATCTTGGTCTGACTGAGATCGCGTCGCTTCTGGGGCGTTCGGCGAGCACGGTGCGTTCGGATCTGCGGCGGGCGTTGACAAAGTTGAAGGGATTGTTGGTGTGAACGAGTTCGATGACCTCGATCAACTGGAGCGGGAGTTTGGCCTAGTGCTGCGCGTCGCCTTGCGCCGTGTTGCTAAGGAGATTCCAGTCGACACGTCAAGGTGGCAGCCGGGGCCAACCGTCCCGTTTCTCAACGGTGAGCACGCCGCCCTCGATGATGGGCGTGAGTCGCACACGGTGTCGGCGAATGATCTTCCCCGCGAGTGGTTCCCGCGACGGCGGTGGATGCTGGTGGCCGCGGCGACGATCGTCGTGTTCGCGATCGGGCTGCTGGCACTGGTCGGCGACTACGACCCCGACAGCGTTCAAACCGACACGGTCGGCGGGTCAGGGTTCGCGATGACCAGCCCGTCCGCCGAGGACGAGGCGCAGGCAACCGACGACGACCTCTACTGGGACGGCGACGTCGGGACGCAGGTCTCGGCGGCGGGCAACTCGGTTTCGTTGCGCACGTGCCGGGATTCGGCGTCTGCCGTGTGCGGCACCGGCTGGGCGTACGTGACCGAGGTTGCCGGCGGTGGCGAGGTGCACGGCGGGCTGTTGGGTCAAGCGAGTGCGAGTCCGGTCAATCTGCATCTGCAGCTGCTCGATGAGCGGTACTTTGTGGCGTCGGAGAGCGCACCCGACGCGCGGGCGCCGTCGAGGGCATGGCTCATTGATGCGGTCTCCGGACAGGCTGGGGTTCTCAGTTGGCGCGACGAGCCGACAACCTTGAACTCGCCAGAGCAGAAGTTGCTGCTGTGTGCAGAGTCGTACAGCTCGCTCGCGACGTATTGCGCTGTCGTCCGCGGTCTCGACGCCGCCGACGGGGGATGGCAGTTCGCGCCGACCGAAGGCGGCCTGCCAAAGGTGGTCGATGTTCGCGACGGCACGATCCGGCCATTGGCGATGCCCGACCGCGTGGTGGCCGGTCTTCCCGTCGCGCAACACGGCACCGGCCGGATCTGGATCGGGATCAACACCGACGGCGACCGGCTCGGCCTCGCCTACAGCGACGACGGCGGCGCGACCTGGAACGAGGTTGCGCTCCCTGAACAGATGTCCGCCACCAGCGAGGAGTTGGCGACGAGCCTCGTTCCCTATGGAGACGATCTCTTGGAGATCGCAGCCGACGGCGACCGCGTCGCAGTAGCCGAGTCGTGGGGCGGCGACAACAACACCGTGTACGTCTCCAATGACGCTGGAACGAGCTGGACTCCAGCAACCTCCGAACCAGGCGGCAACGGTGTACACCTGTACGTGCTCGCCGACGGCCGGCTGGTAGTGATGGGATCGCACGATCCCTACCCGAGCCAAGTACTGGCGTCGACCGGCTCGGACTGGACCGAACTCGAGAGCGTCGACATTGAGTTCGCTGCCGAACCCGGCTCGCTCACGGATCAGCGCTTCAGCGTCAACGGCGCCGGCGTCGCCATGATCGCCTCGTACATAGACGACGCCGACAGCTCCACGCTCGACACGATCGACTTCAGCACCGACCTGACCAACTGGTCGACCATTCAGATCCGCAACCCTTGATCGGCGAACTGCGCGAAGTCACGGGCAGGCAGCGCCGATTACCCGATCCCGGTCGTGATGTCCAGCGAGCCGATCGGCAGTTCGGCACTTCCTTGTTGCGACTAGGGGCTCGCTCGCGCATCCCGATTCACAATCGCACACTCTCCGAGTACACCTGGGGAGTGCGCGAGATCGGCAGTTCGGGCGCTGGTTCGGCGACGCAGCGGTCCTGAGTGCTTGCTGGCGCGAGCACGTCGGCCCGGGCTGACACACGATTCCGAAGCTGGACCGATGGCACACCGCTTCGCCGGGAGTGTGCGGGCCATCCCCGCGCCCCGGATTGAGCGATACCTCGCGCCGGACCGGCGGCTCGGGGCAAGGGCCAGCTGATGTTTTGCGAACCGCAGAGTCGGGTGGGTCGTTAATGGCCCGGGTCGGAGCGGTGTCCGATCCACCCGAGGTGGGTGTGCTGGAGGTGGTCGCTGTACTTCAGGCCGTAGCCCATCAACCGGTCGAGCCCGATGTGAGCGAGCCAGACCAATGCGACCGCGACGAGCGACTGCCACTGTTGCCATGAGCCAAGCCCGGCGAGCAGCGCGGGCGCCGGGGTGGCATGAGCGATGTTGTACATGAGCGCTCCGAGGCGTGTTCCGCCAAGGTACCCCACCATGAACAGGTCCGGCAGCAACACCACGGTGGCGACGAGCCACCAGCTGCGGCCGGTTGCCGCGTACAGGATCAGCGTGCTGATGAGCAGCGTCGTTCTTCGAGTCGCAACCACAGTCGGGGGATGCCGTGGA
>JANOCR010000023.1:0-9415 GCA_031412355.1 Ilumatobacteraceae bacterium | reverse complement strand
CGGCACCACCTGCACCGCGACCGCTGCGGCGGCTGTTCATCGGCCACATTCGTCATGACGAAACTCTAGTCAATCTCGCGGTCCGGTGGGTGCGTTAGCCTCGGGTGATGGTCGACTACTTCCTGAAGATCGACACGGTTCCCGGCGACAGCCACGACGCACACCATCCCAACGAGATCGACGTCATCTCGTTCTCATGGGGCGAAACCAGCAGCACTCCCCCGCCCGGTTCCGCGGGTGGAGCGGCCGCCGGCAAGGTGCAGATCGAGGACTTCCACTTCACCGCGCTCACCGGCACTGCGTCACCGAAGCTGATGCTGTTGTGCGCCAACGGCAAGCATGTGAAGAGCGCCGTGCTGGCCGGCCGCCGCGCCGGCAACGCGCAGCAGGAGTACTTCAAGCTGACCTTCACCGATGTGATCGTGACTGCGTACCACGTCAGCACCTCGGCCGGTGACGTGCCCCTGGATGAGGTGTCGCTGCGATTTGGGAAGGTGCAGATCGACTACAGGCCACAGAAAGCCACCGGCGCCCTCGGAGTTGCGGTGCATGCGGGGTGGGACGTCAAGCAGAACAAGGAGTTCTAGCCCGCAGTCAGTCGGCGTGAACGTGCACGATGGCCTCGATTTCGACGGCGAGGTCAAATGGCAGCTCGGCCATGCCAACCGCGCTGCGCGCACTGCGACCGGCCTCGCCGAACACCTCGATGAACAGCTCCGAACAGCCATCGATGACGCCGGGGGTGTTGTTGAACCCGGGCGCACAGTTGACCATGCCCAACAACTTGACGACCTGTGACACCGCATCGAGCGAACCGAGCTCGGCCTGCAATGCCGCGAGCAACTGCAAACCGACCAGCCTGGCCGCGTGCCGTGCAGTTTCGAGGTCGATCGTGCCGCCCACCTTGCCCAGTACCAAGCTGCCGTCTGGTCGTACCGGGGCGGCGCCCGACAGGAAGATCAGGTCGCCGACGCGAACTGAACTGCGGTACAAGCCGGCGGGTGTCATCAGTGTGGGTAGCTCGATTCCGAGCTCGGCGAGACGTGCTTCAGCGGACATCCAACCAGTCTCGCGTACGCGGGCCCTCGGAATATCCCCAGCGAATCCACAGGTAGTTGGCACTGATGATCCACAGGGCCTGTCGTACACAATGGTCGCATGGCGATCAACATGCGGGATCCGGCGCTGCGACCTCGACGTCACGGTGAATTCATCGAACCGGTCGATCGCCGTGCGCTCGAGCGGGCCGGTTGGCGCACGATGCTGGACTACCGCGAGAACCACCTCCGCGGTCGCAACGGGCGCTTGGTCGAGGTGCAAGCGGTCTGGATCGCCGAGGCCGAGCGATTTGACGGGACCATGACGGTTGCCTCGGCAACGGGCGCCACGATCGAGGCGGCGTGGGCGGCACTTCGTTCCGACATCGACGGCTCTCGGGTGCACTCGCTGTCGCGGATTCGCCTGCTCGAACGGTAGGAATACTTTGGGTGTGGTAACTGTTGTGAGAACAACAAAGGAGCCACCATGTCAACTTCCACCACAACCGTGACGCGATTGATCCAAGCCGAGCGCGCCGTCGAGGGCGACGGCTTCGTCGTTCGCAGGCCGTTCCCCACCTCGTCGTTGTCCTACATCGACCCGTTCCTGCTGTTCGACCACATGGGCCCCGTCGAGTTCGCCGCTGGCGAGGGAACCGGCACATCATGGCACCCGCACCGCGGCTTCGAGACCGTCACCTATGTGCTGGAGGGCGACCTCGAGCACCGCGACTCGCTGGGCAATCACGGCTACCTACGTGCGGGCGACACACAGTGGATGACGGCCGGGTCGGGTGTGCTGCACAAGGAAGGCCCGTCGGCCGCGGCGCAACAGAGTGGTGGTCGGACTCATGGTTTGCAGCTCTGGGTAAACCTGCCCGCGGCGCAGAAGATGACTGCCCCGGCCTACCAGGATCTGCGTGCCGAGGAGAACGCGCGCGACCAGCGGCCGGGCGCGACGGTACGAGTGATCGCGGGTGACCTGTTCGGGCTGTCCGGTCCCGGGCGCACGCGCACCCCGATCTCGTACGCACATGTCACCCTCGACGAGGGCGCCATCGTCGCGACCGCGTTGCCAGCAGGCCACGTGGTGCTGGCCTACCCGTTGACCGGTGCGTTCCGCATCGGCGACACGAAGGTCGACGAAGCCACTCTCGCGGTGATCGAGGGTGACGAACTCACCCTCACCGGTTTGTTGCCACGTTCGGAGATCATCGTGCTGACCGGTCAACCCATCGGCGAACCGGTCGCCCGGTACGGACCATTTGTGATGAACACCGACGACGAAGTGCGCCAGGCTTTCGTCGACTTCGACCACGGCCGATTCGGCAGCCCGTCGGACTGACGCACGTCTCCCCCGTCGCAACCACTCCCTGCCAGACTGGCCCGATGGGAGACAAAGTACGTGTCGGACTGGTGGGCACCAGTTGGTGGGCCGAGGCGATGTACCTACCGGCGCTCGCCGACCACCCGATCGGGCGCATCACCGCGGTGTGCGGCCGAGACCGCGGGCGTGCCACGACCGTGGCCGACGACTGGTCGATCCCGCACGTGTACACCGATTGGGTCTCCATGCTGGGCGGCGGCGAGATCGATGCGGTGGTGATTGCCACTCCGAACGAGACGCACTACGAGATCACGATGGCAGCGCTGAGTCGCGACATGCCGGTGCTGTGCGAGAAGCCGCTCGGCCTGTCCGTCGCCGAAGCAAACAAGATGGCCGAGGTCGCGGCCGAGCGCAACGCGATAACGATGGTGCCGTTCACCTACCGATTCATGCCGACGAACCAGTTCGTCAAGCAACTGATCGTCGACGGGTACGTCGGCCAGCCCTACCACCTCAGCATGCGCTACTTCGCCGGCTATGCACGCGACGGCACCTACGCCTGGCGCTTCGACGAGGCCAAGGCAGGCTCGGGAATCCTTGGTGACCTCGGCTCGCACTGGCTCGACATGGCCCGATGGTTCCTCGGCGAAGTCATCGCAGTCAGCGCCCATCGCGACAACTTCGTGCCGCGCGATCCGCGCCCCGACGGCAGCACGTACAAGCAGGTGGAAGACAGCGCGGTGATCCTGGCGCGCTTCGCGTGCGGTGCGTCGTCACGTTGCAGGTCAGCGCAGTCTGTTGGGAGGGCACGCCGTTCGGGCAGATCCACGAGCTCGATCTGCACGGAAGCGGTGGCACGCTGCACGCGGTCAACGATTGGGACACGGTGCAGGAGGTACGCGGTCTGCGCGCCGGCGAGACCGGTCCCGCCCGGCCGCTGACCATCCCCGACAGCGCATGGAGCGACGCGCCGCGCGATCGAGTGCACGACACGTATCGCCACATCTTCCGCAGGACCGAGGCGATGACGCGCGAATGGGTCACCGCCATTGCCGAAGGTCGAAGCGTCGAGCCAGATTTCGCCACCGGTGCGCGGGTCCAAGAGCTTGTAGCCGCTGCGGTCACCAGCGCGGCGACCGACGGCTCGTGGCAGACGGTGCCGCCGCCGGCCTAGCGGTTACCGCTCGTTCAGCGCGCTGCTTGATCGCCACGCAGCTTCGGCGCGATCGAGACGCTCGGTAGCAACGCCGCGAAGGCGAATGGCCGCACCCGCGACCAAGACGTTCATCAAGGCCAGCGTGCCGACATGGCTGTCGAACGGTCCGGCGCCGGCGGCGGTGATCACCAGTGTGCGCTGCGAACACGCTGCCACCGGCGACAGCACGCTGTCGGCAATAGACACTGTCCACACGCCGGCTTTGGCCGCCGTTCGGGCCGCCTCGACCAACCAACGGTCGTAGCGTCGGAGATCGAGCGTGACGAGCACATCGGTCTCCTCCATCAACGCGACCATTCTCCGCACCGCGACATCGTTGCCGTCGACCAGTGTGACGTTGGGCCGCAACGCGTCGAGATCACCTACGAATTGCGAGGCGACGCCTTTCGATGCGTCTCCAGACAACACATACACACGCCGCGCCGGATCGGCGAGATGCTCGACCACGTCGGCGAGCGCGATCTGGTCGATCTCGCCCAGCGTGGTCTGCACGTTGCCGAGTTCGAGTTGCAGGTGCCGGTTCAGCGAGTCGTGCACTGCCGGGTCGCGGATCCTGTCGGCGGCCGGTCGAAGCTGATTCGCCAGGTCCTGCTGCACCGATGCCTGCAGGGCGCTGAACCCCTCGAACCCGAGCTTGGTCGCCAGGCGAACCACGGTCGCCGCACCGGAGCTGGAACCTTCGGCAAGATCGGCCACGGTTCCGAATGCGACCAGTTGCGGGTTCGACAGCACGACCTCAGCCACGCGTCGCTCGGCCTTTGTCAAACTTTCACTGGTCTTGCCGATGCGATCCGCCACTTCCACGGCAGCGGAGCATAGCTGCTGTCACATTGCTGACTCGTTTGTTCCCGATACATTGTAGTCGGGAATATTTACTCCATAGGTCCTCGGGACACGAACGGACGGCAATGAGCACCCTCACACACCACGCGCAACCGGTCGCGGTCGATTCACCGCGCTGGCCGAACACGCTGGTCCCGCCGTACGCCGTGGGAGTCGAGCGGTTCGTTCGCGCCGCCGGTCACGCCGCCAGGTCGCTACCGCCGACCATTCACGATGCACTGGTCGATTTCACCGACGAAGCCCACCAGTCGGGTGCCATGCTGCTGCGCGGGCTGCCGGTCGGCGATTTGCCGCGCACTCCCCCCACGCCAACCACGCCGGCCGAGAAGGACTCGGTCAGCGAGTTCACACTGCTGACCATCGCCCGTCGACTTGGCCAGCCAGTGGGGTACGAGCCGGAGCACGGCGGCGATCTGGTACAGAACATCGTGCCCACAGAGTCAGCCGTCGACCGTCAGGTTTCGACGTCGTCGAAGGTGCAGTTGATGTTCCACACCGAAGCAGCGTTCCATCCCTTTCGACCCCGATACCTGTTGCTGCTCTGCCTCCGCGGGGACCGGGCGGCCCTGACCACGCTGTCGTCGATCTTCGAGGTCTTGCCTCAGCTGGCCGCCGATCAGGTCGAGGTGCTGTTCCAACCTCGCTTCCGGACCGCCGTCGACGAGAGCTACCTGAACGGCCGCACCAACGTTCTCAGCACACCGATGGCCGTGCTCAGCGGAGCACGGCACCGTCCATCGATGGTCTTTGACGCAGACCTGATGACCGGCATCGACGAGCAGGCCGAGGACGCGTTGCGGTCCTTAGGCGACGCGACTGCGGCCTGCCACACGTCGATTGCGCTCGACAGCGGTGATCTGCTGATCGTCGACAACACTGTCGCCGTCCATGGACGCAGCCCTTTCACACCTCGGTTCGACGGCTTTGATCGATGGCTGCAGCGGACCTTCGTGGTTAGCGACCTGACACCCAGCGCAGCCGAACGCCGCGGCCGTGTCATCACCGCGCAGTTCGGCGCCTGAGGCCCGGCAGACCAGAATGTCTGCAGTGACCGCCGACCTAGCACAGCGCATCGCCACCATGCCTCCCGCACCGCAGCGGACGTTCTCGAGCGACAACTCGGCAGGCGCCCACCCGGCAGTCGTCGAAGCAATCGTGGCTGCCAACTCGGGTCATGCGTTGGCCTACGGCGCCGATCCGTGGACTGCCGCGGTGGAAGCGTCTTTCCGCGAGATGTTCGGACCGCAGTCGCAAGCCTTCCTGGTGTGGAACGGCACGGGCGCAAATGTCATGGCGCTAGCGACGATGGTGCAGCCCGCCGACTTCGTGCTGTGCACCGAGTGGGCGCACATTGCAGTCGACGAGACAGGAGCGCCCGAGCGCGCCCTTGGCGCCAAGCTGGTGCCCCTGCCCACTCCCGACGCCAAGCTGCACCCCGATCAGATCGCCGGCCTGGCGAGATTCCAAGGCGACATGCACCACGCGCAACCCGGCGTGGTCTCGATCACGCAGAGCACCGAGCTCGGCACCGTGTACACGGCCGACGAGGTCGCCGCGCTGTGCGACGCCGCGCATCGCCTCGGCATGGTCGTGCACATGGACGGCGCGCGGCTGGCCAACGCCACCGCAGCGCTTGGTGGCACCGTCGCCACCACCCGCTCGTTCACGGTCGACGCCGGCGTCGACGTGCTGAGCTTCGGCGGGACGAAGGCCGGGCTTGCGGGCGGCGAAGCGGTCGTGTACCTCAACCCGGCTCTCGCCAAGCGGGCCATGTACGTGCGCAAGCAGGTCAACCAGTTGCCGTCGAAGATGCGCTTCGTGGCAGCGCAGTTCACCGCCCTGCTCGACGGCGACCTGTGGATCCGCTTGGCCGAGCACTCCAACGCAATGGGCACACTGCTGTACCAGCGCACATCCGATATCGCCGCGGTCTCCCATGCCGGTCCCCCGGCCGTGAACAGCGTCTTTCCGACGCTGCCCCGCGAGACCATCAAACCCCTGCAGGACTGGTCGTTCTTCTGGGATTGGGATGTCAGCAACGCCCAAGTCCGCTGGATGACGGCATGGGATACGACCGTCGACGATGTCGAACAGTTCGCAGCCGGCGTGCGTCACCTGCTCGGGTGAATTCCTTGCAATCTACAATTGACTCGTCGTCACCGCCGACTTAGTCTGGCGGTGCTGACCGATTGGGCGCCCCGGGGGGCGGTGCAGCGAACTTGCAGGACGCAGACAGTCGCACGAGGGGGTTCACATGGCCGCGGTGGAGATCTTCTTCCATCGAGTGCTCACAGACGATCGCTGGATGAACCAGGCAGCCTGCAAGGGGCTAACGCACCTGTTCTTCCCACCACCCGCCGAACGGCCACAGGCCAGGGATCGGCGCGAGGCAGCGGCCAAATCGGTGTGCTCCAGCTGCATCGTGCACGGTGCGTGCCAGGAATACGCCAGGACGAACCACGAGTACGGGTTCTGGGGCGGCGAGAGCGAAGACGAACGGCATTCGGCCGGCTATCGCCTGATCGCTCCCATCGGCGTGCGCGCCCGCAACGTCGGCTGAGCCCAACGCCTACGATCGCCGCATGAGCGGCGCGACCTCACACCGCCAGGCTGTCGACGCCGCCTGGACGGCCTATGGCGACCGTCGCTCCATTCGTGGTTCCGACGAGGTCAGCGCCAATGTCTCGACGAACCGCGTATATCGGTTGCACCTCGATGACGGCTCGACCGTCGTCAGCAAAGTGTCGTCGTACGGTTCGTACTTCTTGTTCGTCGAGGATCACGAACAGCTCAACCGATGCTCCAGGCTGCTCCACTCCACCAGGTTCGCCGGAATGCTTGCTGATATCTGGAGCCGCGACGGGCGAATCTTCACCTGGTACGACCAGCACATGTGGGCGGTGTTCTACGACGACGTGCCACGCCGCGATGCGTTGCCGCGAGTGCTCAACGCCGGGCAGATAGCCAATCTGGCCACCGAGATGGCCGAGTTCCACCTGGCGTGCAGCGATATCTCCCCGCTCCTTCCCAGCGCCTCGAAGACGATCAAGAGCGATGCGATCCATCTGCTCGATCTGCTCGAAAGTCCATTCGCTCCCCGCAACTTCGATCTACCCCCGGAGGCAATCGGGGTGTTGTGGAGGCACACGCACCGCTTCCTCGAGCGACTGGTCGAGGTGGGCTACGACGAATGGCCGAAGATCCCCATCCTGATCGACTGGAACCTTGGAAACTTCTCGGTCGACACCGCGCCCGACGGGCGATTCCGCCTTTACAGCCGATGGGATTACGACTGGTTTCGCATCGAGCCTCGACTCCTTGACTTCTACTTCCTATCGCGCGTCTCAAGCAGCACCGGCGACCGCACGCGCTTCACCTACGGCCCGCACACCTTGGTCGAGCCCTCGTTCCTTGCCTTCCTCGAGGCATACCGCAGCGTCTTTCCGATGAGCACCGAAGAGATCGTCTTCCTGCCAGAGGTCTACCGCTTCTTCATTCTCAACTACGTCGTGCGCGAAGGTGCCCGATTCTTTCGGCAGGACCTGTGCACGCAGTTCCGTCGTGATTCCGTGCGCACCTACCTGCCGGCGCTCGACTCGCTCGACATCTCGCCGCTGCTGCGTGCGTAGCCGTCGTCAACTGTTCGTCAACGTGATCGCCGCCCAGCCTGCTTCGGTCGATCGTTCGATTCGACGCAATGGTTGCAGCGCCGCTTCGACATGCTCGTGACGATCCGCGAGCACTCCACCGATGATCAGCACACCTGACGGCGCGACCAGGCGGCGCAGGTCGTCGGCCAACTCGATCAACGTCGGAGCCAAGATGTTGGCGACGACAATGTCGAACTCTCCGTCCACCTCTGCCAGCGGCGTGGTGGACACCTGCACCCGATCGGCCACTCCGTTCGCCGCGGCATTAGCCCGCGTTGTCGGAACCGCCGCAGGTGCAATGTCGATGGCAGTCGCCCGCGAGGCTCCAAGCACACACGCGCCGACGGCCAACACACCGGACCCGCATCCGACATCGAGCACGGTTGCCCCGGCTCGCAGTGCAGCACGAAGCGCGCGGATCGACAGCATCGTCGTCGGGTGATCACCAAGACCGAACGTCGAGCCCGGCTCGATGCGTAGGACCGTCACGCCGGGCTGCGCCGTGAATGGCACCCAGGCCGGGCAGATCACCAGATCGGTGTCGACCCACACGGGCTCGGCGTGTTGGCGCCACGTTTCCGCGACGTTCTCGTCGACCTCGACGAATCGCCACTCCCATCTCGACAACCGATCCGCCGCTGCTTCAGTCACGACGTCGACATCGTCGCCGAGCGACGTCCACAACTCGACGTGATCTGCGACGACACGTTCTTCGATCGCCACCACACCCAGCGACCACAGCGCGTCTGCAGCAACTTCGACATCGGCGCCGCGCGCCGAGACCACGAGTGCCAACATCAGTCGATGCGACGCAACATCGCTCGAAAACGCTCGGCGCGCTCGACATAGGTGGCAACACCGCGTTCGATGTCTTCGCGACGGGCGCGGCCCTCCTTGATGGTTGCAGGAGTGCCCACCGCCAACGCCCCGGAGGGCACGATGGTGTCGTTCAACACGACCGCGTTGGCGGCAACGATCGCGTAGCTGTTGACGACAACGCGGTGCAGGACCACCGAGCCGACACCGATCAGACACCACGGCTCGACCGTGCACGCCTCGAGATGAGCGAGATGGCCGATGACACAATCGTCGCCAACCGTCGTCGGGTGCTCTTCGGTGGTGTGCACCACACAGCCATCCTGCACGCTTGTGCGCTGCCCGATGATGATCTCGCCGTCGTCGCCGCGCAGCACCGCGCCGGGCCACACCGAACTGTTGGCTCCGATCGTCACCGAGCCGATGACCACAGCGTCGGGATGGATGTAGGCGTCGGGATGGATGGTCGGCACCTGATCGCCGAGCGCATAGATGGGCACGAGTTCCAACCGTAGTGAGCCGCGCA
>JANOCR010000022.1:0-7419 GCA_031412355.1 Ilumatobacteraceae bacterium | reverse complement strand
CCTCGCCGTGCAGCTGCTGCTGGATCTTGGCGGAGTCGCCCTCGTTGCCGATGGTCAGGGCCGAGTCGACCCTGTCGAGCCCCTTTGGCTTCAGCGGGTCGGTGCCCTGCACGCCGTTGTTGCTGACGTGCTCGGTCCAGGCCGTGCCGTCCCAATAGCGCAACTGATGGCGGCCCATCGGATCGGGATGCCAGCTGGCGGGGTTGTCGCTCATGGCGTCAGCATACGTGGCCTTGCACGACTGCTACCGGAGCTGATGCACCATCAGGATCACTTCGCGAGCGAATGGGTCGAGTTGGCGTCCGGCGATGCGCTCGGTGATGGCGATCGCCTGCGACGGATCGTCGACCAGGCCACTCCAGCGGATGTAGCCGCCCATGATGCCGATCAGCCGGTCGTCGACGGGTTCGTTGTGCACGATCACCTTGGTGCTGCCTTCAAGCAGCGCACCGAGTTCGAGGTAGAAGTTACGCAGCCACTGGCCGAGATCGTCGACGCCCGTGAACGGCCGGTGAAGGTACGGCAGGGCCAACTCGTCGTAGTTGTGCAGGTTGTGTGGGGCCGGGATGATGCTGATCAGGCACCCAAAACCGTTCTCGCGCAGCCAGATGATCTCCTCCTGGCGGCGGACGCGGCGGTGGTTGTCGCCATACCCGCCGGGGCGCTCGCATACGGCGAGCTTGTCTTTCATGATCCAGGTGAAGTTGCGGGGGGTGATGCCCAGCGCCCACTTGCCTCGAAGCCGCGGCGGCATCAGCAATTCCCTCCATCGAGCGCAAACATTCGGAATGCGACACTATCGGCTCGGCGACTCCGTTGGTTCGCCTAGCAGCCGTAATCGTTGGCGTGATCGCTCGACACGCCGCCCCGAGCCCACATCGCACCCGCTGGCCTGCCCATCAGCCACCCGAAGCACCCGCTCGACGGTCGCTGCGTCGGGTGGATGGTCGGTGGTCAGCCAGCGACGTACAGCGCGCCTGGCCACCGGCACCGGTGCGGCGGTCAGCACTTTGGCGTCTCGGGGGTCGATGGTCGCAGCCAGTTCGTCGAGCAAGTCGCCGTCGTCGCGCAGCAGACCCGCTTGTCGGGTCAGCACGGGCACGAGGTCGCGGTTGGCCAATTCGGTCATCAGTGGCAGCAGTTCGTGACGCACGCGGTTGCGCAGGAACACCGGATCCCGGTTGGTGGGGTCGTCGACCACCTTGATTCCCTGCGCATGGCAGAACCTGACGGTGCTGGCACGGCGCAGGGCCAGGATCGGGCGCCGCATGCCGGGCCGCATGGCCCCCAGTCCGGTGCTGCTGGCGCCGCGCATCAGGTTCAGCAGCATCGTTTCCGCCTGATCGTCGGCGGTGTGGCCAGTCATGACGTCGTCCGGCAGCACCGCGTAGCGCGCTTCGCGTGATCGCGCTTCGAGATTTGGGCCGATGGGGACCACGATCTGCTCAGCGCGGAACTTCGCCCCGAAACGCTCGGCTGCGACTGCCACGACCTCGGCTTCGACGTCGGATCCTGGCCGCAGGCCGTGGTCGACGTGGACAGCGGTGACATGGCACCCCGCCGCGAGGGCCAACACCATCAACGTCATCGAATCCGCACCACCCGACACTGCGCAGACGACGTCGGTGCCTGGCGGCGGGAAGGTGCACTTGGCCAGCAGGTTCAGCGTGGCCGGCTCGATGTCAAGCAACGAGCACCCCGACTCGGTCGGTCCATTGCTGCGGGTTGCGGATCTCTTCCAACGAGGGCAGGTTGGCTTCGGCTCGCCAGCACACGTCGACGGCCCGTGGCCCGCCGTTGACCTCGATGGCGGCGATGAACCGTTCGCCGGCGGCGTACTGGTTGAGTTTGCCCTCGATACCGGTGAGCCTGAGCATGAGCCTGCTGAGCGGATTGGATCTCCGGCGACGGGCCTGCATCACCGCGGCGAAGCGTTTCGCCGACGGCACCAGTTCACCGACCGCTCGGCTCATGGTCACGTCGCCGTGACCCTCGAGCAACGACATCAGTCCGGCGATCTGTTGGATCACCGCACGTTGCTCGGGTGAAGCGATCAGCCCGAAGACGCCGCTGTCGCGCACGTGTTGCCGGGCGCGGTCACGATCGCTGAAAGCCTCGCGAACAGTCGCCGCGATCTGGCGTGGATCGGGGTTGGCCATGCGCACGCTGGTGGTGACCAGATCGGTGAAGTGAGCACGCATCCAGGGCACGCCGGTGAACTGGGCCCTGTGCGTCAATTCGTGCAACAGCACCCAGGTACGGAACTCGTCGGGCTCGAAGCCGAACCGCTTCTCGATTGCGGCCAGGTTGGGGCCGACCATGTACACCGCGTCGTCGACATCGTCGCGTCCGATCAGCAGGTCGTACTGCCCGAGCACGCGGCTGCTCATCCATCCGAGCAATGCCCCCAGTTCGGCGCCGACCAACTGGCCGCTGATGCGCGCCGCGATCCCCTTCGTCGGCAACTTCTGCGCCCATTGGTCGATCAGCGGGGCGAGGAGGTGTTGGAACGAGGAGATGTTGGCCCGGATCCACGCCGGCCGATCGATGACCTCGACTGACGCGGGACCGGCCAGCGATCGCAGTCCGGTGGTGGCCTCGATCTGGTCCTCCAACCTGGGGATCATTCGCGCCAGGTCGGCGTTGCGGGTTGTCTGTTCGTGTTGGGTTGCCTCGAGGTCGGCATGGCGGCCAGCGATGCGTACGGCGATCTGTTCGGCGCGGTGCCAGTCGATTGGCGACTCAGCGGCAGCCACGATGCGACCGATTATTCTTCGCTGTTGCGCTTCGAGGGGTACTGCGGGGCGGTGACCTTCTTCAGGTACCCGCCGATCAGGCCGACGACCGCCAGGACCGAAACTGCAAGCAGGATGACGCCGAGCCAGAAGTGAAAGATGACCGCTGTCATGCCGGCCAGCGTAGCCAGCACCCGGCGGGTTCGTGAACTTCGTACCGTGCCGGCTTGCAGATCAACCGATGCGGCCGTCGCCGTCGAAATCCTCGTTGAAACACTGCTCGATTCTCGACAGCAGGCCCGGAGGCATTTCGTCGTTGTGGCACTTGGCGGCGATCACCGTGCGAAGCTCGGCCTGGAAATCGAAGGCCTGCAGGCAATCGGAACATCCTCCGAGGTGGGCATGGATCGCCTGGTGGCCATCGTCGGAGAGAGAACCGTCCAGAAACGCCTCGAGTTCGCGGATCGTCTCGTTGCAATCATCCATTGGTCGGCTCTTTCACCTGCTCGTCATCACCGGCTGCAATCAGACCACGCTGCTCGGCAAAGTCGTACAACTTCTTGTGCATCGATTTTCTTCCCCGATGCAGCCGTGACATGACCGTGCCGATAGGTACGTCGGTCATCTCGGCGATCTCCTTGTAGGAAAATCCTTCCACGTCGGCGAGCAGGACGGGGATGCGAAACGCCTCGGGGAGCTCCTCGAGCGCGGTCTTCACCTCCTCGTCGGTGAACATCTCGAACAGTGTGTCCTCGGCGCTGCGGCTCAGGGATGCGAGGTTGCCGACCCGGCGATACAGATACAGATCCTCGACGTCGTCGAGGTCGGTCTCGATCGGACGGCGCTGCTTGGCGCGATAAGTGTTGATGTACTGATTGGTCATGATCCGGAACAGCCAGGCGCGCAGGTTGGTGCCCTCCTCGAATCCCTCGTAGCTGCGGTAGGCGCGCAGGTATGTCTCTTGTACGAGGTCTTCGGCGTCCGACGAATTGCGGGTCATGCGCAGCGCGGCGCTGTACAGCTGGGGTGCGTACTGCATCGCCTGCTGCGTGAACTCGGTCCGCTCTGCCACGTCGTCGACCCTAGCCGCCACCCATCCCGCCCCACATCCCGCGGTTGTCGCGCTCCCACCGTCTGGGTGACGGTCAGAGTGCGACAACCCCGGAGGTGTGAAGGGTGGTGAGCACGTAGTCCTGTGCGGACATGACATCGATTGTGGTGAACTCCAGAACCGTCTTGCCGATCTGCTGCAAGGCGTTGCGACGTCGTGCATCTTTCTGACGGTCGCGATCTGACGTGTGCCCGAATCGTCC
Organism: Ilumatobacteraceae bacterium; assembly: GCA_031412355.1. GTDB lineage: Bacteria > Actinomycetota > Acidimicrobiia > Acidimicrobiales > Ilumatobacteraceae > JAENVT01. Next base: position 3,371 of record JANOCR010000022.1, on the reverse strand, counting down.
GGTCACTTCGACCACGACGCTGGAACGGAACTCGAAGTCGACTCTCATCACTCTGCCGCTGGTGGCGAAGACGACCTGGCAAGTGGGCCGTGGTAGTCCCGCAGCGCGTACGAGACCCAGGAACCGTCGCTCGAGGAAGGACTCGCCTCCGCTGTCGAGGAGGATCTCGCGCAGCAATCGAACTCCAGGTCGTCCTGACGAAAGCTCGGCCATTCGTTTGGTCAATCTTGGGATCGTCGTCAGACGTAGCCGAATCGCAGAATCGATTGCCTTCTCGATTGCTTGACTGCCGTGTCGTGAGGCGGCGAGATCAATGATCGTCCGGGTCGCGCTGGTGGTGCGCACTCCATCTCGAGTCTGCAAGTCGCCCGCGTGCCATTGCATCGTCGTGTGCAGTTTCACGGTCGGGTCGAGCGATCGGCGAATGCGGGGCACGACGAACTCGACTCGATCGTCGGTGAAGCCGTCGAATCCCCACCAACGAGCAGATGTTGGTCCGTACAGCGCAGCGTCGCGGCCGAGCGACATTGCCGCGGCTCGCACTCGGATCTCCCACGTCAACGGAGTTGCGCAGTGTCGGAACACCCCTTCGGATGCAGGCAGCCAGAGGCCTTGCTCCAGCCGGTCACACCATTGCTGCGAGCTCAGACCGCAGGCGTAGACGTCGCCGCGGGTGATGAGGGCGTGCTGGGCCTGGGCGAGTTCGATCAGATCCAGGTCCTTGCTCACGTGGCAAAGAAGGCGCCGAGATCACCGAAGCGGAAACGATCCTGCACCGAGGGCTGTCGCGCTCCCACCGTCTGGGTGACGGTCAGCGCGTGACAACCCGCGCCCCATGAGGCTGTGTGGTCAGGCGGGGATGTGGGCGAGGCGGTCGACGAACTCGTCGACCGCGCCGACGAAGCGCTCGAGCATGTCGGCCAGCGCGGGCCGTTCTTGCGGCGTGAACGCGCCCAACATGTGTTCCATCAGCAGGCCGCGCCTGGCGTTCACGTCGGCATGACGAGCGCGGCCCGCCTCGGTGATCTCGACCATCACGACCCGTCCGTCGTCGTCGTTCGGAGTGCGGACCGCGAGGCCCGAACCGACCAGACGCTGCACCGCGCGCGTGGCCGTCGACGGATCAATGCGCAACGCCTCGGCCAGATCACTCATGCGCCACGACGGCTGGCGGGCGAGGAGATCGAGCGAATCCATCTGCCCCTGCTCGAGTGCCTCGTCGCCGGTTCCGAGCAGGTAGTCGCGCAGTGCACCCATCGCCGCACCACGCCGAATCTGCACCCATGACGCACCGATTCGCACGGCGAGTTCGTACATCTCGCGTTGATGCAGGTCGACCGAGGATTCCATGTGGACAGCAAGGGTAAAGCTTCCGATATTCACCCCGGGAGTCGGAACGCAGCCCGGCTCGCGGCCGACTAACCGTCGGGCGGTATGTCGGACCAACCCTTGATCAGGCTGGCGTACGTCTGTTTGGCCTCGTTCGTGCCGAGGTGGAAGCCGTCGCTGGCCATGCCGGAGATCTGCGGAACGAAGTCGGCCCAGAATCCGATCCGGACGTTCGGGTACTCGGCAGGCAGGGCGAGGATGCGGTTGTTGTTGCCCTCGATCCACGCCCGGTCGGCGCGCACGGTCAGGAACCAGACCGACTTCACTTCGTCTGCCGGCAAGTTGGCCATGATCGCATCGAATGTCTCGTCGGAGACCTCGCCATTGGTGCCGATGTGAATCACCACGATGTTGCCTAGGCGGCCAGCCGCGCGGAGTTGGCCGACGACTTCGGCCAACTGCTTGCCCTGCCGGCTCTCGGCTGCATCGACCACGAATCCCACGGCCTCGAGCTGCGACTTTGCCCCGAGCATGACGGACTCGCCGATCGCGTAGGGGGGTCGCTGTTCCAACGGAAGCGTCGTTGATGTCGTGGACGTCGACGATGTGGTCGACGCTGTGCTCTGGGGAGCCGTCGTTCCGTCGACCGGTGGCGCCACGGTGTCGACGCTCGCCGTATCCGGTGGAGCCGCCGAATCGGTTGTGGCGGTCGCTGCGGCCAGATCACACTCGACCTGCCCGACGCATTCGTTCGGGGCGAGGGCGATGCTGGCACCGGCGAAACCGACAAGACCGACCACGAGCAGCGACGCGCCGGCGAGTTGCCGACGCCGTCGGTACACGTCTGCGGAACGACGTTGTCGCCGCTCGCGAAAGGCCTCGGAGATCCGGCCCTGACGAATCGGCAGTTCGACGAAGCGGTAGCTCGCCTCTGTGATCGGGATCGTCGCGATCATCGCCACGACGAACTCCGACACCTTCAGCGGTTGTCCGGCCTCGCCGCGGATGATCTGGTAGATCGGCCAGTGATAGAGGTACAAGCCGTAGCTTCGCGTGCCGACCCAGTTCATCACCGGGTTGCCGAGCACGCGGCCAAGTGTGCCGTGCTCGTGAGTTACGCCTGAGATAACGGCCACGGTGGCGATTCCGGTCAGCAGGAATCCGCCCCGAAACAAAAAGGGGTCGAAGCGGATGCCGAACTGCCGACCGCCCTCCGACAGCCACAGCGTCCACATCAGCCACCCGAGTGTCACCAACCCGAGCACACCGACGATGTCGAGTGTGCGCGCCCGGTCGCGCATCGGCCCGCGCACGAGTGCCGACGGACGCCACACCGTCGCGAACGCTGCGCCGATCAACAGTCCACCGGCTCTGCTGAACGTGCCGAGGTACAACGACTCGTTGACGCTGAGGCACCGGCCGAACAAAGACCAATAGCCCTCGCGCTGATCCGCAGTGCACGTCGCGGCGACGTCGCCGCTCTGGAACAGCAGAGCCATCGCCACCGTCACGGCAATCGTCGCGCCGGCAAACCACATCCCAACACGTGGCAGGTCGCGTCCTGATCGCCGCACGAGAACGGCGACCATCACCAGCGGCCAGAGCAGATAGAACTGCTCCTCGACCGCCAGCGACCACAGATGTCGCAACGGAACGAATGCCTCGCTGGCGGTGTAGCCCTGACCCACCACGATCTGGTACCAGTTGCTGACGTAGAGGATGCCGCCGGCGAAGTCGCCTCGGGTGCGGCCCATCGGGGTTCGCCTGAAGATGGTCATGTAGACGGCGAGACCGGCCAGCATCACGAACAGTGCCGGCAACAGTCGACGGAAGCGGCGCATCCAGAACTGGACAAGGTTGATCCGACCTTCGCGCTGGAACTCGCCGATCAGCAGAAGCGTGATGAGATACCCGCTGATGACGAAAAACACCTCGACGCCGAGGAACCCGCCCGACAGCCACTCATGGTCGGCGTGATAGATCATCACGGCGATCACCGCGACGGCGCGGAGCCCATCGAGCCCAGGCAGATACGGCAATCG
>JANOCR010000021.1:0-8729 GCA_031412355.1 Ilumatobacteraceae bacterium | reverse complement strand
ACATCGAGATCGTGCGGCAACTCATCGACGAGCCGACATGGGTCATCGGTGCGCTGGTCCCCGCCCAGCACGACCCACACCGGGTGCACCTGCAGTGACCAGGCTGGTCGTTCTCGCCTCCGGAACTGGCACCAACCTGCAAGCCGTGCTCGATGCCTGCGCCGACGGTCGCCTGCCCGCAGGCGTGTCGGCGGTGGTATCGAACAAGGCCGGCAGCGGCGCGCTGCAACGCGCCGCCGATGCCGGCGTGCCGTACGTGCACGTGGCTCCGCGGCCCGGCGAGCCGCGATCCGACTACGACGCGCGCCTTGCCGACATCGTCAGTGGCTTCGATCCCGACTGGGTCGTGCTGGCCGGGTGGATGCGACTGCTGTCGATGAGCTTCCTCGGCTGGTTTCCCGGCATGGTCGTGAACCTGCACCCCGCATTGCCGGGCGAGTTGCCAGGAGTCGACGCCATCGAACGGGCGTGGCGCGAGGCTCAAGATGGGCGACGCAACCACACCGGCGTCATGGTCCACCTCGTCCCCAACGAGGGCGTCGACGATGGCCCGGTGTTGGCGACGGCCACAGTTCCCATTCACCCATCCGACACCCTCGAGAGTCTCGCTGATCGAGTTCATGGCGTGGAACACCGCCTACTCGTCGAAACTCTCGCTACCTTGTGCACGACAGGAGCAAACGCATGAGCAACCACGAATTCTTCGATCGATTCGAAGCACTCACCTTCGATGATGTCGTCATCGTCCCCGGCTACAGCGACGTGTTACCCGACACCGTCGACACCACTGCAACGTTCGCGGCCGACATCACCCTCAATGTACCGATCGTGTCTGCTGCGATGGACAAGGTCACCGAGGCCCGAATGGCCATCGCCGCTGCCCGCGAAGGTGGCATCGGTGTGATCCACCGCAACCTGTCGATCGAAGACCAGGCCGCCGAGGTGCAGAAGGTCAAGCGCAGCCAGAGTGGGATGATCACCGATCCGGTCACATTGTCGCCCACCGCCACGCTGCACGATGCCGAGGCGCTGATGAACCGCTTCAAGTTCAGCGGCGTGCCGATCACCGACGCCGACGGCCGCCTGGTGGGCATCCTCACCAACCGCGACACCAGGTTCTGTTCGGGCGCGGACTTCGATCGTCCTGTCACCGAGTTCATGACCTCCAGCGGTCTCGTCACTGCCTCGGAGGGAACCACTCTCGAGCAAGCCAAGACCATCCTGCAGAAGCACCGCATCGAGAAGTTGCCGCTGGTCGATGCCGACTACCGCCTGATCGGCCTCATCACGGTGAAAGACATCCTCAAGCGGCAAGAGTTCCCGAACGCCACCCGCGACTCGGCTGGCCGGTTGCGCTGCGCGGCAGCGGTTGGAGTCGGCGCCGATCTCGAACAGCGCGTCGAGGCACTGTTCAACCAGTCCGTCGATGCGGTCGCGCTCGACACGGCTCACGGCCATTCCGCCGGCGTGATCAAGGCCATAGAGCGGATCAAGTCGTCGTGGCCCACCCTCGCCGTCGTCGCCGGCAATGTCGTCACAGAGGATGGTGTCGATGCACTGGCCGCGGCAGGTGCCGACGCGATCAAGGTGGGCGTGGGCGCAGGTTCAATCTGCACGACGCGGGTGGTCAGTGGTGCCGGCATGCCGCAACTGTCGGCGATCTACTTCACCTGCAGGCAGGCCCGCAAGCGGGGTGTCCCGATCATCGCCGACGGCGGCATCACGTACTCCGGCGACATGGTGAAGGCGCTTGCTGCAGGTGCCGACACGGTCATGCTCGGATCGCTTTTGGCGGGAACAGACGAAGCGCCCGGCGAACTCGAACTGTTCGAGGGCAGGCGCTACAAGAGCTACCGAGGCATGGGCTCGATGGGCGCCATGCAGGGTCTCGGTGCCGATCGCTACGCAACCGCACAGTCCGAGGTCGGTGCTGCCACCCGCAAGCTCGTTCCCGAGGGGATCGAGGGCCGGGTCGCCTACGCCGGGACCTTGAGCGATGTGATGTATCAACTCGTCGGCGGACTGCGCAGCGGAATGGGTTACGCCGGCGCCGCGACGCTCGAGGCGTTGCGCTCGGCGCGCTTCATGAAGGTGACCACGGCCGGTCGCGAGGAGAGCCATCCTCACGACGTGACCATCACCAAGGAAGCCCCCAACTACCAGCGCGGCTGAATCGCCCCTCCCGCCCCGCCAGCCACAGTTACGGGCGCGGCAATACGCCACATATGGCACAAGCCGCGCCCACACGATTTTGCGGGCGCGGCAATACGCCACATATGGCACAAATCGCGCCCACACAGGGGCTCACTGGTCGTTGGCGCCCGCTGTCTCGACTACAGCCAGCAGGGCGTCGCCGTAACGCTCGAGCTTGACGGGGCCCATGCCCTTGATGTTGGCGAGCGCCGCGAGGCTCGCTGGGCGGCGGCGAGCGATGTCGTGAAGCGTCTGATCCGACAGCACGGTGAATGCAGGTTTGCCGGCGGCCAGGTGGCGACGCATGGAACGCAGCTCCTCGAACAGCAGGGTTTCGACGGGGGTGAGATCGCGGCCCGGCCGCTCGGCGGCCCCAGACGGACGCGACGTCGGGCGCGGCGCCGCCGGCGCGACTTGCCGGGCCCCGGGCACAGGCGGGTGAAGGCATTCGTCGATGAAAGGGGAAGGTCGCAAGCCCGAAACCACATGGACGCGCGCCCGCCCGCGGGTGATAGCTACATGGAACACGCGTCGCTCTTCTTCGACGTCGGTGGCCAGGCGATGCGGAAATTGATCGGACTCGGCGTGATGCACGACGACGACGGGCCATTCTTTGCCCTTCACCCGGTGCACGGTCGCCAAGGTGACACCGTTGGGTTGCCAACTGCGACCCAGTTCGGCGCGCAACCACGACTCGAACGCTGATGGATCGGGTTGCAGCGTGGCCAGCTGGGCAACGGCCGTGAGATCATCGCTCTGCGCGGCGCGATTCATGCCGTGGCGATGCGTATCGAGTGTCGACAGGGTCGATGCCATCCCCATCGAATCGTGCAACGTCGACAGGATCACCGATGTCGTTGCGCCTGACCGGGCGAGCCGTTGCATCATCTCGATGTCGGCGGCAAATGCCTCGACCCGCTCGGCCTCGCGGTGGGTGTTGAGCCGTGCGACGAGCCGGCGCAACCCGTCGAGCGATGTCTGTTCGGTCACCCAATTGGCGACATTGGGACGAAGCGGACGCGAAGGATTGCGCAGCGCCTCGCCGACATCGCCTCCCGACAGGGCGCCCGTGGCAGTCGCCAGCCGCAGCCATGCGAGCGATCCGCGTACCGCAGCACGATCTGCAAACTCTGGGCCGACACCCCCGTGGACCGGAATGCCGGCCAATCCGAGCGCCACCTGCGCCGGGGCGAGCAGCGAGTTGACCCGTGTCAGCACCGCGATTTCGTCGGCGCCGAAGCCGTCGGCGATGGCCCCTGTGACGATCCTGACCGTGGACGCAACCACGTCGCCGGCAGGCTCGAACACCATCCCAGTGGCCGACGTGGCGGCACGGATCACCTTCGGCACGCGCCGTGCATTGTGTTGCAGCAGCATGGCGGCAGCGGCAACGACGTCGGCCGGACACCGATAGTTGACCTGCAACGGATGGTCGCCGGCGTGGGGGAAGTAGTCGGCGAAGTCGATGAGCCACTGGGGATCGGCCCCGTTGAACCCGTAGATGGTCTGATCGTCGTCGCCCACGCCGTATACGCAGCCGTCAGGGCCCGCCAGCACCCGCACCAGCAGAAGATGTGCCGGGGTCAGGTCCTGGAACTCGTCGACGAGCAGAACCCGGCAGGCCAGCTGCGCCGCCGCCCGCGCCTCGTCGTCGGCAAGCAGGATCTCGATTGCCCGCACGATCTGCTCGTCGTAGTCGACAGAGTGCGACTTCAGTAGCTCGTGCCGATAGCGAGGAAGCACGGTCGCGAAACCGTCGACATCGCCGTCGTACATCGCCTCGACGGTGTGTGGATCACGCAGCCCCAGTCGTGCCACCGACAGGGCTTCGATCCACAGAGCGACCGGGTCGGAGTTCCGTTTGCGGGGGAACTCGACCAGCTTGCCGATCAATCGGCGCACGTCGGGTTCGGTGATCGTCGTCATCCTGGTGGGCTGGCTGGCAAACGGAGCCGAGCCGTTGACGACCGCCAAGGCGATGGAGTTGAGGGTGCGAACCTGCAACCCGGTGAGATCGGCAACCCTGCTGCTCATCTCCTCCTGGGCGCGCTTGTTGAAGGCCACCAGGCACACCGAACTGGCGGGCAGGCGCCATTGCGTCAGCAGATGCCGGGCGCGTTCCGTCAGCACCCGCGTCTTGCCCGAGCCGGCGGGAGCGATCACACGCGATGCACCTCCCGAATGGGTCACCGCGGCGAGCTGGTCGTCGGCCAGATCGGCCGAAGATGCGTTCGAGGCGAATGGGCTCAACGACCGATGCTCGACCGCGACGCGATGCAGGACTGCGATGTCGTCGATCGGCGCGCTGTACCGGACGGGCCCGCCGTCGAGCCACACCGCGGTACCGTCGGCCAGCACCACATCACCCGGCGTGCCTGCTTCCGCCGGCGCGGCGCCCAGCGCAATTGCCGCCGCGGCCAACGGAAACTGGGAGCCATCCGGATCGGTGGCGTCGACGGAGTTTGACCACAGCAGATGGCACACTTCAGAGAGTTCGAACGTGAATCGCGGGCCCAATTCGTGGATCAAAGCGACGTTGGTCTGCGGTAGGTGCAGCGCTACCTGAGTCGTGTCGTCGATCTCGAACACGCAGGGTGTGCGGTCGTCGGCCCAACGACGCAGTTCGACGATCAACGGAGTCGGGCTTAGGAGATCCTCGCCGGTGACGACGCGACGCGGGCTCGTGCTCCAACCATCTGGCACGACTTGCCCGGGCCTCACGACAACGTTGCGGCCCAGATGCGGCATCGCCACGGTGGCATGGGCCCGCGGAACCCGACTTACCTGCGGCGTGGGTTCGGCGTTTGTCGATGGCTTCTGACTACGCGACCAACAGTCGCGTACTTCGGCTGAGGTGTCGTGGCGTCCCCCGCAGTAGACGCACGAAATGCCCATGACCGACCACCGTACCGGCGACGCGATGGGCCGAGTGGCCTATCTCGGTCGACTCAGGCGGCACAAAGCTCAAGAATGCGGCAGGGTCTGCCGATGATTCAAGTGTTATGGCGGACGTTCAACTTGCACCCCCGTTGCAGCGGCTGATGTCACCGCCCGACGTCGCCCCTGTGGCTGCAACCCCACCTCCCCCACCTCCCCCACCGCCGACGCCAACACCAGACCTGGCATCTGCCCCCGTCGCTGCTCCGGCCCTGGCCCTGCGCCTGTCGACGCCGGCGCCTGTGATCACCAGCAGCACGCCCGCAATCAGCTTCCAAGACCTCTTGCAACCTGCCAAGGAGGTCCGCCCCGTCAAGCGCAAGCCGAAGAAGAAGCGCAGCAAGAAACTGCTCACCACGGTGATTCTTCTCGGCATGGTCGGTGGTGCCGGCTATTACTTCCGGGATGCGAGGCCGATCCAGAAGTTGCTCGGCCACAACGAGGCTGCAGCGCCGTTGCCCGACGTGCCCTTCGTTCGACCCACGGTGAACAGTGCCGAGTACTCGGTCACGCTGTCCGCGGTGCAGAACGGCGCACCGAACAACCGCATCACCAAGGTGCAGGCCGACTACGCGACCGGGATCGGCCAGAGCACGATCGAGACCCAAGTTGGTGGGACTTTCGCGGCGTCGCAAGAGATCCGGACCAGCGAGTTCGTTTTCCGCCCTGGCCAGGCGTTCGGTGTGGCGTGGACACGCCAGCCACGAGTGCCTGAGACGCCGAGTCCGTTCGATACGCCCGACTACATCCCGATGATCAACGACATCGTCGATCAGCCTTTGCGAGATGCGATGGAGCCGAAGTCATCGAAGCTGAGCGAGGTCGACGGAGTGCTCGTCACCACGCTGCACTATCAGATCGACCGGGCCAAAGTCCCCGAGATCGCACCGGCGATCTTCGCCAGAGTCCCGTGGTTGTTCGACGTGCCCAACGCCACGACCCTTACGGTCAACGTCAGCTACGACGAGTTCGGTCTCGTACGCCATCTGTTCTTCGGTGTCGACCCGCCTCAACCCGGCACCGGCATCGATGCCGCATGGGTGACTAGCTACACGATGGAAGTCACATCGTTGAACGCGTCGCTCAACATTCCTGTACCGATCGAGGCCACCGATGTTCCGGTTGGAACGCCCTGACCATCGTCAGGCCAGCTTTTCGACGAACGCCTCGAGCTGGCGCAGGTTGCGGCATTCGTACACGCCGTCGGTGTGGGTGCCGTAGTCGCCGACGATCGAGTCGCCGGTGTTCCAGTAGCTGCGCGGCTCGGGGTTCAGCCAGTAGACGTGACGGGCCTTCTGGCGCATCTCCTTGACGACCCACGACTGCGAAGCGTGGTAGTTGTTGCGCGCGTCGCCTAGCAGCAAGACAGTGGTCTTCGGACCGACATCTTTGCCGTAGCGTTCCCAGAACACCTCGAACGCGTGGCCGTAGTCGCTGTGCCCGTCGACCCACACGACATCGGCCTCGGTGTTGACCCGGTGGATCGCATCCTGAATGTCTTCGACACCTTTGAAGTAGTCGGTGACTTCGTCGATGCCATCGATGAAGACGAATGACCGGACCTTCGAGAACTGGCCCTGGATGGCATAGACCAACATCAGGGTGAACCGGGCGAACGCGGCGACCGAGCCGCTGATGTCGGCTACCACCATCAGCTCGGGCTTGGCTGGACGCGGGTACTTGAACTTCGGCTCGGCCGGGACCCCGCCGTAGCTCAGCGAATGACGCACGGTGCTGCGGAAGTCGAGGGGCCCCTTGCGACCGTGGCGGCGCTTGCGCGCCAAGCGTGCGGCAAGCTTGCGTGTCAGCGGAAACAGCGCCTTCTTCAGGTTGACCATCTCGTCGCGCGAGGCGTGCATGAACTCGACGTCTTCGGGCAAGGGCTTGCGCAGTGTCTTGGCCATCGCTTCGGCGCCGCGATCGGCGACGAGCCGACGACGGATCTCGGCCTCGATCTCTTTCTTGAACTGCTCGATGCGGTCGTTGTACTCGTCCTGCTCGAGTCGCTCTTCGAGCGCCGTCAGTTCACCGCCAACCTGTTCACGGCTGGCCTCCATCAGCTTCTCGAGCATCGAGTCGAGATCGAGATTTCTCAGCGTGCGGTAGAGGTAGTAGGTGCCGCCGACAGGCCGGCCGGGCTCCATGCCGGCGAAGCGCTGCACGGCTTGCCGGGCCAAGGCACGCATCAACGCCTGATCACCGTTCATCAATGCCTGCATCAGCAGATGAGCCATCTCCTCGGGGGTCAATGAGTCCATCGAACCGCCCGCAGCACCCTTGCCATCGCCCTGGCGCATCTGCTCCTGAGCGTCGCGCCACATCTCTTCGAACTCGTCGTCGCCCTCGACGATGTTGTACTCCGGGCCGCGCAGGCTGAAGTAGACCTCGAACACCGTCTCGAACGCGCGCCAGTGGGCGTTGTTCTTCACCATCGTTGCGCCGAGCGCATACTTGAACGCCTCGCGATCCTCGATGGGGATGTGCTGGACGGCCTCCATGGCTTCGAGGTTCTCGGTAAGCGACACCGGCAAACCGGCGTTGCGCAGTTCGGTGACGAAGCCGGCCAACAGGTCAAGCATGAACGTCGGCCGACTACTTGTCGACGCTGAGCTCTTTCGCGGCTTTGGCGATGTCGGTCTGGTACTTCAGCAGGATGTGCAACGTCTCTTTCGCCTGCTGTGCCTCGATGTGATCGATACCGAGCAGAACGAGCGTGCGCGCCCAGTCGATGGTCTCGCTGACCGATGGTGCCTTCTTGAGGTCGAGCTGGCGGATCGATCGAACGATGCGGGCGATCTGGTCGGCAAGGTTGGCGCTGACCTCGGGCACCTTGGTCAGCACGATCTCCTTCTCGCGCTCCATGTCGGGGTAGTCGATATGCAGATACAGGCAGCGCCGTTTCAGGGCCTCGCTGAGCTCGCGGGTGTTGTTGGACGTGAGGAAGACCAAGGGGATCTGTTTGGCGATGATCGTTCCCATCTCAGGGATGCTGACTTGGTACTCGCTGAGGATCTCGAGCAGCAATGCCTCGGTCTCGACCTCGACACGATCGACCTCATCGATCAACAGCACGACCGGGTCCTCGGCGGTGATCGCTTCGAGCAACGGACGGGTCAGCAGGAACTCGTCGCTGAAGATGTCGTCGTGGATCTCGTTCCACGAATCGCTGTTGCGATCGGCCTGGATGCGCAGCAACTGCTTCTTGTAATTCCACTCGTAAAGCGCCTTGGATTCGTCGAGGCCCTCGTAGCACTGCAGCCGGATCAGCCGCGCTCCCGTCATCTCGGCGACACTCTTGGCCAGCTGCGTCTTGCCGGTGCCAGCAGGGCCTTCCACCAGAACCGGCTTGCCGAGCCGATCAGCCAGGAACGCGACGCCGGCGATCCCTTCGTCGGCGAGGTAGTGGACCTTTTTCAGTCCATCGCGAACCTGTTGCACGCTGTCGAATCGGTGACCCATGGGCTGGACCCTACCGCTCGACCTGCGCGAACGCGAAGCGCCATTCGTCGAAGTGGGGGTTCTACCCCCAGCAACCCCACCTACCGTGTCAAAAAGAACCACAGGTCTCGACGGACACCCACGTAACCGCGAAAATAACG
>JANOCR010000020.1:0-9098 GCA_031412355.1 Ilumatobacteraceae bacterium | reverse complement strand
GACGGGCCCGAGGCCTGCGACTGAACGTGCCGGAAGCCACCGCACTGATCGCCGACACCGTGTGCGAAGCGGCGCGAGATGGTGCTCGTCTGATGGACGCCGCCGCTGCCGGCGCACGTGTGTTGACGGTTGCCGAGGTGCTGCCGGGCGTGCCCGACATCGTCAGTGAGGTCAAGGTCGAGGCCGTGTTCGACGACGGCACCCGCATGGTCGTGGTGCGCGACCCGTTCGGCGCGGGCGGCAGCCTCGGCCCCGATGCGCCGGGCGCTGTGATCACCGCGGCCCGCCAGGCGGCGGCTCCACCCGGCCTCGTCCACGTAACTGCGACCAATACATCCGACGTGCCGATCAGCATCACCTCACACTTTCACTTCTTCGAGGTCAACCCTCGGCTGTCGTTCGACCGCGCCGCGGCCTACGGCATGCGCCTGGCGATACCTGCGGGATCTGCGCTGCGCTTCGAGCCCGATGTTGCAACCGACGCGCCACTGGTGCCCATCGGCGGGGCGAGGATCGCGATCGGCTTTGCCGGCCTGGTCGATGGTCCGCTCGACGCGCCGGGCGCCAAGCAGGCGGCGCTTGTCCGCGCCGCCGAGCAGGGCTACCTCGGGACTCGACCGTGACCGAGCGACACTCGCACGGCCAGTTCGAACACCGCCACGAGGGCGGCGCGGCCCCCCATGACCACCTTCATCCCGACGAGATCCTGCCCGACGACTACGCCGCGATCCATGGACCGACGGTGGGCGACCGCGTTCGACTGGGCGACACCGGATTGGTGATCGAGATCGAGTACGACTCGCAGCAGCGCGGCAGCGAGTTCCTGGCCGGATTCGCCAAGACCGCCCGCGATGGCCTGTTGCTGAAAGCGGCGGCGGTCAGCGAGACGTGTGATGTCGTGATCTCCAACGTCGTCGTGATCGACGCCACTCGACGCATCGGCAAGGTGTCGATTGGGATACGTGACGGACGCATCAGCGGCATCGGCCGGGCCGGCAATCCCGATGTGATGGATGACGTCGACGTTGTGGTGGGCACCGGCACAACGATCGTCTCGGGCGAGGGTTTGATCGCGACAGCCGGCGCGATCGACACTCACGTGCACCTGCTGTCGCCGCGAATCATGGAGGCGTCACTGGCCTCCGGCGTCACGTCGATCATCGGTCAGGAGTTCGGGCCGGTGTGGGGCGTTGGTGTCAATTCGCCGTGGGCCTTGCGGCACGCGTTCAACAGCTTCGATCAGTGGCCGGTCAACATCGGGTTCCTCGGTCGTGGCTCGTCGTCGCTCCAGGATCCTCTTGTTGAGGCGTTGGTCGAGGGCGGTGCGTGCGGGTTCAAGGTGCACGAAGACATGGGTGCGCACACGCGGGCCCTCGACACAGCCCTCGACGTGGCGGAGCAGTACGACGTGCAGGTCGCATTGCACACCGACGGCCTCAACGAGTGCCTGTCGGTCGACGACACGTTGAGCGTGCTGCAAGGCCGGACGATCCACGCCTTTCACATCGAGGGGTGTGGCGGCGGCCACGTGCCCAACGTGTTGAAGCTTGCCGGCGTGCCCAATGTGATCGGCTCCAGCACCAACCCGACGCTGCCGTTCGGGCGCGACGCGCTCGACGAGCACTACGAGATGATCTTCGCTGCGCACGGCCTGAACCACCACTCGCACAGCGACCATCACCTCGTCACCGATCGGATACGCGGTGGCACCATGGGGGCGGAAGGGGTGTTGCACGATCTTGGCGTGATCGGTATCACGTCCAGCGACGCGCAGGGCATGGGGCGCGCCGGCGAGACCGTGCGCCGCACCTTCCAATTGGCAGCGCACATGAAGCGCCAACAGATCCGCACCGATTCCAGTCACGGGCCGACCTCGCACGACAACGATCGCGTTCGGCAGTACATGGCCAAGCTCACGATCAACCCGGCAATCGCACACGGTCTGAACCACGAGATCGGTTCATTGGATGTTGGCAAGCTGGCCGACATCGTGCTGTGGCGACCGGATCATTTCGGGGCCAAGCCGCAGTTGGTGCTGAAGGGCGGGTTCCCCGCATACGGGGTCACCGGCGATCCCAACGCGGCCACAGATTCCAGTGAGCCACTGGTGCTCGGGCCGCAGTTCGGTTCGTGCGGGTCGACCGCTGCCGATCTGTCGGTGGCGTTCGTCAGCCAGGCAGCGGTCGACGCCGGCGACGATCACATGACGACACGTCGTCGCAGGGTTGCAGTGAAGGGGACCCGCAACATCGGGCCCGCAGATCTAATACTCAACGACCGGCTCGGCCACGTCGACGTCGACCCGAAGACCGGGACGGTGTCGTTCGACGGTGAGACCATCTACAGCGAGCCCGCCGAGTCGGTATCACTGAGCCGCCTGTACTTCCTCTGATGCCTGTACTTCTTGTGATGGAGGTACGTCGTGTGTCAGTGGGTGTGGACGATGAACACGTTGCACGGGGCGCGCTTGGCGACGTCGCCGGCGATCGAACCGAGCACTCTGGCGGCGCCCTGCACGCGCTTGTTGCCCACGACGATGATCGATGCGTCGAGACGAGTGGCCTCTTCGCACAACGCGTTGGCAGGTTCGCTCACCAACACGGCATGGGATACCGGAGTATTGGCCTTCAGTTCGCCGGCGAGCGATTTCAGCAGATCCTCGGCGACACCAATCGAGTCGATGTGCCACTTCTCCGACCCGCCGCCATGCACCTCTTGACTGGTGTTGCGCGTCATCGACATCACGATGTGCAATGGCAGGTTGCAGCAGTTGGCCAACTCCGCTGCGGCAACGGCAGCCTTACGGGCCGTTGCGCTGCCGTCTACTCCGACAATGACTTCGTTCACAGTGCCCCCAATCGATGGAACACGCTAACAGACTGGCATGCACTCGGTGGATGGCGCTCACGTGCCGCTGGTGCCGTCCCACTGGGTGACGCACCTTGCCCTCACGACCTTTCGCCGCGATCATCAGTCGGCTGCACCCGATAGCCGCATGTGCGCCATTCGCCAGTTGGCGATCACCAGTGCGATGACGCTGATGATCAGGAGCCGCAGGACCGCAGCGCCGCCCTCGGGTATCCCCTCGCGTATGAGCCGCTTTGGCGGATCGTCCACGAAGCCGACGAAGATGGCCCGCGATTCCCACGTCGGCGACAACTGGGCGATCCCGGTCAGCGCGGCGCCCAGCAGTCGTTCGACCAGGAACACAACGGCCAAAGACCACACCGCTGTTCGCCGCGTGATGCAGCCGATGGCGATGAACAGGGCGACGTACGACACGCTGCCGACCGCCGCCGCGTAGTACGCCGCTGCGGCGCTGTCGGGCGCGCCGGCGATTACTGCTGCGAGCGCTGTGGCGGGGGCGATCGTGACGAGTGCGACCATCGAGCCACCCAACCAGCGTCCGAGCACGATCTGCCAGATTGGTGTCGGCGAGAGCCACGTGAAGTGGAAGGTGCCGGCGCGCACTTCGGCGCCCAGAACGGAGTCGCCGATCACGAGCGCGGCGATTGGCATGACGAGCGAGAAGATGCCCTCTGCGGCGACATTGGCGAAGGCTCGGTGCGGGCTCGCGTCGACAGCGCGAGCCAGCAGGCCGAACAGCAAGGCGCCGGCGCACGGCAACAGCACCGCGACCCAGCGGCGCGGCGGAATGCACGACTGCAGCGTGTACAGCAGCACGGCGACGAACCTCGACCGCTGGCGGCGTCCGGCGACCTGCACCGACTCGGTCATCGCACGAGCTCCCTGAACAGACTCTCGAGCGAATCGTCGAGAGCGCGAACTTCGAACAAGCGAATCGACGCATCGCGGGCGAGGCGTGGAAGTGCCGTCGCCAGGTCGCGCGCCTGCACGGTCTGGATCACGAGGCCGTCGCGCGTCGTGTCGATGGTGACACCCGCGACGGATTCGAGACCGATCAGCGCAGCGGCAAGCCGGCGACCGTCGTCCGAGCGCACGAGCACGTGCCGTGGTCGGTCGTCCATGGCGTCGCGAATGGCGCGCCGCCCGCCCGCGGCAGCGAGCCGGCCGTGCATCAGCACGATGACCCTCTCGGCCATTCGCTCGACTTCGTTGAGCACGTGAGAACTGACGATGACCGTGCGACCATCGGTGCCCAGCTCTTTGAACAGGTCGATGAGATGCAGGCGCTGCACGGGGTCTGCGCCGTTCAACGGCTCGTCCAGCACCAGCACCTGCGGATCGGTCACCAGCGCGGCCGCGATCTTTGTTCGTTGGCGCATGCCCTTGCTGAAGCCGTCGACCCGGCGGTCGGCGACGTCGAGCAGCGACACGCTCTGCAGCGCCCGGTCGGGCGCGGTGCGGTCGGCGATGCGGTAGAGGTCGGCGGTATAGCGCACGAGTTGGCGGGCCGTGAGACCAGCCGGAACAGCCTCGTCCTCGGGGACCAGGGCCATTCGAGCGTGTACTCCACGATCGCGTCGCGGATTTCGTCCTTCGATGCGCACCGTGCCCTGGTTGACGCCGACGAGCCCGGTCATTGCCCGCATGAGGGTGGTCTTGCCGGCACCGTTGGGACCGAGGAGGCCGGTGACACCTGGGCCGAACGAGCAGCTGAGCTCCGACAGCGCCACCTTCGGCCCGAACCACACCGAGACATCGTTGATCTCGACCGTTGCGTCAGCCGCAAAGGCGGGGTCGTCGAACGTTGGCGTGTCTGCATCGATCATCGACATCAGCGCTCCACCCACCGGTAGCGGTACAGCAGCACTCCGGCGCCGACGAACAGCACGGCAAGGTACGTCGCGACGGCCAGCAGGCCGCCGGCGGCCACGCCGGTCAACGGCGTGTCGGGATCGATGTTGCCGAGGAAGATCAGGTCGCGCAGATACAAAGGAAGCGACCAGATGTCGATCAGCGCAGCAACCGAACCGCGCCCGGATTCGAGGTCGCCGACGATGACTCCCGCAGAGATCGAAGTGATCAGCAAGAGACCGATCACCGCCGCACCCGCAACGATTCGGCGCTCGCTGAGCGATGCGATCGCCACACCGACGACGGCGTAGTACACGGCCAGGACCATTACGGAGAGCGGGACCTTCCACAGCACATCCATGTGGCCGGTGACGTAGTCGGATGCGCTGTCGCTGACGAGCATGTTGCCGACGAACAGCACTACCTGAGGCAGGAACGAGAACAGGAACAGGATCGACCCGATGGCGCTCACCTTGGCGACGACATAGTCGACGCCGGTGAGCGGCCTGGCGAACATCAATGGCAGGACGCGTTGCCGGCGGTCGGGGCACATGACGTCGGGGGCGACCAGCGCGACGAACAGCAACAACGCAGACGACACACCCACGTAGTCGCGGTAGGTGATGATCTCGAGCCTGTCGCTGAGCCGGTCGCGTGTCACGTATCCGATTCCGACATTGACGATCGCAGGAATCGTGACGACACCGAGCAACACGAACGGCGCGACTTTCTGCCGCCACGATCGACGAATCCCGAGTGCGCGGCGTATCGATGCCTTGTACAACGCCAGCGTCGCCGCGCCGCGTCGGCCTCGTGGCCCGTCGTACGGCCGGTAGCCGCGATCGTAGACCGCGCCGCGATCGCCGCCGATCACGTTCACGTCGAACTCCCGGCAAGACGAAGGAAGACCTCGTCGAGCGATGTCAGGCGCGTCGTCAGGCGATAGAGGGGTACGCCGAGCTCGGCGATCACATCGCGCAAGCTGTCCATTTGGTGGTCACCCTCGACGGTCACCTCGACCAAGCCGTCCGCGGCCACGGCCGACAGGCCGATCTGCGACAGGGCGGCGACCAGTTCGTCGCTGCGCGGGCCGCAGTCGACGGTGACTAAGCCGGTGCGCTCCAGCAACGAGTCGGTTGCGCCGGACACCACCAGCCGGCCGGCGTCGATCATCACCACGTGATGGCAGACCTGTTGCACGTCGTCGAGCAGGTGAGTCGCCATCAGCACGGAGATGCCGAACGTGCCGAGGCGGGCGACCAACGCCAGCATCTCCTCGCGGCCAAGGGGATCGAGCCCGGCGGTCGGTTCGTCGAGCAGCACCAGTTCCGGATCACCGACCAATGCCTGGGCGAGCTTGGTGCGTTGCCGCATGCCCGTCGAGAATCCGCTGATCGGGCGGAATCGGGCCTCGTCGAGGCCGACGAGATCGAGAACGTCGGAGGCCCGCTGGCGCGCAGCGCGCGCCGGCAGTCCGCTGAGCTCGCCGAACGTTGACACGACGTCGGCGGCGGTCTGATCCAGTGGCAGGCATTCGTGTTCCGGCATGTAGCCGAGTCGGGCGCGCACTCCGATCGGATCTGCGGCCACGTCGATGCCGCACACTTCGATGTGACCCTCGGTCGGCTTGGAGATCCCGAGCAGGAGCCGGAACATCGTTGTCTTGCCGGCTCCGTTGGCCCCGACCAGTCCGACGAGCCCGCGCGGCAGGTCGATCGACAGGTCATCGAGCGCCGTGACCCCCGGGTACCGCTTGGTGAGTCCGTCGATGCGGAGGAGGGAGGTGCATTCCACGGCGCTTCGAGTCTGTCACAGTGGCAACGCGACCCGCCTTCAGCAGGTCAGATCAACAGTGGGAATCGTGGATCGGCGTGTGCGGCGCGGCCCGCAGCGGCCCGGATGAAAGCCATGTCGTCGGCGAGATCGGATGGTCGGCCGGCCACGGCTCGACGGCCGAGAAGGTCGTCGAGGATCGTCGTGGTGGTCGCGACGCCCCCGGAGTTGGAGATGACCGGCGCACCGACCGCGTCGGTCAGGTCGATCCCGTGCACCACGGCCTCGACGGTCCTGGACGGGATCCACTCGTCGAGACGCATCAGCGCGAAGTACCCGGAGCCGATCGTGTCGGCGGCGTGCCTGCGGGCGCCATCGATCGTCGCCTCGAATGTCTCGGCGAGCTTGTCGGTGAGCGTTGCAGGGCTGTGCTGGGTAGCAAGACCCTTGGCGTAGTCGTACACGACCGGCGCGACCTGGCTACGGTCGGCGATGAAGAAGCTGACGCGATCCCGACCAGGTTGGCCGGCCTGGATCGACTCCAAGAATCCGACCGTCAACCCGATCGAGATGTCGATGTGGGCGACGAGTTCCTTCACCGTCCAAGGCGGCGCCCCAGCGTCGAACGGCTCCAACTTTGTCGGTCGGTCCCAATCCGCAGGCGACAGGCCGCGTACGAATGCCTCGAGTGTTTCGAGCTCCGCTGCCAATGTCGATACAGCTTCATCATGGTCATGCATCGTTGTACCCCCGCGCCGAATTCTAGCGGTACAGTCGAAGCGGTTTTTTAGAACCGAGCACCGAGGGGGGCCATGACGATCACCGCTCATGCGATCGGCGTGACTGATCCGCCTCTGCTGGACGAAACGATCGGTGCCGCGTTCGACCGCATCGTCGCCGCCCATCCGGATCACGAGGCGCTGGTGGTGCCTTTCCAGGGAGTCCGCCTGACGTACAGCCAACTGGCCCGGCAGGTCGATCGACTCGCCCGCGGCCTGATCGGCATGGGGCTCGACGCCGGGGACCGCCTGGGAATGTGGAGCCCGAACAACGCTGAATGGGTGTACATCCAGTTCGCCGCGGCGAAGGCGGGCGTCGTGCTGGTCAACATCAACCCCGCATACCAGACCGACGAGTTGCGCTACGCGCTGGCACAGTCGGGTTGCCGGGCCGTCGTGTCGGCGCCCGGTTTCAAGTCCAGCGATTACGCCCGAATGATCGCCGCCGTGCGGCCTTCGTTGCCCGATCTCCAGCACGTCGTGTTCTTGGATGGTCCCGATTGGGACGCCTTGCTGGCCACCGGCGATGCAGTGACCAACGAGGCGCTCGCGGCACGTAGCGCATCGTTGAGCAACAACGATCCCATCAACATCCAGTACACGAGCGGCACCACCGGGTTCCCGAAGGGTGCCACGCTGAGCCACCGCAACCTGCTGAACAACGGCTACTTCCTGGGAGAAGGTTTCCGCTACACCAAGGCCGACCGGGTGTGCATTCCCGTGCCCTTCTACCACTGCTTCGGCATGGTCATCGGAAATCTCGCCAACCTCACCCACGCCACCACCACGGTGCTGCCGGCCCCGTCGTTCGACCCGCTTGCGACCCTGCAGACGCTCGAGGCCGAACGGTGCACCAGTGTGCTCGGCGTGCCGACGATGTTCATCGGCATGCTCACCCATCCCGACTTCCACACCTTCGACCTGTCGTCGCTGCGAACCGGAATGATGGCCGGGTCGCCGTGCCCTGTGGAGGTGATGAAGCAGTGTGTCGACGAGATGCACATGGGTCAAGTCACCATCGGCTACGGCATGACCGAAACGTCGCCGGTGTCGACCCAAACGTCGCCCGACGACCCGCTCGACAAGCGCGTCGGCACCGTCGGCCGGGTTCACCCGCATGTGCAGGTGAAGATCGTGGATCCAGCCAGCGGCGTCACGCTGGGTTTGGGCGAGCCCGGCGAACTGTGCACAAAGGGCTATTCGGTGATGCTCGGCTACTGGAACGAACCGCAGTTGACAGCGCAGGCCATCGACGCCGATGGCTGGATGCACTCCGGTGATCTCGCGGTGATGGACGCCGACCTCTACGTCATCATCGTCGGACGTATCAAGGACATGATCATTCGCGGTGGCGAGAACATCTATCCCCGCGAGGTCGAGGAGTTCCTGTACGCGCACCCAGACATCGTCGACGTTCAGGTGATCGGCGTGCCCGACGAGAAGTATGGCGAAGAGTTGGTCGCGTGGGTTCAGCTTCGCGAGGGTGCAACGATGACCCGCGACGATCTCGCGGCCTTCTGTGCGGGCCGGATCGCCCACTTCAAGATCCCTCGGTACGTGCACGTGACCGACGAGTTCCCGATGACCGTCACCGGCAAGGTGCAGAAATACCGCATGCGCGAGGTGTCGATCGAACTGCTCTCAGGCGGCTGAGCAACTGCGAACGGTCATCAGGTCGGGATTATCGGCCAGGAATGCCGCGACCAGGTCGTGGCCTTGGCGCGTTCGAGTTCTGTGTCAGCGCATTGAAAGGCAGTCGTTGCATGAGCTGACGCGGACGGGAAGGCACGACTGCGAAGTCTCAGATTGGGCGCCCACACCACTCAT
>JANOCR010000019.1:0-3778 GCA_031412355.1 Ilumatobacteraceae bacterium | reverse complement strand
GTGGTCGGTCTTGCGCACATTGGGACGGCGCGGAGTCGAAGAAATGGTGGTCACAGCATGCGACGTTGCCAAGTCGATCGCGCAACGGCTGACCGATGGTGGTCTGACGGTGCTGAACGACGTTGTGCTGAACCAGGTGTTAGTGCGATTGGTCGACGGGCCGACCACCGAGGCGCTGATCGCCGAAGTTCAATCCGATGGACGTGTGTGGTGCGGCCCGACACAGTGGGCCGGTGCCTCGGCCATGCGCATCAGCGTCTCGTCGTGGAAGACCAGCCTCGACGATGCCGCGCTGGCGGCCGATGTCATCATCGACTGCGCGAATCGCATTACGCCGCTTGCACCGCGGTGAACTCGCGGAAAGCCGCATAGGCGCGGGGACCATAGATCGTGCCGGGTCCGCCGCTCATCAGCATGGCGACTCCGATGGCTTCGGCCGCTTCCTGCGGGGTCGCACCGGCGCGTGCGGCTCCTTCGGCATGCGAGGCAATGCACCCGTCGCATCGTTGAATCACTCCGATCGCGAATGCCATCAACTCCTTGGTCTTCGCGTCAAGTGCTCCGGGCGCGAATGCGGCGTGATGGAACTCTCCGAAGCCTTTGTACACCTCAGGAATCGCGTGACGCAGTTCGCGGTGGAGCGGTCGAAGCTCGTCCAGAACTGGTTTGCCGTATCCGTTCTCGTTCATCGTGGAGCCTTTCTCGCTCGGTGACGCCATCTCACGGTATACCCCTGCGGGTATCATTGACAGGGCCTTTGGTCCGTGTAGCTTGGGCCGTTCAAACAGAGGAGGGCTCGTCGTGGAGCTACCTGAAGACACAGTCGCCGATCTCACCAAGCGTCTCCGGCGGGCGGAAGGGCAAGTGCGTGGCGTCCAGCAGATGCTGGCCGAGGGGCGTGATTGCCGCGAGATCGTGACCCAGTTGTCGGCCGTGACGAAGGCTCTCGAGCATGCAGGGTTCCTGCTCGTTGCCGCTGGCCTCACGTGGTGCATCTCGGATCAGGATCGGGCGGCGGCCGAGGGTTACTCGTTGGCCGATGTGCAGAAGATGTTCATGAAGCTCGCCTGATCTGCGAGGTGAACTTTGTCGCCGTCCACTCGCTGCACTGTGCGCTAGTTCCCCGGCAGCGTCTGATGACTGCGGCCCCGCATGGGGGCGTCAGTCATCAAACGCCGTGGTGGGCGCGGGTGCGTTTGACGACTCCGGCCCCTATACGGGGCCGCAGTCATCAAACGCCGTGGTGGGCGCGGGAGTCGAGAATGCTCGTCTCCCGGGCGAGCCGAGACCAGTCGATCGCTTTCAGCGCAGGGCGAGGCCCGAGTGGACGGCGGTGTAAACGGCGACGACGACCAGCAGGCCGACGAACCAGCGCTGCAGGGAGGATGAGTCGTACTTGCTGGCCATGCGGCTGCCGACGATCACTCCGATCAGGCTGGCAATCGTGAACGGAATCACGGTTCCCCACTCGATCGACCCGGACTGCAAACGCGTCGTCAGCGCGACAGCGGAGTTGATGGTGATCACCAGTAGCGAAGTGCCGATCGCTTCGAGCATCGTGAACCCCAACGCGAGCACCAATGCCGGGACGATGACGAAGCCTCCACCAACGCCGAAGAACCCGGTCAGGAGCCCGACGATCGAGCCGGCGACGACCACCTTGACAACGGTCATTGCGTCGATCCGGACTGGGCGCGTGGCCGGGGGCGTGGGCGGCGCGGCGGCCGCACCGACGGAGAGGATGGGTGGACACTCGGGCGCCCGGTTGGTCCTTCGCCACATGCCGTACGCGGCGACGAGCATGAGCCCCGAGAACGCCAGGAGCAGCATGTTCGGGTCGGCGGCCTTGTTCCAGTGCGACCCGAGCAGCGAGCCGCCGACGCCGGCGAGGCCGAAGATGGTGCCGGCCGCGAACCGGACCCTGCCGGCGCGCCAATGCGGCACGATGCCGATCATCGCCGTGAGGGTGACCAACACAAGTGACGTCGTCGTGGCGTGCTTGGGTGTCTGACCGGCGGCGTAGACGAGGGCAGGTACGGCAAGGATCGAGCCGCCACCACCGAGCGCCCCCAACGAGACGCCGATGAGAAAGCCCAAAGGTGAGGCGAGCAGCGCGCGCACGTCGGGCTCAGGTCACCGCGCCGGTGTTACCGGCGCGTTCTCGGGCGCAGGAACCGCCTGGCGGCTCTGCCCCCACGCGGTGTAGCCGCCGATGAGGTCGGAGACATCGGCGAATCCGTGCGACCGCAACAGGCTGGCGGCGATGGCCGACCGGTAGCCGCCGGCGCAGAACACGACGGTCGGTGCCGTTTGGTCGAGCGTCGGCATCTCGGCGAGTAGCGAGGGCAGGCTGATGACACGAGCACCGGCGATCGTGCCGAGGGCAACCTCGCCGGGATTTCGCACGTCGATCAGCACGAGGTCTGCAATGGTGCTGATCCGTTCGGCGAGACTGTCGGCGGAGAGTCGCGACAGCGGTTCGATGAGTTCGGGGTGAGCCACGAAGGTTTCGACGGGGTCGCGGAGTGCGCCGAGTACGCGGTCGAATCCGATGCGGGCCAAACGCACCTTCGCCTCCGACTCGTGACCTGGCGGCGTGATCAGAACGATTGGTGTCTGCGGTGGCATGACCTCGCCCGCGTACTCGGCGAACCGACCGCCCAGCCCGACATTGACCGAACCGCGCAGGTGACCGGCTGCGAATGCCATGTCTTCGCGAGTGTCGAGGACTATCGCGCCGGAGCGTTGCTGGGCGAGAACTTCGCCGATGGTGAGGCTCGCCACGGTGGTGTCGTCGTTCAGCAGGTCGCGGAACTCTCGGTTGCGATTGGCTGCGAACGAGAAGTAGAGCGGAGCCACCGATTGGCCCTGGGTGACGGCCTCGACGAAGTCGGCTTCGCTCATCGGAGCGAGCGCGTAGTTGCTGCGCCGCTGCTCGCCGATGGTTGACACGGTGTCGGTCGACAGGTTCTTCCCACATGCCGATCCTGCGCCATGCGCGGGGTACACCTTCGTGCTGTCCGGAAGGGTCAGCAGTTTGTGGTGCAGCGAGTGGTACAGCTGGCGGCCGAGCTCTTCGGCGCTCACGCCGACGGAGGAGAGGAGATCGGGGCGGCCGACATCGCCGATGAACATCGTGTCGCCGGTGAGGACGCCGTATGGTTCGCTTGATGCGCCTTGCGGATAGACGACGATGCTGATCGACTCCGGCGTGTGCCCAGGCGTCTCGCGGATCTCGAGCTCGACACCGTCGCTCGTCGCGCCGAGACTGATCCGATCACCGTCGATGAAGGTTTCGATGGGGAACTCGGTGCGGCCGGCTGCGGCGTTGCCGTAGCCGATCGTGGCACCAGTGTGGGCAGCAACCTCGAGGTGGCCTGACAGGAAGTCGGCGTGAAAGTGGGTCTCCAGGACCTTCACGATCGTGAGCCCGTTGGCCTCGGCGTCGGCGAGGTACTCGGCGACGTCGCGCTGCGGGTCGACGACCACGGCCTTGCCTGACGTGGTGTCACCGATGAGATAGCTCGCGTGGGAAAGGCAGCCGAGGTAGTACTGGCGGAAGAACATGTCGATCGTGCTCCTGTGATGATTCGTCGAATTACAGTATACCCCCTGGGGTATAGATATCGAGTGACGCTCCGGGCAGATCGAACCAACGCAGATGCTCGAACTCGGCCGACAGTGCACCGGCGTGCGGGTTCGCGTCGGTCCAGGCCGGGGCAGCCTCGAACCGCTCTCGAGCGGCGTCTAGGTATCCGGCGAGGGCTGTCTCGGGTGC
>JANOCR010000018.1:0-7321 GCA_031412355.1 Ilumatobacteraceae bacterium | reverse complement strand
ACCGGATCGAGCTCGAGATCGGCGCGTACTTCATCGCAGTCGGCGACCACATCGCCACTCAGATCGAGCCGATGGCAGCGCGATACGGAGTGACGGGCGTCGAGTTGCTCAGCCATCCGCATGGCCCTGTTCGGAAGTGTCTGCGAGATCTGCGACACCATCGTCGCCCGTCGCGAGCAACTCGGGATCAGTTACGTGACCATCGCCCAACGCAACATGGAAGAGTTCGCCCCGATCGTCGCCGCGCTCGCCGGCAAGTGAGTAAACCCCCACCCTGCATGTTGCGATCGAGTGGTCCGTCTGGCGCTGTGCTGACCTCCGTGTCAGCTCCTTGAACGACTGCTGTTGTGTGAGCTGACGCGGACCGTTGGATGAACTGATCGGCGATCAAATAGTGCGTAAGCGGAACGCTTACGCACGCCCACCGGATCCTTCGGCGTGTCTTTCATTCGGGCAGGTGGCAGACCGCTTCGACGTTGTTGCCGTCGGGGTCGCGCACGAAGGCGCCGTAGTAGTTGGGGTGATACTCGGGCCACACGCGTGGCTCGTGCAACATCTCGGCACCGAGGGCGATGGCAGCAGTGAAGAACAACCGAACGGCCTCGCGGTCGGGCGCCGAGAAGGCGATGTGTGATTCCTTGAAGCCTTCGCCGGTTTGGTCCGGCCCGATCCAGAAGTCGGGCATCGGCGGCACGCCGTAGCCGATGACCGGGCCGAAGTCCATGACGCGAGTGCCGCCAAGTGGTGCGAGCACCGCGTCGTAGAAGGCCGAGCTGGCAGCGGTATCCGAACACTGGATGGAGAGATGATCGAGCATGGTCAAATCATCCCACGCTGAATCAGGCACCAGTCAGGCGGCGGCGATCGCCTTCGTCGGGCTTGGCAACTGCCGCCGATCGATCACGTGGTCGACGAGGCCGTAGGCAACGGCCTGGTCGCCGCGCACTATGTAGTCACGATCGATGTCGGCGGTGATCCGTTCTGCCGTCTGGCCCGTAGCCGCGACCAGGATGTCGACCATCCGACGGCGCATCTCCACCATCTCGGCCACGGCCAGCTCCATATCGGTCGACTGCCCCTGCGCACCACCGTGAGGTTGATGGATCAGCACCCGCGCGTTGGGGAGCGCATAGCGCTTGCCGGGCGTGCCGGCCGCCAGCAGAACAGCGGCGGCAGACGCGGCCTGACCGACGCAGATCGTGGCCACGTCGGGGTTGATGTAGCGCATCGTGTCGTGGATGGCAAAGAGCCCGTTCATGTCGCCGCCGGGGCTGTTGATGTAGATGGCGACATCGGCGTCGGCATTCTCGCTCTCCAGATGCAGGAGCTGGGCAATGACCAGGTTGGTGACGTTGTCGTCGATCGCCGCGCCGAGGAAGACGATTCGATTGACGAGCAGCCGCGAGTAGATGTCGAAGGCGCGCTCGCCTCGGCTGGTGCTCTCGATGACCGTGGGGACCAACATGAATACGCTCCTTTGTGCAACTAAGTAGTTGCAGATGATCGTAGCGATCAGTAAGAGGAGGTGCAACCCTCTAGTTGCGCTACAATTCCGAACATGTCGCTGCCTGATGATCCGACCATCGAACGCACCGCTGATCTCGACCTGGATGCGGAACAGTTGTGGGAACTCATATCGTCTGCAGATGGGTGGAGCTCGTGGCTCGTCGACGAGGCCGACGTGGTCATCGCTGCCGAGGCCGTCGGCTCAGCCGTCGAAGATGGCGTTACACGGCAGGTGCGCATCGACTCCGTCACCGAGGGCCGCGGGATCGCGTTCTCGTGGTGGAACCGCAACGATCCCTCGTCCGCGTCATTCGTGCAGCTCGACATCGTCGAGTTGCC
Organism: Ilumatobacteraceae bacterium; assembly: GCA_031412355.1. GTDB lineage: Bacteria > Actinomycetota > Acidimicrobiia > Acidimicrobiales > Ilumatobacteraceae > JAENVT01. Next base: position 5,476 of record JANOCR010000018.1, on the reverse strand, counting down.
CGACGGCCACTCGCAACTGCATATTCGCGAGCAGTTCCGCGGGGCATCGGCAACCATCTCCATGTCGAGATCCATGTCGAGATCCATGTCGAGCGCCGCGGTGTCGTGGGACGTCAGGCTGGTCTCACTGTGGCTCCTGATCGTGCAATCCGCTGTGATGGCGTGACCCGCACGTCGACCAGGGCCACCAGCACGACCGACCCCGGCGCGCTCGACACGTTGTTCGGCGCGCTCGCCGACCCGACACGACGACAGCTGGTCGAGCGTCTGCTGACCAAGGGGCCGACGACCGCCACGGTGCTGGCCGAAACGACGCCGCTGACGCGCCAGGCGATCCTCAAGCACTTGCAGGTGTTGGAAGCTGCGGGGTTGCTCGATCACGAACGCACAGGTCGCGAGGTGCGCTACGGGGTCACGCCACAGCCGCTGGCCGCCGCGGTCGGGTGGATCCTCGATACCGCCGGGCTGTGGGACAAGCGCATCGACCGCCTGCGCCGGCTAGCCACCTGAGGCGCCGATGATGCTGACACCCAGCGTGCGCATCTGATCGTTGATGCGTTCGAGGTCTCCCTCGAACGCCCTCAATGCCGACAACTGTTCGTCGGCCTGGCCGGCGAGTTTCTGGTAGACGGCATAGGACTGCGTCGTCGGACGCGTGTCGGCGCTGGCGACGACCGGTGGCAGGGCGCTGAGCTTCTCGAACAACTTCGCTCGATAGTTCAACGTGTCGCCGTCGGTCGTGAACTCTCGTTGAACGAGTTCGCCCTCGACCTGTTCGAGCTGCTTCGAGAGTGCCTCTGCCGCAGCGGCCACGGCAGTCGCCGCCTCGTTGCCGGTCAGCCGCTGGACCCACTCGCCGAGCTGCCGCTTCAACGACCGGATGGTGTTGACGCCGGTGACGATCTCCGACAACTTGTCGCGGATCTGGATCTGGAAGTCGAACTGCTCGGCCAGGTCGGCATCGCTGACCGAAAGCCGGGGGTCCTTGCGCAGCTCGAAGGATTGCGTCATCGACCAGTCGCCGACGGTCAGCGTGGCGTGATACGTGCCGGGCCTGGCGAGCGGACCCGTGGGCGGCTTGTGGAACTCGGTATCGACCATCTTCACGCCCGTCGGGTACGTCATCGGCCATTGGAAGGTGTTCATGCCCTCGGCTGCGGTGATGTACAAACCGTGGCGATCCTTCTTGTCGGCAGGAATGGTGCTCGGGAACTTCTCGATCTCGTTGCCGTCGCCGTCGCTGATGCTAAGGCTGGCCTCGCCGACCGCGGCCTGGTCGAGGAAATACATGATCCGAACGCCCCGTTCGAGGTCCTCGCCCGCATCGATGACCCGCTTGCGGACGTGACCGGTGTCGAGTTCCTCGATATAGAACGTGGCGTTCTGGCCGCTGGTGACGTGGTAGTTCTTGCCGCCAGGCGTACCTCCCCACACCGACGCGATGTGCGGGGGCGTGCGAACCGCGGCCCGGGGCTTCAGCAGGTATCGGCTCGCCCCGAACAGATCGTCGTGCATCTGGTGCAGTGGCGTGAGGTCGTCGAGGATCCAGAACGAGCGCCCGTGCGTCGCCACGACCAGATCGGTGTCCTTCACGACGAAGTCGTAGATGGGCGTGACGGGAAGGTTGCACTGCAGCGACTGCCAGGCAGCGCCGTCATCGAAGGACACATGGATGCCCAGCTCGGTGCCTACGTACAGCAGACCTTCGCGATTGGGGTCCTCGCGGATGACGCGGCAGAACTCGTGCTGTGGCAGCCCACCGTCGATCCGGGTCCATGTCGTGCCGAGATCGGTCGTCTTGTATACGTACGGCGCGTAGTCGCCCATCTTGTGGCGGGCCGCCGTCATGTAGATCGTGCCGGGCGTGTGAGGCGACTCGGCCAGCATCGTGACCTGCGAGAACTTCGGGAGGTCGGGTGGCGTGACGTTGGCCCAATCGCCGCCGTCGTTCGTCGACAGGTGCAGCAAGCCGTCGTCGGACCCGGTCATCAGCACACCTTGCTGGTGGGCCGAAACCATCAACGAGAAGATCGTCGCGTACATCTCAGCACCCGCTGTGTCCATGGTCAGCGGGCCGGAGACGCCCATCGTGTCAGGATCGGCGTAGGTGAGGTCGGGGCTGATGGTCTGCCAACTGTGGCCCTCGTCGGTCGTGCGAAACACCTTGTTGCCGGCGGTGTACAGCGTGTTGCTGTCGTGGGGGGAGAACACGATCGGGTACGTCCATTGGAACCGAACCTCGGCAGTGTTGCCGTCGTGATAGGCCTCGGGCCACACGTTGACGAGCTGGACCTGTTTGGTCATGTGGTCGTAACGCTGCAGCGATTCGCCGCCTCCGGGCGAGCTGCCGATAGCACCCACGTACACGATGTCGGGGTCGCCCGGCTTGGGTGCCACGTACCCGCTCTCGGCAGTGCCGGGCGCGTAGCAATCGGCCCAGTTGATGGCACCGAGACCGGTTTGGCTGGGTACCGCGATGCTGGAGTTGTCCTGCTGCGACCCGTACACGACGTATGGAAACTGGTCGTCGGTGGCCAGGTGGTAGAACTGCGCGGTCAGCTGGTTGTAGATCGTCGACCACGACTCACCGGCATTGAACGAGACCCACGCGCCACCGTCGTCGCACCCGATCATGCGGTCGGGGTTTGTCGGATCGATCCACAGCGCGTGGTTGTCGCCGTGCGGCGTGTGGAACTCCTCGAACGTCTTGCCGCCGTCGATCGATCTCCACGCCTTCATGTTCATGACGAACACCTCGTCGGCGTCGGTGGGATGGGCGATGACGTGTTGGTAGTACCAAGGACGCCAACCGAGGTCGGGATTCGACGACACTTTCTCCCACGTCTCGCCGACGTCGTCGGAGCGGTACAGGCCGCGCTTGCGACCCTCGGCTTCGATCATCGCGAACACCCGGCCGCTGCGGGCAGGCGAGACAGCGACGCCGATCTTGCCGAGGGTTCCGTCGGGCAGGCCTGGCCGTTGGCTGATGTTCTCCCACGTGTCGCCGCCATCCCGCGAGCGCCACATGCCACTGTCGGGGCCACCGCTGTCGATCGACCAGAACGTGCGGCGCGTCTGCCAGATGGTGGCGAAGATGATGCGCGGGTTGTCGGGATCCAGCGACACGTCGACCGCCCCGGCACGCTCGCTGACATGCAGCACGCGCTCCCAGTTCTCGCCACCGTCCTTCGATCGGTACAGCCCGCGCTCAGGATTGTCTTTTGACGCGTGGCCGAGTGCCGCGACGTACACCAGATCCGGATCGCCGGGGTGGACGCGAATCTCGCCGATGTGACGTGACTCAGCCAGGCCCAGGTGCCGCCATGTGAGGCCGGCATCGGTCGACTTGTAGACGCCGTCACCGTGCGTCACGTCGATACGAATGGTCGATTCGCCGGTGCCGGCATAGATCACGTTGCCGTCGGAGGGCGCGACCGCCAGCGCTCCGATGGAAGCGGTGGTCAGGAAGCCATCAGTGACGTTCTCCCAGAATTGGCCGGCGTCGTCGCTCTTCCAAACACCACCGGCAACGGCGCCGAAGTAGAAGACCGCCTGGCGCTTGGGGTCGGCGGCCACGGCCACGGCCCGCCCGCCGCGGGTCGGGCCGATGCAGCGATAACGCATCTGGCTCAGGAACTTCGGATCAACGTTCGGCACGGCCTGAATCCTGCCACCCGATCGGCTCGGGCGCCTCACATGACCTGCGCTTCACATCAGCGGCACGACGTAGAACGCGATTGCGGCCAGGTGGCAACCGGCACCGCCGATCGTGAACAGGTGAAAGATCTCGTGGAACCCGAACACCCGTGGCCACGGGTTCGGGCGCTTGAGCGCATACACGACCGCGCCGATGGTGTACAGCAGCCCCCCGCCCAGCACCAGCCCGAAACCGACGGTGCCGAGGTTGCGATTCAGTTGATTGAAGGCGACTGCCGCCGACCAGCCGACGATCACGTAGATAGCAGTGAACAGCGGGCGGGGAACGTCGAAGGGCAACCACTCCAGCGTCATGCCGATCACAGCCCCACCCCAAGCCGCGCACAGCACCACGCCCTTCTGCCAGCCGTCGAGTGCCACCGCCATGATCGGCGTGTATGCGCCGGCGATGGCCAGGAAGATCGCCGAATGATCCAGCCGACGCATGATCGACCGGGCACGATCTTGCCAGCGCAGGCAGTGGTACAGCGCCGAAATCCCGAACATCGTCAGGGTGCCGGCGACGTACACGACCAGCCACATCCGCTCGCTGAACGAGGCTCCGGCGACCGACGCCATGATGATCCCGAGCACCGCTACGGCGGTGAACGCGAGCACATGCGACCAACCACGCAGCAGCGGTTTGACCACCACAGAATCCACGGCGTCGACGGTATCCAGGTGAACCCCGATACGTTCGTGGGTTCCACATGTTCCCCGACAAGAATGTCCGAGCAATGAGCACCAGCGACACCAGAGCCGACGAACACCCAAACGGGGTTGGGTTCGACATCGTCCGTGACCTCGTGCGTGCCGACATCGAAGCCGGCAACTTCGGCGGCCGCGTGCAGACGCGGTTTCCACCGGAGCCGAATGGCTACCTCCACATCGGCCACGCCAAGGCCATATGCGTCGACTTCGAGGTGGCCGAGGAGTTCGGCGGGGTGTGCAACCTTCGGTTCGACGACACCAACCCAGACACCGAAGACATCGAGTTCGCCGGGTCGATGATCGATGACCTCACCTGGCTGGGATTCCCTCCGGGCGATCCGCTGTATGCGTCCGACTACTTCGAACAGCTCTATGAATGGGCCGAGCACCTCGTCTCGCACGGGCTGGCATATGTCGACGATCAAGACGGCGAGACCATCTCAGCGCAGCGCGGCGGCTACGGCAAACCTGGCGTCGAGAGCCCTTACCGCGACCGCTCGGTCGACGACAACTTGGACCTGCTGCGACGCATGCGTGCCGGCGATTTCGAAGACGGATCGCGAGTACTGCGGGCCAAGATCGACATGCAGCACGAGAACATGCAGATGCGCGATCCGGTGATGTACCGCATTCGCCGTGGCCACCACTGGCGCACCGGCGACGAGTGGGTGATCTACCCGACGTACGACTGGGCGCATGGGCAGAGCGACGCGATCGAAGGCGTCACCCACTCGCTGTGCACCCTCGAGTTCGACAGCCATCGTGCCTTGTACGACTGGTACCTCGACCATCTGCCCCTTCCGGGCGACAAGCCACGACAGACCGAGTTCGCCAGGCTCGAGTTCACGCACACCATCACGTCGAAGCGCCGCTTGGCGCGCTTGGTTGCCGACGGAGTCGTCGACGGTTGGGACGATCCGCGCATGCCGACGCTGCGCGGTCTTCGCCGTCGCGGCTACCCGCCGGCGGCCATTCGCGCGTTCTGCAACTACATCGGCGTGGCCCGCACCAACAGCCGGCACTCGATCGAACTGCTCGAATCGTTCATCCGCCGTCAGCTCAACGAGAC
>JANOCR010000017.1:0-6093 GCA_031412355.1 Ilumatobacteraceae bacterium | reverse complement strand
TCCGGATTGTTCGGCGTCGCGCTCTTCGGTGGTGCGATCGCCATGTTCAGATTGATGGGCGGATTCGAGCGACCCGCCACCTCAGCCCCCGGACACGAACGCCTAGGCGAAGTCGCTCAACCACGACAACTCGCCGATCGCAAACTGCACGCCGAGCACGGGGTCGATCAATCGGATGGCGATCTCGAGGTCGGTCTGGACCAGCGAGACGCATCACCACGATCGCCGCAGCGACACAACGCCGATCCATGTCGACCCATTCTAGGAGCCGACGGCAGGGCTCGCCCCCGGTGGTGTCACCGTGTCAAGTGAATCGGATTGACGCTACGGCGGAGGCCGGAGGGCAACGAGTTTGCCCAGGTCAGGGTGATACGCGGCGACGATCTCACGTACCCGATCGACTGCCAGCGAGGCCAGGCCATCGACCAGACCGACGAAAAGATCGTGGGCGGCAGCCCGTGGCCAGCGGTTCGGTAACAACGCCTTGGGTAGATCCGGGTCCGTGACGGCGAAGACGAACCACCGATACGTCGCCCGGGTGCGGCTGACCAACGCCTCGGTTGGGCCGATCCGACCGCTTTCGAGACGGCGCTGCACCGGTCGAAAGACGCGGATGAACTCGGCGTACGACTCGCCCAGGTCATCGAGGTTCCACGCCGACGCGACCGACAAGCGGGTGTCAAGCGGCAACTCCGTTGCCCGAATCACAGTGCACGAACGAGGGGGTGCGATCTCGAGGGCGATGTCGAGTTCGCTGCCGGGAGCGTGTGGCGACACCCACAGGCCGTCGTAGAGCGGGGCGAACCCGAGCGACTGCAAACGGCCACGCAACATAGGTCGCAGCCGGCGCTGGTCTTCGGGCACCGTGAACGCGACCATCGTCCACATCCCGTCCCACTCGGGTCGTGGTTTGGCGAACGCGCGCGTGTGGATGGGGCCGTAGGGCAGCAGATGACGGAACCCGTCGGCCACTCGATAGAAGGTGTTGCGGCCGTCCTTGGTGCCGACGAGCAGACCGCGTATCGACAGCCGGCTGAGCGCTGCTCGAGCGCCTGACGGGTTGACGTCGAACTCGGCGAGAAGATCCACGAGTGCAGCAGACGGCAGTGGTTCTGTGCGTCCCGACCAGTAGTCGGCCAGCAGGGCAAGCAGCAGATGCTGCGGCGGGAATCCGACCTGGAACCGCGGCATGTCGAGTTCGCCGAACTCGGTGAACCGTGCTGCAGCCTCGGCGGCGACGTCGGCCACCGAGAACTGACGCTCACGACTGCGACCCTGGCTCATCGCTGCCAACGGTAGCGACTACGGATTGATCAGGCCATCTTGGTCGTTGATCAAGAAGTTCATACCTCGCCCCAGGAAATCGCCCACGACGTCGGCGAACGCCTCGGGACGATCCGCCTGGATGTCGTGGGCCGCGTCGTACACGTACTGCAGCGACGAGTTGCGCATGAGCCGCCGTACGGTTCGGCCGTTGATCGGATTGATGATCCCATCGTCGCGACCGAAGAGAATCAGCGTGCGGGTAGGTACGTCGACCAGCCGAGCACCGATTCCGTCGTCGGACCCGTCGCCCATCAACCGCATCACCGTGGGCCACACGCGGGCCATGAACTCGGGGTCGGGTGGGCTCATGTGCGGCAACCGATCGGGGTGCGACCTGAACGCCTTGACGAAGTCGGGCGGTGCCAGAGTTGACGGATCGTTCGACGACTCGCGGAACTTGGCGGGCGACTCGAGCACCAGCGATTCCACCCTGTCGCTGTGCCGGACAACGAAGTGCAGGGCGCACGCCCCGCCGAAGGACGTGCCCATCAAGTGGAAGCGCTCGAGCCCGAGTGCCGTTGCAATCTCGGCGACCTGGTCGGCGAGACCGTCGAAGTCGCCGACATCGTTGGGCTGTGCCCCCCAGCCGGGATACTCGACCACGATCACTCGGAATCGCTCGGCTAGCGCGTCGAGCGCGTACGTCATCAGCGGTCCGCCGGCACCCGGCAGATGCACGACTACCGGACCGTCACCGGCCTGGAGGTACCGCACGGTGAATCCCGCTGCGTCGACGAAGCCTTCGACGAATGCGGAGCCAGGTGCTCGAACTTCCGTGTCGGTCATGCCGCCACCCCCATGTCGTGGAGAACCGGCACGATTTCCTCGCCGATCAGTTTCAGGCTCGACAGCATCGCTTCGTGGGACAGTGGATTGATGGTTCCGAGCGATACCTCCAGGCGACCCATGCCCAAGACGTCGTGGATCTCCTTGATCCGGCTCAGGACAGTCTCCGGGCTTCCGTACAACGGCGGGCCCATCACCATCGAAGGCGCCATCGACGGTTCGATCTTGACGTGCTTGGGCACTCCACCCAACGCAGCACCGATCTGGGCCATGGTCATCATGATGTCGGGCGAGGCACCCTTGAACAGGCTCATCAATCCGCCGCCGCTCAGCGATTTCATCGTCTCTTGGGCCTCGTCGTCCGTCGGCGTGACGTACATGAAGTGGCGGTACTGCACGTTGTCGGCGGTCGGTTCCCAGCCCGCCTCGGCGGCGGCCTGATGGTAGAGCGCGGCGTGCTCGGCGCACTTCTCGGCAGTCATGTACGAAAAGCCGAGGTCGAGGCCGTGCCGGCCGGCGAAGATGGCGCCGTCCTTGCTGTTGCCCGAGATGAGGATCGAAGGATGCGGGTCCTGCACCCGCCGCGGCCACACCGCGATGTTGCGGAAGCGGTAGTAACGGCCTTCCCAGCCGAACGGCTCAGGCTCGGTGAAGCACGCCTTGAGCAGCAAGATCCCTTCCTCGTAGCGTTCGCGCGACTCCCACGGATTCGATCCGTATGTGAGGTATTCGTTGGGTGTGCCGCGCAGCATGCCGATGCGCAGGCGGCCGTCGAGCAGGTTGTCGAGCATCGAATACTCCTCGGCTATGCGCACCGGATTGTTCAACGGCAAGTCGGTGCCGAACACGCCGATCTGCGAACCCGGGAACCGGCGGCCGGCAACGGCAGCGAAGATGATCGGGTTCGGCGTCAGCTGCTTCGGCGAGTAGTGGTGCTCGGCGAAGTTCAAGGCGTCGAAACCAGCATCGAGCGCAGCGCCACACTCGATCAATCCGTGTTCGATGGTGGCACTGACGAACTCCGTCTCGCAGATCCGGGGTGGTGCCGGCCACGACTCGCCATGCTGCCCCCAGTAGTTCATCGTGTGAAAGAACTCGATTTTCATATGGAGACAGAATAGTCACACAAATCGAAGCCGTCGATAGGAAATATGTAATTAGTTGTCAGCACAGCCCGGGCTCCCGAGACCGGCGCATATGCTCTACGTGCAATGCGCCTCTTCAACCTCGCTGGCCGCCTCAGCACGTTCGTCGACGGCGCAGTGGTCGACGTCGCGTCGGCCAGCGACAATCGTTTCTCGTCGGAGCCTCAGCGCATGTTCGACGATTGGCATGCGCTGGCCCAGTGGGGCGAGTCGGTCAATGCAAACGGAGCCGGTGAGGTGGACGCGCAACAGCTTCACGCGCCGGTGCCGCGTCCACCGCAGGTGTTCGCGATCGGCCTCAACTACACGGCACACGCGCAGGAAGGCATCTTCAGCGTGCCCGACGAGCCGACCGTGTTCACGAAGTGGCCGAGCTGCATAGTCGGCCCGTCGCATGCCGTGGAACTTCCGGTCGACACCGACTGGGAGATCGAGCTCGTCGTCGCCATCGCCCGCCGCGCGTTTCGGGTCAACTCTGCCGATGCAATGTCGTACGTCGCCGGCTACACGGTTGGCCAGGACCTGTCCGATCGCGTTTTGCAACGCACTGGGCCAGCGCCTCAATGGAGCCTTGGCAAGTCGCGCTACGGCTACGGCCCGACCGGGCCATGGCTGGTCACGCTCGACGAGTTCGACAATCCGCACGACCTGGCCATCCACAGCTCACTAGCCGGGGAGACGCTGCAGTCGTCGCGCACGTCGATGCTTATCTTCGACATCCCGTTCCTGATCGAGTACCTCTCCGCGCTGTGCCCGTTGCTGCCGGGCGACCTGATCTTCACCGGAACACCCGAGGGCGTCGGTTACGCCCGCAAACCGCCGCGGTTCCTGCACCCCGGCGACGTCTTGACCAGCACGATCGAAGGTATCGGCGACCTCGTCACCCACCTCGTGTAGCTCACCGAACCCTAGCCGAGCAGGGTCTTTTGTACCTTGCCCATGGCGTTGCGCGGCAGCGTGTCGACAATCCGAACTTCGCGGGGGCGTTTGTGCACGGACAGCAGCGCGGCCACGTGGTTGATCAAGTCGGCCGTCTCGAGGCCGTCGCCGACGACGAAGGCCACGACTCGCTGGCCGAGGTCCGCATCGCTGACCCCGATCACCGCAGCTTCGGTGACACCGGGGTGCGTCAGCAACGCAGCTTCGACCTCACCGGCACCAACCTTGAACCCGCCGGTCTTGATGATGTCGATCGACTGGCGCCCGACGATGCGATGGAAGCCACCGTCGTCGATGACGGCGGCATCGCCGGTGCGGAACCAGTCGCCATCGAACGAGGCGATCGTCGCGTCAGGCCGGTTGAGGTATTGGTCGAACATGGTCGTCCCACGAATCTGCAACTCGCCGATCGTCGTGCCGTCGTTGACCATCACGCTGCCTGCGTCGTCGACCAATCGGCTCTCGACTCCGGCGATCGGCACACCGACCCAGCCAGGTCGCCGCTCGCCATCGGCGCGCGTCGACACAGTGATGAGGGTCTCGGTCATGCCGTAGCGCTCGACCGGTGCTTGACCGATCAATGTTTGCATCTGCTCGAACACGGCCACGGGCAACGGCGCGCTCCCCGACACGACCAGCCGAGCACCGCGCAACGCACCGGCGAGGGCGGGCTCCGAACAGACCCGGCCCCACACTGTCGGCACTCCGAAGTACATCGTGCCATCGGCGGCCGCGTACGCCTGCGCGGTCGGTTTTCCCGTGTGCACCAGACGTGCTCCCACCCGCAGCGCGCCGAGCACGCCGAGCACCAGGCCGTGCACATGAAACAGTGGCAGGCCGTGCACCAGCGTGTCGTCGGGCGTCCACTGCCACGCCTCGGCCAGGCCGTCGAGATCGGCGGCCACGGCGCGGCGAGACAGCACGACACCCTTCGGTAGACCCGTCGTGCCAGAGGTGTACATGATCAGCGCCGTCGCGTCGCTGGGCGGCTCGGCGCCGGTCCATTCGGATATGCCGCCGACAGGCACTTGCGGCAGCGTGACCTCTGGCCACTGCGGGTCACCGATCGTCGCCGCCGCGGCAGAGTCGCGCAACATGTGCGCGCGCTCCATCGGGCCGGCGTCGGCCGGCATCGGCACGACGGGCACGCCGGCAATCAGACCGGCGACAACCCCCACGACCGTGTCGAGGGTGGGTGTGGCACGCAGCGCTACCGCCGGCATGCCCGAGAGGTGCTGCGCAACGGCACCCGCGCGGTCGAGCAACTGCGCCCATGACACGGACTCGCCGTCGACGCTGATCGCAGCATCGTGGTCGCCGAATGCGCCACTCAACGATGGAAGCAGAACTGTCATGACTGGCCCACCCGAACTACGACCTTTCCGTACAGGTCCGGCTGCTGGGCGCGCTCGAACGCATCGTGGATCTGCTCGAACGGATAGACGGAGTCGACCACTGGATGCAGGTCGGCGGATTCCATGAATCGCAACAGTTGCTCGGTCTCGACGCGGCTGGCACCGCTGACCCCGATGATGGAGATCTGCCGATAGAAGACCCTGGCCAAATCGGCGCTGGGGTCGCTGCCGGTCGTCGCGCCGGACACCACGATCCTGCCGCCCGGCCGAACACTGCGCAGGCTGTGCTTCCAGGTCGCCTCGCCCACCGTCTCGATCACCAGATCGACGGGTGCCGACAAGCGGGCGCCGGACTCGACGGCTTCGTGCGCACCGAGCGCCAATGCCCGCTGCCGCTTGTCGGCGGAGCGACTGGTGACGACGACACGCAACCCCGCGGCACGGGCTAGGGCCGCAGCGGCCGTGGCCACACCGCCGCCCGCACCTTGGATCAGAACGGTCTCGCCCGGTTGCGCATTACCGCGGGTGAACAGCATGCGGTA
>JANOCR010000016.1:0-8013 GCA_031412355.1 Ilumatobacteraceae bacterium | reverse complement strand
GCAAACCGGCCCTGCCGGCGGGCTTGCGCACCCACCTCGAACTACTCGACGAACACCGATTCAACAACGGCGTCGTACGCCTCCGCTACCGCATCCCCTCATGACCGGTTGTCCCTCTCCAACAGCGTCGGTCCCGAAGTCGCCGGGCAGGCCGCGAAGCGGCTGCCGGCCCTCGCCGGTTGGCACCGAGCCGGTTCGGGTCCACTGCCGACGATTCCTGTGTCATTCGGCTCGTCGGCGACGCGAAGACTCTCGGTCTAGGCAGAGCGGATGCCGCGATTCCACTGCTCGATGGTTTGTGCGGCCCAGAAGAGCGTGAAGAACCCGATCTCGGCCACCTCCAGAACGAACACCGTGTGCGCGCTGTCGGTCAGCCAGCCGATCAGACCGATCGCGCCGCCGACGACGACCATCCCGATCGGCACGAACCGATACAGGCGAGCCCAGCCACCCTCCTTTGCAGAGAGCCATCGAAGCGGGTTCCACCCGAAACGACCGAGGCGGAAGCCATTGGTGCCCGAAGCCCAACCGACGAACACGAACATCGTAATCGCTGCGGTGAAGTGGGCGCCCTTAAGGAACGAACCGTGCCACGCGTTGTACCACACAACTGCGCCGAGGATAAGAGCCGATGCCAGCGCCAGCCCGACCCATGTTGGCTTCTTCGGATTCTCCTTCGTCGCAGCCTTTTGATCGATCCACGCGGTCGCCAATCCCACGGCCGCCGCAATGGTGCCGCCGATCATCAGCGCGACGAAGTTGTTGGCGATCCCTGGTCCCGTCTCTTGGCCGGCGAACGGCACCGACATGCAACTGCCCGTGCCCGACGTGGGCACGAGCGCGACGACCGGTGCCAGCATCCCGCCGAGGTTCAGCGCTGTGTCCTCCCACGTGGTGTTGCCCTTCACGGCGACGAGGCAGGTTGCAATGGCCAACAGTGCGCCCACCAGGATCGGCTGTACCGGCGTGTAGTAGTAGGCACTGATCGAACCCTGCAAACAGTTTCCGACGGTCTTGCGCCACTCGATAACTATCGACACACCGAGCACGACGACCAACAGCACCATCGCCACGCGCAGGTATCGGTACGTCTTGATAAGTGAGTCGTCTCGATCGAGCTTGACATCGTCCTCGGTCGCCATGGCACCCCCTGCCGTCGCACCGCCGGTCCCCAAGCGTCACCAACGGCGGCGGTTAGCCTTTCACAATGTCCGCCTCGGCGATACTGGGGTATGCGCTGGTAGGGATCTCTGACCAATCTGGCGTGATTGCCGCGGTCGTCACCGGCGTCTGCTTGATCGTGGCGCAGATCATCAACAGTGCCAGCGAGTCGCGCCGACACAAACGAGAGCTCCGTTATCGCAACGGCGGACGCGGTGGCTCAGGTGTCACCACCGTTCTGCTCCTGGGAATATTGATCTCCATCGGGGGTCTCATCTACTTCTCCCAACGTCCCGACGAACAGAGTGAGGCAAGCGCGGGACCCGCGCCGCCAACCACAGTCATTGTCGACACGACTGCAAGCACGCCCGCAAGCACGACTGGCCAGAATCCGGCATGCGCGCCGTTCGTCGTGCTGATCGCGGGACGCAACCCCAAGGAAGCAGACAGACCGACGTTCGTGGCGCAGGCCGAGCAGTTGGTGCAAGCGGCGCCAGAAGTCGGCGAGCTACACACCAACTTTGGCACCGGCTGTATCTACCCGAAGTTGGACCACTACTTCTTCGGGCCTTTTCAGAGTGACGAAGCCGCGCATGAGATGTGCCTGGCGATCGGTCGCATCTTGCGCGACAACGAGGAGGACTACAGCACCTTCGTGGGCCCAAACGGCATCTACTACCCGTTCTATTACGACGCCAGCGGTCGAGTCCTCATGAACAGTCAAGACCAGCCGGTGGTGTGCGACCCCGGCTGAACGGGTTGGTGGTGCGTGCAACAATCACCTCCGTGTGTTCAGTGCGGTCGGCGTTGCTCGCCGTGCGACACACTTGAGCGATGACGTTCGTCGTTCGACGCGCAACACCTGAAGATGGCCCCGGGATGGGTGCCATCCACGTTGCCGCGTGGCGCGCCGCTTATGCCGGCATCATGACCGACGCTTATCTCGCAGGGCTCGACCCAAAGGTGATCGGACAAGGCTGGGAAACGGCGCTCGCCGAAGGCGCCGGCGGTTCCACCGTGATGGTCGTCTCGAGCGACAATCGGCTGATGGCCATGTGCTCGGTCGGGCCGTTGCGGGGTCGCACGGAACCCGACGACCCGACCGGGGAACTGTGGATGTTGAACGCCGACCCGGCCGCCTTCGGTACCGGTGCTGCCGTGGCGCTGCATGCGGCCGCGCTGACCACACTCGCCGACCAAGGCCATCGAGCTGCGGCACTGTGGGTCGTTGACCAGAACCCTCGTGCCCGACGCTTCTACGAGCGGGAGGGCTGGCAAGCGGACGGGATCGAACGCGTCGACGAGGTCGCCGGCGCCGCCATCCACGAGGTGCGCTACGTGCGAGATCTGCCTCCGTGATGCCGACGTTCGCGGCAGGCTGGCCCGTATTGGACCATTGCGCCGCTGGCAACACTGCCGATCCGTCGCGCACCGGGCAGACTCTACGGCGTGTTCGGAACCTCGACCGTCAGCTACCTGCCAGCCGACGATGTCGACGACACCGCACTGCCCGCAGGCGACCTGATCCAGCACCTCGAAGACGACATCGACGGCTGGTGGGTGTCGGCGGCGCGCTACGACGACACCGTCGAGATCCGCATCTACGACGTCGCCACGGTGTGGCTCGATGCCAGCCTGTCGATGTGCTCGGTGCGGCCGGCCTTCGATGTCGGCGACGAATGGTTGGCATTCCAACTCGAGCGACACGTGCTGCCCATCGTGCGGATGATGCGCGGCGAAGCCGTGTTTCACGCCGGCGCTGTGCAGACCCAGAACGGCGCGGTGTTGCTGTTGGCAGATGGGCACGGCGGAAAGAGCACCACCACCGCGTTGCTGCTGGCCGACGGCGCCGGGTTCATCAGCGACGACCAGACAGGCGTCACCGCGGAACGCCAGGCCATCGGCACCCCCTGGTTGCGCCTGCGTCAGCCGAGTGCAGAACTCGCCCCGACCGGAATCGGTAGCCGGATGGAAGGCGACGGTCGAACCGTCGTGGCCATGCAGCCGTTACCCGAGCCCTCGCCGATCGTCGGACTGCTGTTGCTGGGCGACCGCTCGACCGGCGATGCCGTGACGTTGGAACCCGTCGAGGGTGCAACGGCCGTCGCCGCCCTGCTCGGTCAGGTGTTCAGCGCCGGCCTGGTCGACCCGGCGTTGATCCAGAGGCATTTCTCGGTTGCTGCCGACCTGGCCGCGAACCTGCCAGTCGCCCGCCTGGCAGTTCCCCACGGCCCGCCCTGGCCGGCGGTATTGCCCGACGTCGAACGATGGCTCGGGCGCTACGGTTCCGCAGATGAGTAAGCCGTTGTTCGACAACATCATCCACAGCGAAACCGAGCTGCGCGACCTCTACCGCATGCCGGCGGAAACGACACGCCAGAAGGTGCTCGGAAGCCTCGATCAACATGCCCGCACGTTCATCGAGACCTCACCGTTCGTGCTCATCGGCACGTCGTCGCCCGACGGCTCCGGCGATGTGTCGCCCAAAGGTGGCCCGCCCGGTTTCGTGGTGGTGCTCGACGATCAGCGCCTCGCCATCGCCGATCTCGCCGGCAACAACCTGCTCGACTCGATCACGAACATCGTCAATGGTTCGGGAATCGGCCTGCTGTTCCTCGTGCCCGGTGTCGACGAGACACTGCGCGTCAACGGGCACGCCTTCCTGACAACCGATCCATCCGTGCTCGACGCGTGTGCAGTGAAGGACCGGCGCCCGAAAGCGGCGATCGGTGTCGCCGTAACGCAGCAGTACATGCATTGCGCGAAGGCCTTTCGTCGCAGCGAGCTGTGGACCTCCGAGTCGTGGCCTGACCCAGCCACCGTGCCTTCGCTCGGTTGCATACTTCGCGACCAGATCCCGACGATCAGCGAGTTCTCGTCCGAATCGATCGACGAGAACCTCGAGCTCAACTACGCGGCCACCCTGTGGGAACCCGGCGGCAAGCGGTAGCGAGACGAGATCATGGCTGGATCGGTCAACCACGCGGTGGCTGCGGTGCAACGCACGCGGGCGCGCTTCACGCAACTGCTGCGGTCGGGGCTCGACGACACCCAGCAGGTCAAGGGGCTGTCGTGGACGATTCGCGACCTCGCCGCCCATCTGGCCAGCGGCAGCGTGGCCTATCGGCAGATGGCCGAGGGCGAGCCGAGCCCCTACGAGTCGCTGGACCGGCGCCAAGAGACCAACCAGCAACGGCTCGAGGCCGAGACAACTGACGACCTGGTTGCCATGGCGGATCAGATCGACGCCGAGATGGCCCGCATGCTGGCCGCCGTCGGAACGCGGGCCGGCGACGTCGTGACGTGGCACGGCGGCCAATCGCTGCCTGTTACTGCGTTCCTCGGATCCGTCGTGGGAGAGTTCCTGTTCCACGGTTGCGATCTCGCCGGGACAGTAGGGCAGAAGTGGCCGATCGAGCGCCGCGACGCGTTGCCGGTGGTCGATTTCTTCGTCGCCGTCACGCCGCTGGTGCTCGACGAACGATCCACCCGTGACGTCAAGGCGACCTACGAGGTTCGGTTTCGCGGCTACGAAACCGTGACATTCGCGTTCGACAAGGGAACGCTGTCGGTCACGCAAGGTCCAGCGAAACGCGCCGATGTGCGCATGTCGCTGGACCCCGCTGCGTTTCTGCGCGTCGGCTACAAGCGCGCCGGGTTGGCAAAGCCGATACTCACCGGGCAAGCGGTCGCATGGGGCCGTCGCCCGTGGCTGGCGTTGCGATTCCCGGGCATGTTTCAAGCGCCCTGACTTCCTTGGCGTTCACTCGTCGTTTGGCGAGCGATGAAGTCGGCCATCCCCGGCACGGTGAACGCGATCGAGCCGTGCTCGGGTGCAAAGACCAATCCCTTGGAGATCAACTTGGCGCGCACCGGGCCCAGCTGCGCCGGCAGCTTCTGCAGCCGCCGGGCCACCTCGCCCGACTGGCTCGGCGCGTCGCCGTCGGCCGCCATGGCCGACAAGTAGTCGCGTTCGGCAGGTGTGGCTCGCTCCCATCGCGACCGGAAAAAGCCGGCGTCGAGGCGCGCCTTGCCGATGCGAACCCCCTCGGTGGCATCGTCGCGGTCGATCGGCGAGCTCGACGCCACGTCCCACGCCGCGCTGGCGAACTCCTGGAGGAAATATGGGTAGCCGTCGGCGGCGGCGACCACCAGCGCGACTGCAGGGTCGGTCCACTCGACGTTCTCCTGCTGAGCTGGCCGGGTCAGCGCGATGGCGGCCTCGGCCGACGGCAGCGGGCCGATCGTCGAGTACTGGAACAGTCGCTCGGCATACGAACGTGCCTCGGCGAGCATGCCGGGCAGGTTCGGCAGGCCGGCGCCGACGATGAAGAACGGCTTGTTCTGCTGTCCCGCCTCGTGGCATGCCTGACAGATAGCGGCGAGTTCATCCGCCTTCAGGTCCTGCATCTCGTCGATGATCAAGGCGACGCCGCAGTCGAGCTCGATCGCTGCGTCGCCCAGGTCGAGGGCGAGGTCGGTCAGATCCACCTGCAGCGAGCCCGTGTCTGCTCGGCCGAGGTCGGCTTCCAGTTCGATCCCGACCGACAGTGTGCCGTCGGGCGCGGCCTTCAACGAGAACGACTTGAACGTACGCAGCGCGGCCTTCATGCGGCTGCCCTTGGCCCGTTGGCCACGCACCTGCCGCAGCGCCACGTTCAACGACTGTGCGATCTGGCTGCGAAAGGGCGATCGCGTGCCGCTGGAGTCCCCCTCGACCTTGGCAACGATCCAGCCATCTGCCCGCGCCGCCTCGGCGAGCTCGTTGAGCAGCACCGTCTTGCCGACGCCGCGCAACCCATAGAACACGATGCTCTGGTCGTTGCGGCGTTGCCGGGCACGCGCCCGCAAGACCTCGAACCTGGCGATCTCGCTGTCGCGGCCGGCGAGTTCGACCGGTCGCAGCCCGGCACCGGGCGAGTAGGGGTTGCGAACCGGATCCACGCAACGAGTCTAACAACATCTAGTGAGATATAAAGCAACGAGCTATACATCAGTAGATATTGGTAGATCCTTCAGAGCGCCAGCAAGAATCGCAAGACGCGTTTGATTCCAAACATCGCCTCCTCTGATGCGATGCCGAGTCTGATCACCAATCGGTGGTCTGAGACTGACTTGATGTCTTCACATTTGGCATAGCTGACCTGGTCCAATCCTGTATGCGGGCTGTCGAGTTCGACGTGCGAGGGAAGATCGCGTCGAGTCGACGTGACAGGGACGACGATGACCAATGCGGAGGGACCCTCGTTCATGTCGTTGTCGGAGACGATGACAGCGGGGCGTCGGCCCGCCTGCTCTCGGCCGATCGGCTCTCCGAAATCAAGCAGCCAGACCTCTCCGTGGCGAGCGATCAACGAGTGCCATCGGCGAGAGTTGTCGACTCGCCGGCGCGTTCCGACTCGATCGCACTCCAGGCCTCGTCGTCGCTGCGCAACTGGCGAAATCGCTCGTTGAACGCAGCAAAGAACCTGCGTCGTTCGAGAGCGTCGAGAGCGTCGTCGAGGATCGACGTCATCGTGCGGGAATCAGCCTCTGCCAGCCTGGCCAATCGATCCCGCGTCTCATCACTCACCCGGATGGTCGTACTCACGATTCGAGTATACAATCAGGTAGACAAAACTATCTACACCATCACAGGTCGGTCGGCTGGCGGCCGAGGTATGACGAGGCTTGCAGGTTGAACAGGCGGGCATAGGTGCCGCCTGCAGCCAGCAGGGCAGGGTGCGTGCCGTGCTCGACGATCCGCCCGCCGTCGAGCACGTAGATTCGATCGGCCGTTGCGACCGTCGAGAAGCGATGCGAGACCACCACGACTGCCCGGCCGGCGGCCAGACGCCGCAGGCTGGCGAAGGTGTCGGCCTCGGCCTGCGCATCGATCGACGCCGTCGGCTCGTCGAGGATCAACAGCGGCGCGTCACGATAGAACACCCTGGCGATGGCCAACCGCTGCCATTGGCCGATCGACAGGTCGGTGCCACCGATCCAACGGGGCCCCAGCAGTGTGTCGAGGTCGGCACCGTGCTCGCTGCCGACCTTGCCGGCATCGGCGTCGGTCAGCGCGGCGTGCAGGCGCGCATCGTCGCCGGCAGCATCGACGCGACCGAGGCTGACGTTCTCCGCAAGGGTCAGTTCGTACCGTTCGAAGTCCTGGAAGATCACGGCGATCTGTTCGCGCAGTCCCGCAGCAGGCAGGTCGGCAGTGTCGGCCGAGCCCCACCACATGCGACCCGCGCTCGGCCGGAACAACTGGGCCAGCAACTTCGAGACCGTCGTCTTGCCGGACCCGTTCGGCCCGACCAGGGCCACGACCTCACCCGGGTTGACCTCGAGATCGATGTCGCTGACTGCGTCGCTGTCGCCGCTGGGATAGCGGAACGAAACGTGGTCGAGGCGCACACCGTTGAACGGCGGCACCGGCACGGCCGACGGGTGGCCGCCGGCGGGTGCGAACTCGTCGAGGAACGCAAACGTCTCGGTCAGGAACAGCCCATGTTCGTACGTCGACGACAACGCGGCCACAGCACCGTTGGCCCTTGTCGCCAGCAGCGCAAGGGCGGCCAACGCAGTGCCTGCCTCGGCGATCGTCAACCGCCCGCTGTCGACGAACGCCAACACCAGTCCCCCGGCGGCACCCAACACGATCGCGTTGGTGAACCGCGACAGCACTGTGAGGCGCAACTGATCCCGCAGCAGCTTTCGTTGGCGGTCGATGCGTTGGTCGTAGAGCTGCCGGAAGGTCGAGAGGAAGTGCTGCCACGGCCCGAGCTCAGCGAGAAGGTCGACGACTACGGCCTGCGCTCACACCCGCGGCACTGCGTTCGTCCTGGCCTGACCGGCGAATGGCAGGTCACC
>JANOCR010000015.1:0-8509 GCA_031412355.1 Ilumatobacteraceae bacterium | reverse complement strand
GCGAACGCGCACGCTTGGGCATGTCGTGAGCGAGCTTGATGGCCACGCCTCCACCGAACGAATGGCCGACCAGCACTGCCGGCTCTTCGATCTCCAACACGTCGAGCAGGTCGGCGACCCACTTGGCGTAGCCGCTCATCGAGAACGCGGCGCCCTTCAGATCGCCACTGCCGCCGAAGCCGGGCATCGACGGTGCGATCACCATGCAGCCCTGCTCGGCGATCTTCTCGATCACCTTGCGATAGGTGTGCTGCGCCAACGCCCACCCGTGCAACAGCACAACCGGCATACCTTCGCCGGCCATGCTGTACGCCGCCGGGCGGTCTTGCACCCAGGTGCGTTGGTTAACGACGATCACGAGTCACGAAGTCTTACTGTTTGGCCCGCCGCTCACGGTAGTCACGCGCGGCGCCTTCCTCCGGCTCCACCTCCAACGTGACACCGTCGATCGCGACGACCTTCAGCCCCGCACCGGCGGTGATCGGGGTAGCTCGATTGGTGCGTGCCCGCCACCGAGCACCGCTGACCATCGCAACGCCCTCAGGGTCGATCGAGGTCGTAGCCGTTCCTTCATGACCGATCATCCACTCGCGTCCGATGGTCGGCGTGGCAAAGCGTGTGCGGACCATCGATGGCATTCCGACGATGAACGTCAGCATCACACCACCGACGGCGACGATCAACGTGATCCAACCGAGACGCAAATCGTTGCCGGGCACAGGTCGATAGAGATACCACGCGCCGACGATGAACAGCACGATGCCGACGGCAGTCCACAGTCTGGGAATGCCGACCTGCACGTCGATCGCAAAGGCGAGCATCGACAGCACGAGCACCGCGACCGCGACCGGTCGCGTCGGGAGCGCGCCGAGGCCGTAGCAACCGAGGACCGCGCACACTGCGCCGACGCTGCCGCCGATGCCTACACCAGCGGTGAAGAACTCGAAGATCAGCAGGGCGATGCCGATCACGAACAGCAGGAACGCCATCGGTGGACTGGCCACGGTGTGCATGAGCTCGTCGAACAATCCGAGTCCGCTGAACACGGGCACCGTCGACACGTTCTGCTCTTCGCCCTTGTCGTTGAGTTGCTTGACGACGGTGTTGACCAACCGGCCGTCGATGGTCTTGCCGTCCATGGCCAGCACCATGTTGCGCACCGTCGGCACCCCCTGGTCGGTGGTGTCGAGCTTCAACACGCCCGCGGCGCGCGCCTCGTTGAAACTCATCGAGCCGTCGATCAGGTCCACCGTGGCCTCGCCGAAGCTAAGCGGCTCGCCATCAACCGGCAGTGGGGTACTGATGTAGCCGATGCGACTGCCGCCGACCATTGCGGTGACATCAGCGACTGCCATCAACTGTGCCGGCAACCCATAAGCGCGCGACGAGCGCGATGGCCCGACCCAAATCCCGATCGGCACCTCGGCGTCGGCAACGCGCTGCACGAGCGCGGCCATCTCGTCTTGCGACACCACGGCACCGCGGCTGGTGAGTTGCAGGATCAACGCCTCCGAGCCGTTGGATTCGGCGCGCTCGACGGCCTCGATGATCGAGCGCACGACGATCTTGTCGAAGATTCCCGAGACCTGCAGCACGTCGACCGGCGCCAGCTGCGACGCATCCGTCACGTCTCCCGTCGCGGCCGATGGAGCTGTGTCCGGTGTCGACGCGTGCGCAGAGGGTGACAACAGCGACAGACCCGCCAGCCCGACAAAGGGCGCGATGAGAATCGTGATGGCTAGCCTGCGCACAAGTGCCTCCGAAGAGCGTGAATCCGCTGCAGTTCCTGACCGACGCCCATGTTGTCATCGTTGCTGGCAAGGGCGGCGTCGGGAAGACCACGGTAACCGCGGTTTTGGCCCGCGCGGCAGCCGATCGGGGACTTCGTGTGCTCGTGGTGGAGCTCGACGGCAAGCCACTGCTGGCGTCGTTGGTCGGCGACGACATCCCTTCTCTGGCCCTTACTCCGGCGGCTGCGCTGGCCGAATACCTCGACACCCACGGCCTCGGCCGCGTCGCCAAACGCTTGGCCACCAGTGGCGTCATCGATGTGGTCGCCACCGCGGCACCGGGCATCGACGACATCGTCGTGCTCGGCAAGATCAAGCAACTGGAACAGAGCGGCAGCTACGACCTGATCGTGGTCGACGGGCCGGCCGCCGGACACGCAATCACCTTCCTGATGGCACCCGCCAACCTGCTGAAGCTGGTCCGTGGCGGCCCGATCCACAGTCAGGCCGTCGAAGTGGCCGATCTGCTGAATGACCCGGCGCGCAGTCAGGTGATTCTGGTGACGCTGCCCGAGACCACACCGGTCAACGAGGTCATCGAGACCGCTGACGCGCTACGCAAGGATGGGGGCTTGCGGCTGGGACCGATTATCGTCAATGCGTTCGACGAGGGCGACGATCTGCCGGTCGATCGGGCCAAGATCAACACGTCGCTGCGAGCCGCCGCCGAGTTCCGCAACGCGCGTCGCGCCCTGCATCGACAAGAGGCGGCACGGCTCGGCAAGACACTCAACCTCGAGCAGATCCGTCTTCCACTCGTGCCGTCGCAGGCACTGGATCGCGACTCGATCCGTGAGCTCTCGCAGCGAGTGAGCGAGCAGTCGTGACCGATCTCGACGTGCTGATCTCGACCGCCGAGGTGGTGGTGTGCTGCGGTTCCGGTGGGGTCGGCAAGACCACCACTGCCGCGGCGCTGGGGTTGCAGGCCGCGCGCAATGGACGACGTTGCGTCGTCGTGACGATCGATCCCGCCAAACGGCTGGCCGACGCGCTGGGTGTGCCGGGAGGATTGACCAACGATCCGATCAAACTCGACATCGCCACAGACCTCGACGGCGAGTCCGGTGAGTTGTGGGCGCTGATGCTCGACACGGCCACGACGTTCGACGGATTGGTCACTGCCCACGCCGCTAGCCCCGACCAGGCGAACCGAATTCTGACGAACGCGTTCTACCGCAACATCGCCGGCTCGCTCGGCGGCACGCAGGAGTACATGGCGGCCGAGCGCCTGCTGGCCTTGCACCGCGACGAGCGGTTCGATCTGGTGATCGTCGACACGCCGCCCACTCGCAACGCGCTCGACTTCCTCGACGCGCCGCGCACGTTGGCCCGCTTCCTCGATCACCCAGTGTTCAAGCTGATGATGATGCCCACGCGCCGCGGGCTGCGCGTGCTCAGCATCGCTGCCCAACCGCTGCTGCGATCGATCGGCAAGGTGATCGGCACCGAAGTGCTCGCCGATGCGCTCGCGTTCTTCCAAGCGTTCGACGGGATGGAGACGGGCTTCCGCAAGCGCGCCGACGATGTGATCGAGTTGCTGCACGGAGAGACCACCCGTTTCGTATTGGTGGCATCGCCGCGTGTCGACACCATCGACGAGGCCCGCTTCTTCGCCGATCGACTGGTCGACAAGGACCTCGTCGTGGGTGCGATCATCGTCAATCGGGCGACGCCCGATTTCGGCGCACCAGCCGGCCGCCGGCCGCGGGGCCAGGCCGACGCAGCGCTGTACGACAACCAGGCGCAGCTTCACACCCTGGCCGTAGGCGAGCGCGCCCAGATCGCTCCGCTGGTCCACGAGACCGGCCGGGAGCCGACGTGGGTGCCACTGCTGCCGGGCGATGTGCACGAGCTCGAGGCGCTCGACACGATCCGCTCGCTGCTGTTCGCCGGTTCAGCGGCCACCCAGGTCAGCCGGTAGGGTCGGCGCGGTGCACATCCTGGTGGCAACCGACGCCGACTACGTCCTCAACGACATCACCGCCGCGCTCGGCGGGCCCGATGTGTCGTTCACCGTGTGCCGCAACGGCCGCGACGTCTCCGACGTCGTCGAAAAGCGCACACCCGACCTCGCCGTGCTCGATCTGCAGATCGGCTCGATGGGCGGCATGGCAGTGACCATGGCCCTGCGCCTCGACGAAAGCTCTGGCCGCTTGCCGCACGTGAACGTGCTGATGTTGCTCGATCGCCA
The DNA here is from genome assembly GCA_031412355.1 of Ilumatobacteraceae bacterium. GTDB lineage: Bacteria > Actinomycetota > Acidimicrobiia > Acidimicrobiales > Ilumatobacteraceae > JAENVT01. The sequence goes on along the minus strand of JANOCR010000015.1, from coordinate 4,528 downwards.
AGCCGACATCCACCTCGCCAAGCGGTGCGCCGCTGACGGGTACCTGGTGAAGCCGCTGAACCCGCTGAGCCTGAAGCGGGCGGCGCGTGCCATCCTCGAGTCCCCAGCTGCAGCGGCCGAGCCGATCGAGCCAGCCCAAGACGAAACGTCGGAGGAAGAACCCGCACCCGTCGGATAGATTGCACAAGCACTTTCGGGGTGTAGCGCAGCTTGGTTAGCGTGCCACGTTCGGGACGTGGAGGTCGGGAGTTCAAATCTCCCCACCCCGACTGAGATACCTTCGGTTCGCGAACGTCCTGCGCCGCCGGACGGACCCTGCAGCGTGGGACCTCGAAACCTTCTAAAATTCTTTGTCCAAGACGTTGCGAACACTTGTTCGTGGCGATATCTGGGAGATCATGGCCCAGGAACTAGTCACCGCCTTGGAGATGGCGCTGTCGGAGTATGCCGCAACCGATCTTTCGCTGTTGTCTGGCAGCGATGTAGCGTCGTTGGTGGTCGATCTGCGGCGTGTCGCGACCCGCCTGGAGGCTGAGATCGCCCGTGTGGTGCACACAGTCGGGCAGGCCGAGATTTGGCGCGTCGCTGGGGCGACATCGATGGAAGCCTGGTTGGCGAATGAAACCCACATCTCGATGCGTTCGGCACGCGATCAGGTCTGCCTGGCCGGCACCCTCGCCGCCTCACCGATCGTCGCCGAGAAGATGGCCGACGGCGAACTGTCGCTCGACAACCTCCGCTTGTTGGGTGCCGTGGTCGACCAACAGGGATTTGATGGTGATGCCGAACTGCTGTTGGAGATCGCCTCCGGCTCACCGCGCGACACCCGGCGAGGGCTGGAGCGCTGGCTGGCACTGACCGACACCGCCGGCGAAGCCGAACGAGAAGAAGCGTCGTGGGTGAAACGGCATCTCACGTTCACCTCGAACGGTGAGGGGATGTACACCGTCAAAGGACTATTGATGCCCGACGACGTCGCCGCCGTCACCACCGCCTTGGATCACATCGCCGGTGCCGCCTACGCCGACGAGACAGGTCGCCCGCATCACACCCGAATAGCCGACGCGTTCGTCGAGTTGTGCAAGGCACACAATTCCGGGACCGTCCTCGGCGGACGCGAGCGTCCGAAGGTGTTGATGACCGTGCCCTTCGAGACCGTCGTCGAGCGCGGCGCGGCCCGCGGGGTGATCATCGGCATCGAGCCCACGATCTCCGCCGAGGCAGTCCGCAAGCTGTGCTGCGACGCTGAACTAAACCGGGTCGTGACCCGCGGCAAGTCAACGATCCTCGACTACGGGACCACCACACGCCTTGCGTCGGATGCCCAGTACTACGCGATGGTCGCTCGCGATGGCGGATGTCGATGGCCAGGATGCGATCGGCCGCCCGGATGGTGCGAAGCTCATCACTTCGACGAAGTGATCCGAGACGACGGCCCAACTGACCTGATCAATCTCGGACTGTTCTGTTCGACACATCACCACTACTTACACAAACCCGACTGGCAACTGATCGGCGACGCCGACGACCTGCGGATTCGCAAGCCCGACGGAACATTGATGCACGCACCATGCCGCGGACCGGCATGCACCGACCCACGACAACTCCAACTTGTCGACGCATGAAGCGCCGTGTCATGCGCCCAAAGCGAAAATCGATTTAATCAGCCGCCTGTAGTCAGCCAGCGGATCACGTTGCGCGTCACTTGCTGCACCAGCGGGTCGCTGTCGAGGCCGTAGGCCCAGTCAGTGGTGCCGGCGTTGAACACCCTGCCCTTGCCCTTGGCGAATGTGCCGATCACAGCGTGGTTGTGGGCGACGCGGGCGACGTTCTCAGGCGACGCGGATCCGAAGAGCCCGGCGGCCACGCCCTCGAGATCGCCGGGCGGGTCGGTGTCGGCCCACAACGCCCTCGGTGCCTCGCAGTGCGTGTCGGTGATCGAGATCAAGCGCGCAGGCGCGGTGGCGAGCACTTCGAGGCCGGCCGGTGTGCCGTCGTTGTATGTGGGCACCGGGTCACCATTGACCATGGTGAGCTCGCAGCCATCGACCTCGTAGCCGACGATTCGCGACGGTCCACCCAACACGTCGCCGTACCGCAGATCGGTGCCCTCGAACACCGGATGATCGGGTCGGTGGATGTTGTACCCGCCCGAGCTTCGCGGGGTCGCCTGACCAATGCGCGCGTAGCCACCTCGGGTGAAGCTGAGCCCGATGCTCTGCGCCTCGGGACGGTCGATCGAGGGCAGCGACCACATCGATGTGATGCGATGATGATCCGCCGTGCCGGCGACGGGATCCTTCGATTCGGCCCGGGCCTTGTACCCGACCATCGTGCGACCGTCGTCCTCGTAGCGCACCTGCCAGAAGCATGTGTTGCCCGAGAAGATCGCCCACGCGCCGCCTCCGTCGACGAACTCGTCGGCGCGATCGCGCATGCCCCACGACCAGTACTCGTCGTGGCCGACGCTGAGCATCAACCGCTGGCCGTCGAGCACTTCAGGGTGGAACTCGAGGTCGGAGCTGATCGCGAAGTCGAGCGTCAAACCCTCGTTCTCTGCCCACCGCACAAAGCGCCGCTCCCAATTGTGCCAGCTGCTCGACGCGCACCACATCGGGTACTCGAACTCGGTGAGGTACTGCTGCAGCTGGTGATGCTCTTCGTCGGGCTCGACCGGAAGGCTCGCCATGCGGCCGTCGTACTCCACCTCGTCGGGCGCTGCGGCTCGTCGGAGATAGCCGCGCTCCAACGGCCGGTCGAACGACACCTTCACCGCGCCGCTGTAGAAGCACTTCCCGCCCCACTGGTTGTACGCGTTGTAGGTGTTGGTGGCGAGAACGAGGATCGCGTCGGCACTGGTCGGCGCCGCCGGTCGCACGACGAAGAACGCCTCAGCGTTTGCCTGCGCGCCGCTCTCGCCTGGTGCCTGGAGGCTGACCTCGTAGAAGCCCGACGGCCACGCCGGGTCCACCTCGATCGTGAATGCCACCGGCCAGCCGCAACCGGTGGCGTAGGCGTCGTCGGGGTACGGATGCTCGCCGATGTTGACGGCGTCGCGTCGCCACACCTCGACGCGTTCGCGACCAACTCTGGTCACCACCGCGGTGACTGTCGGCACTCGACTGCTGCACCGCAGTTCGACGACGTCACCCGCCGCGTAGCTCTGCCTGTCGGGATAGCCCTCGACGAGTGGCCACCGGGTGAAATGTCGATTCATGCTGCACTGCTCTAGCAGAGAGCCGACCCGGTACCACCGCTAGCCTGCGCCGCCGTGGACCTCGACGAATTTCAGCGGTTGATCGACGCGACCTTCGGAGAACGTGACCGGGCCCGCGGGGTACCCAGCTCGGTTGCATGGCTGGCCGAGGAGGTCGGCGAGCTGGCCCAAGCCGTGCGCAAGGGCTCGCACGAGCAACAGTTGCACGAGTTCGCCGACGTGCTGGCCTGGCTCACGTCGCTGGCCAACCAAGTCGGCGTGGATCTGAACGAGGCCGCCCAGCGCTACGCACGCGGCTGCCCGCGCTGCGGCAACATCCCCTGCACCTGCGCCTAGAGAAACAGCTCCGCGATCTGGACTGCGTTGAGGGCTGCGCCTTTGCGGAGGTTGTCGTTGCTGACGAACAGCACCAGGCCGCGGCCGTCGTCGACCGAGCTGTCCTGGCGAATTCGACCGACGTAACTGGGGTCCTGACCCGCTGCCTCGAGCGGTGTGGGGATGTCGCTGAGTGCCACGCCGGGTGCCGCACCAAGTACTTCGACGGCGCGAGCCACGGTGATCGGGCGCTCGAACTCGGCGTTGAGGCTCAGCGAGTGGCCGGTGAACACCGGTACACGCACGCAGGTTCCGCTGACCCGCAGGTCGGGAATGCCCAGGATCTTGCGGCTCTCGTTGCGCAGCTTCTGCTCTTCGTCGGTCTCTTCGGTGCCGTCGTTCACGAGCGCACCGGCGAACGGCACCACGTTGAAGGCGATGGTCTTGGGGAACTTCTTGGCCGGCGGGAACTCGACGGAACGACCGTCGAAGGTGAGCGACGCCGCGGTCGATGCGGTCTTCTGCACCTGTTCGTCGAGCTCGGCCACGCCCGCGAGCCCGCCACCCGAGACGGCCTGGTAGCTGGCGACCACCAAAGAGATGAGGCCGGCTTCGATGTCGAGCGGCTTGAGCACCGGCATGAAGGCCATGGTGGTGCAGTTGGGGTTGGCGACGATGCCCTTGGGGATGGAGTCGAGAGCGTGCGCGTTGACCTCGGGCACCACGAGCGGCACGTCGGGGTCCATGCGCCAGGCCGAGCTGTTGTCGACGACGATGGCACCCGCGGCCGCGACCCGTGGCGCCAGCGCGAGCGCCGTGGCCTTGCCCGCGCTGAACAGCGCGATGTCGAGGCCGGAGAAGTCGGCGGTCTCGGCGTCCTCGACGACGACGTCGGTGCCCTTCCAATCGAGCGTGGTGCCCGCCGAACGACTGGACGCGAAATACCTGATCTCGTCGACGGGGAAATCGCGTTCGACGAGCAACCTGCGCATGACC
>JANOCR010000014.1:0-1706 GCA_031412355.1 Ilumatobacteraceae bacterium | reverse complement strand
GCAGTGCCGGCAGGCAGAGCATCACGGCCCCCGAGTACGGATACGCCCATGATCGAAAGGCGCTGCTTTGCCGGGTCATCGTCGAGCAGCCCAACGGGAACATAGGGGGATGTTCTGCTACGGAGTAGTGCCGTGAGAACTTGAATTCCGCCTTCGCCGGCGCCATAAACGAGCAACCGTTCGGCCGATCGGTCATCAGGTCGGCGCGCCTGCTCCAACGTCAATCGCCACACGTAGCGACAACCAGCCATCAGAACGAGGCCGAGTATGCCTCCGACGATCACCGCACTCTGTGGAATTGGTCGGACGTCGAAATAGTAGGCATTGAGTATGAACAGCAGCCCGGAGACGAGCAGAGAGGCAACCACGAGTGCGGCGACCTCATCGAAGCTTCCGTACCGCCATTTCCGTCGATAGAGACCGACCGTCGTGCCGACGAGTACCTGCAGCACGACGACGATCGGGAGTATCTTGAACAGACCGGAGGTGGCCTTTTCATCGAAGGTCAACCCGAACCGGAGATAGATCGCAGTTGCTGTCGCTGCGCACCAGGCAAGGATGTCGAGTGCGATTCGTGCTGGCGTAGCGAACCGGTGCAGCCGGCGGCTGGTCATGAGAATCCAGTCGCGAGACGCCATCGATCGGACCATCACTTTCAGTCTACGTCCGTCCTGCATCAGACACTGTCGCCACCCGTCGGTCGGTGGCTGTGACGATTTCAAACTGACTCGCTAACGTTTCACGCATGCCCGGGTCAGATATTCGCGTGCATTCCACCGCGATCGTCGAGGGCGGGGCTGACATCGGCGATGGGACCAGCGTCTGGCATCACGCCCACGTACGCGATGGTGCTTCGGTCGGAGCCGATTGTGTGATCGGCAAGAACGTATACGTCGACACGCAGGCGGCGGTCGGAGACCGGTGCAAGCTGCAGAACAACGTCAGCGTGTATCACGGCGTCCACATCGGCGACGACGTGTTCGTCGGCCCGTCTGCGACTTTCACCAACGATCTGGTTCCCCGGGCCTTCAATGCAGACTGGAAGATTGTCGAGACCCACGTACACAACGGGGCGTCGATCGGCGCCAACGCCACGATCGTGTGCGGTACCACGCTCGGCGAATACTCGATGATCGCAGCAGGAGCGACGGTCACGCGTGACGTCGCCGCGCATCAACTCGTGGCCGGAACACCGGCGCGGCACCTTGGATGGGTGTGTCGGTGCGGCAAGGTCATCTCGCGAGAGGCTGTAGCCCCGTCGCAAATGATGTGCGACGACTGCGCGTGAGCGTCGTTAGCTGACGCCTCCGCCGAGCGTGATCACGTCGAGGTCAGACGTCGGGTCCACGCACCGCCGCCCGTCGACGACAACCTTCGCGCCACCGAGGTCTGCGGATCGCAACGATCGATATTCGACGTGGTCAGCCTGAACGATCGCAGCATCGCAGGGCTCGCCGAGGTGATAGGGGGTCATCCCCACCGCGATGAGTTCGTCATCGGTGTAGAGCGGGTCGTGGACCACAGGGACCGCGCCGGCAGCAAGTAGTGCTTCGGTGGTTCCAAAGGCGCCTGAGAACGCCGATTCCTTGACGCCACCGCGGTATGCCAGTCCGAGCACGGCGATGGTGAGCCCCTTGAGATTCCCGAGCCGATTGGCGAGCCGGCCGACGGCATAGGCGGGCATTGCGTCGTTGGTACGGCGCGCG
>JANOCR010000013.1:0-7540 GCA_031412355.1 Ilumatobacteraceae bacterium | reverse complement strand
CCGCGCACACTGCGACCATTCCGATGCCCATGTTCAGCGTTCGGTAGAGCTCGTGCGTCTCGAGCTGGGTGGCCACCTCGCGGACCAGTTGGAACAGTGGCGGGACCGGCCAAGCGCCGAGCTCGATGTCGGCGTCGCAGTCGTCGGGCAACACGCGCGGCAGGTTCTCGGGCAGGCCACCTCCGGTGATGTGGGCCAGCGCTTTCACCTTGCCTGAAGCGAGAACTGGAGTGAGCACGTCGAGGTAGCTGCGGTGTGGCACGAGCAGCGTCTCGCCGAGCGATCGGTCGAAGCCGGGCGGCACCGAGTCCATCGGGAGCCATTCGAAGATCTTGCGCAGAAGCGAGTAGCCGTTGGTGTGCGGACCATTGGAGGCAATGCCGATCAATGCGTCGCCGACGCGCAGTTCGCCACGGGGCAACATGTCGCGTTGCTCGACGATGCCCACCATCGTTCCGGCGATGTCGAACGCGCCGGGCGCGTAGACGCCCGGCATCTCGGCAGTCTCACCCCCCAGCAACGCGCAGCCCGCTGCTTCGCATGCCTCGGCCATGCCGGTGACCACTTCGGCCACGTGCTCGGCATTGATCTTGCTGGACGCGATGTAGTCGAGAAAGAACAGCGGCCGCGCCCCCTGCACCAACACGTCGTCGATGCAGTGGTTGACGATGTCGGCGCCCACACCGCGGTACCGACCGAGCCGGGCAGCCAATTCGACCTTCGTGCCGACACCATCGGTCGAGGCAACCAGCACGGGCTCATCCATCGCCTTGATGGCCTTGCCGCTGAACGCGCCGCCGAAGCTGCCGACGCCGCGCAGCACGGCAGGACCGTGCGTGCGCTCGACGGCTCGCTTCATGTGGTTGACCGCCCGGGTTCCTTCGTCGATGTCGACGCCGGTCGATGCGTAGGAGGTCAACATTGCACCGCTGGCCCGCCAGCCGATATCGCGGCGAATCTGCATACCGTCGAATTGGATGGTTGACAGCCGCCGGTAGGCATTGTCGCGGGCATCGGCCAACGACTGACCGAGGCCCGTGACTGCGAGCGTTCGACCGCCGGCGACCGTAGTACCCAGTGCACCTGCGAGAAACACCATCGAGTCGTCGGTGTCGGCCTGGTCGAGACCGGTGATGGTCTGGCCGACGACCGGCTCGGTCGGGTAGCCGGGAGCGGCCGCAACCACTGTGCATGCGGCGCCCTCCCGAATCGTCAGTGACGATTCGGACAGTGTGCCGTTGCAGCAGGCGAGAGCGAGTGCCGCGAGATCGGACTCGACGAGCGGCAGCACGGCCTGCGTTTCCGGGTCGCCGAAGCGGCAGTTGAACTCGATCAGTCGCGGCCCTTCGGAAGTCAGCATCAAGCCGGCGTAGAGCACCCCCACATATGGCGTGCCTGCGGCGCCGAGGTGGTCGATCACCGGTTGGATGAAGGTGGCCGTCAGAACTGCAGCGTCGTACCCGGTCGGCGCCGGAGCGTAGGCGCCCATGCCGCCTGTGTTGGGCCCGGTGTCGCCCTCGCCGATGCGCTTGTGGTCCTGGGCGATGGGCAGCGGGCGGGCCACCTTGCCGTCGCACAGCGCCATCAGGCTGCACTCCGGGCCGGTGAGCCTCTCTTCGAGCACCACGGGACCCAACGCGGTCAGCGCGTTGATGGCCTCGATCGTGTCGTCGTCGGTGGCCGGCACGACCACGCCCTTGCCGGCGGCGAGGCCGTCCTGTTTGACGACGACCGGAGCACCGAGAGCACGCCACCATGCGAGTGCATCGGAGGCCGACTGCGTGGCGAAGTGCCGTGGCGATGGCAGGCCGAGTGCGGTTGCCACCTCGCGGGCGTAGCCCTTCGACGACTCGAGGCGGGCCACATCGGCGGTCGGGCCGAAGCACGGGATGCCGCGCCGCTTGCACTCGTCGGCGACCCCGGCGGCCAGGGCGGTTTCCGGGCCGACGATCACCAGGTCGGCGACCACTTCGGAGCCGAGGTCCGGGCTGATCGTGACGTCGTGCCCGTGGCGACGGCACGCCCAGGCGATCGCCGACTCGCGGCCACCTGCGCCGATCACCAGCACCCTCACGACTGGATCCTCACGCCAGCACGCCCTCGAAGGCCAACTTGGCCTGCGCCTCGGTGACTTCCATGGGGTAACGGCCGGTGAAGCAGGCGTTGCAGTAGCCCTCGGCGTCGCCGTCCGCGGCATCGCCAGGATCAACGGTGATTGCCCGCATCATGCCGTCGAGCGACAGGAATGCCAGCGAGTCTGCGTCGATGTGCACGCGAATCTCCTCGACCGTCAGGTGTGCCGCCATCAGATCGCCGTCGTGACCCATGTCGACCCCGAAGTGGCAGGCGTGGGTGATCGGCGGGCAGGTGATGCGCACGTGCACTTCGGTCGCGCCGGCTTCGCGGAGCAACTTCACCAGTGGCCCTGCTGTGGTGCCACGCACCAACGAGTCGTCGATCATCACGACCCGCTTGCCCGCCAGGTTCTCCGCCAACGCGTTGAACTTCAGGGCTACACCGCGCTCGCGCAGGTCTTGGGTCGGTTCGATGAACGTGCGGCCGATGTAGCGGTTCTTGATCAGCCCGTCGTTGTGCGGGATTCCACTGGCCCTGCTGAACCCGATCGCTGCGGGGATCGACGAGTCGGGCACGGGGATGACCACGTCGGCTTCGGCCGGTGCCTCGGCCGCCAGTTCCTCGCCAAGGCGTTGGCGCACGTGGTGCATGTTGCGGTTGGCCCACACGCTGTCGGGGCGGCTGAAGTAGACGAACTCGAACGTGCACCTGGCCGAGCGGGCCGCCGGGGTCAGGGCTTGACGACGCGTCATCTCGGCGCCCCTTAGCGTGACGATCTCGCCTGGCGCGACCTCGCTGACCTCGAGGCATCCGAGTGTGCTGAGGGCACACGTCTCGCTGGCGACCGCGTATCCACCGTGTGGAAGTCGCCCGACACTCATCGGCCGGAACCCCCATGGGTCGCGCACTGCGATGACCCGGTCGGCGGCGAGGATGACGAGTGAGTACGCCCCCTTCCATGCTGGCAGAGTGCGCTCGACCCGGTCCTCCCATGTGCGGCCGCCGGCAGCGGCGAGCATCAGCGTCATGACCTCGGTGTCGCTGGTGGCCGTGAGCCCGAAGCCACGTGTCAGCAACTCGTCGCGCAGCGCGGGTGCGTTGACGAGGTTGCCGTTGTGAGCAAGTGCAAGCGGGCCGTGCATGGTCTCGACCAGGAATGGCTGATGATTGCGCTGGGCGTTGGCGCCGGTGGTGCTGTAGCGGGTGTGACCGATGCCGTGATACCCGGCGAGGGTGTTCATGGTCGCGGGTGTGAAGACGTTGGCAACGAGACCGGTGTCTTTGTGCAGCCGGACCCTGTTGCCGTCGCTGACGGCTATGCCGGCCGCTTCTTGCCCACGGTGCTGCAGCGCGAACAGACCGAAGAACACCGTCTGGGCGACGCCTTCGCCGTGCGGCGTCGAGACACCGAAGACACCACATTCCTCGTGCGGGACGTCGGGGTCTGACATGTCGAATGATGGCTGGTCAGGCAACATGCCCGATGACCTCCCTGATCCGGTCTTCGACCGGGTAACTGCCGGGCTGGAACCTCAGCCCGGTCAAGCGTTCGTATGCGTCGATGTAGCGAAGTGATGTGGCCTCCCACACCGCCGGCGCAAGCGTCGGAGGCGGGCCGTTGCCCTCGTAGCCGGCGTCGATCAACGCCCGGCGCACGACCTCTTTGTCGAGGCTTTCCGGCTCGTCGCCGGCGCTCAACCGATGCTCGTAGCTGTCGGCCACCCAGTAGCGCGACGAGTCGGGCGTGTGTACCTCGTCGATCAGCAGCAGTTCGCCCGACGCGGTGGTGCCGAACTCGTACTTGGTGTCGGCCAGGATCAACCCGGCCTGACGCGCCAACTCCTGCCCCCTGGCGAACAACTCCAGCGCAGCGGCCTCCACGGAACGCCACAGCGGGGTCGCAACCAGACCTTTGCGCGTGACGTCGCTGGGGCTCAGCGGTTCATCGTGACCGCCGTGCTCGGCCTTGGTGGTCGGTGTGACGATCGCCGATGGAAGGTCGGTGTTCTTCCGCAGCCCGTCGGAGAAGTGGTAGCCGTAGATCGTGCGGGCACCGTCGGCGTACTGCCGCCACAGCGACGTGCTGGTGACCCCGGTGATGTAACCGCGTACGATCACCTCGACGGGCAGCGGCTGCGCGGCATGGGCGACGAGCACATTGGGATCCGGAAGGTCGACGACGTGATTGGCGACGACGTCGGCGGTGCGCTCGAACCACCAGCCGCTGAGCTGGTTCAGAACCTGACCCTTGTACGGCACACCGGCGATCACGCGGTCGAAGGCCGACAGGCGGTCGGTGGTGACGAACAGCCGCCGGTCGGCCCCGTAGGCATACGAGACACGAACCTTTCCGTCGCGCCGGTCATCGAGCGGCAGATCGATGTCGAGAAATGGATCGTGCACCTTCAGCGCTCCTTGGCGTAGCGCGCGCCCTGCTCGAACAACGCCAACCCAAGGCCACCGCGATCGCCGCGCGTGAAGCCAGGGTATTGACGGGCGATGACATGGTTCTCGGGGTGCGGCATCAGCCCCAAGACGACACCAGTGGGGTCGCAGACGCCGGCAATCGAGTCGATCGATCCGTTGGGGTTGCCGCCGGAGTAGCGCAGCGCGACCTGGCCGGCACCCGCAAGCCCTGCCGGATCGGGGTGTGTGTAACGGCCTTCGCCGTGGGCGATCGGGCAGTCGATCGCAGCCACCCCGCTGGTCCAGATGCATCGGCTGGGTGAGGCCTCGAGCCTGACCCACTGGCATTGAAAGTGCCCGCTCTGGTTGTGGCCGAGCGCACCCGGCAGCAACCCGGAGCGGGTGAGGACCTGGAAGCCGTTGCAGATGCCGATCACCGGCTTTGCCGCGGCCACGAATGCGCGCAGCACTTCGCCGACACGGTGTTCGAGTTGCAGCGCGAACATTCGCCCGGCGCCCAGAGCGTCGGCATAACTGAACCCCCCGGCAATCACGACTATTTGGCCTTCGTCGAGCAGTGCCGGGCGCTCGATCAGCTCCGACAGCAAGGTGATGCGCGGTTCGGCACCCGCCAAGTCGAGCGCGAAAGCGACGTCGTGATCGCGATTGGTTCCAGCGGCCGCCAGCACCAGGGCTGTGGGGCGGCTCATGGTTGTGCTCCGAATGCACTGACAAGGGTGTCGAGGGGGATGGCCGGCGTACCAGGCAGGGTAACGGTCGCGGCACTGGTCACGGTGCCGAGGACCACGACCGGTTCGCCCAGCACACCGCCAAGCCAATCCACGTCGTCGGGCGAAACCTCGCAGACGAAGCGGCTCGACGACTCGCTGAAGAGGGCCGACACGGGATCAGGCCCTGGCAGGGTGTCGATCGACAGGCCCAGACGACCGGCGACGGCCATCTCCGCCAGGGCGACGGCGAGCCCGCCCTCGCTGATGTCGTGGCAGGCCAGAACTCGGCCGGATCTCAGGGCTTGGTGCAGCCGTCGGTATCGGCGGGGGGCACCCGCATCTGGCGCCGGGACCGTCGCCCTCGTGGCAGCTCCGTGGACCTTGGCGAAGTGGCTGCCACCGAACTCGCAGGCGGTCGCGCCGATCTGCACGACCATGTTGCCGGCCCGCTTCAGATCGGGCGTGACCACCGCGTTGGCGTCGGGCACGTGAGCGATGGCCGTGATGACCAGGGTGGGTGGCACCGAGTGCCGGGCGCCATCGGCGCCCAGGTACTCGTTGTTCAGCGAGTCCTTGCCGCTGACGAATGGTGCGCCGTGCGCAACCGATGCCTCGCAGCACCCGCTGACTGCGGCCACCAGCTCTCCGAGGGTCGACTGGCGGCGCGGGTCACCCCACGAGAAGTTGTCGAGCAGGGCCACCTTGTCGGGGTCGGCGCCGACGGCGACCACGTTGCGAATTGCCTCGTCGACAACGGCGTGTGCCATGCGCTGCGGGTCGAGTTCGCCGTACCACGGGTTGACGCCGATCCCGATGGCCAGGCCGTGTGTGTCAGCCGGGTCGGCGATCACCACACCATCGGCATGGCCATCGCGCCGCGCGCCGATCAGTGGCCGCACGACGGTGCTGCCGAGGATCTCGTGGTCGTAGCGCCGGATCACAGCCTCTTTCGACGCAATGTTGGGATGACGAAGCAGCGCCAGCAACGTGGCCGTGACATCGGTGCAGGGCGGGGGATCAGCGTTCTCGCGATCTGGGGAGGGCAGCGTCGCTTTCATCTCGCGCTGCGGTCGCCCGTCGTGCAGGAAGCGAGTGTCGAGGCGCAGCACCGTGGTCGTGTCGTAGCGAACGTGCAGGATCCCATCGCCGGTGAAGACACCGAGCGCCGTCGCCTCGACGCCGTGGCGATCACAGAGCTGTTGAAGTTGCGGCCACACCGGCTCGGTGACGGCTACGACCATTCGTTCCTGCGCCTCGCTGAGCCAGATCTCCCACGGTCGCAGCCCGGGGTACTTCAGCGGCGCGCCGGCAAGGTCGACATCGGCGCCGACCCCCTCGGCCATTTCACCGATGGCCGACGACAACCCGCCCGCGCCGCAGTCGGTGATCGCGGTGAACAGACCGGCCGCCTCGCGGAGCACATCGATCAGCAGCTTCTCGACGATCGGGTCACCGATCTGCACGCTGGCGCCGGCGACGTCGCCGGTGGTTGCATCCATGGTCGCGCTCGAGAATGTCGCGCCGCGCAGGCCATCGCGCCCGGTGCGCCCACCCAGCACGACCACCAGATCGCCGGCGTGGGGGCCGGTCAATGGGGGAGCGTCGTCGGCCACACCGATGCAGCCGCAGTACACGAGGGGATTGGCGATGTAGCCGGGGTCGTACAGCACCGCGCCGGCGACCGTGGGCAGGCCGATCTTGTTGCCGTAGTCGGCCACACCCGAGACGACACCGGCCTCGATCAAACGGGGATGGAGGACGCCGTCGGGCACCTGGTCGGCGGCGAGATCTGTTGGCCCGAAACACAAGATGTCGGTGACGGCGATCGGCCGGTGGGCCGCGCCCATGACGTCGCGGATCACCCCACCGACCCCCGTGTTCGAACCGCCGAACGGCTCGATGGCTGACGGGTGGTTGTGCGTTTCGGCCTTGACTGCGATTGTCGTTCCCTCGGTGTACGAGATGATGCCGGCGTTGCCGACGAACGCGCTGCGCAGGAACGGAGCGTCGATGGCGGTTGTTGCGTCTCGCAGTTGTTGCAGCAGCGGAGTGATGGCCTGCCCGTCGTCGCCGGTTATGCGGGCACGGAACGTCTTGTGCGCGCAGTGCTCGCTCCATGTCTGGGCGAGGGTCTCGAGTTCGACATCGGTCGGGGCCCGGCCGGCGTCGGCGAAGTGCTGGGCGATCGTGCGAAGCTCTGCCGGGTCCAGCGACAGGCCGCGCTCGCGGTTGACGACCGCCAACGCTTCGTCGTCGAGGCCGCGGATCTCGACGAGCTCGACCCCGGTGTCGGCGGTCGCCGCGGCGTCGATGAACGTTGGCTCGAT
>JANOCR010000012.1:0-7981 GCA_031412355.1 Ilumatobacteraceae bacterium | reverse complement strand
CAACGCAGCGATGATTGCTGCTTGCTGAGCTGGCTCTGACGGAGTTGTTGCTGGGGCGAAAGACGCAACCGCGGGTGTGGCTGGCGTGAGCGCTCGAAGAACACGATCAGCTGATAGCCCTCGTTGGTGACGAGTTGCTCGGTGAGTCGGAAGCCCAGCACCTCGCTCATGAAGCGAGCGGCGTCCGGCACGTTCTCGGTGGTCAGCAGGCAATGATCGAGCCGTGGTGGCGCGATGCCGACCAGGTCCATCGGCATCGGCGGCGGATTGAACAACGGCAGCCCGTTGCCGACTTTCTCCATCTTGGCGTAGATCTCCATCGTGTGGCCGGTGGGCGAATCGAAGCGGATGGCGTCGCCCTGACCGACCTCGGTGCCGGCGCCGATGCGCTCGACCGTGCAGCCGTAGCGCTCGAGCTTGGTCTCGTAGTCCTCGAGATCATCCACTGACTCGGTCTTGAACGCGACGTGCTCGAGGCCGTACCGATTGGCCCCTGTCAGCATCAACGAGTGGTGATCCTGCTCGTCCCAGCCCTTCAGATAGACGTGGTTGTCGTCGCGGGCAACCTCGCGCAACCCCAAAACCTCGGTGTAGTAGGCGGCACAGAGCTCTAGATCGGGAGTTCGAACCTCGACGTGTCCGAGACGGAAGATAGCCATGGAATCATCTTGGTTGTGTGGCGACAGCTCCGAAAGGCCACCGTTCTGGTAGGTGGAACGAAGCTATTTCAGCGACCCGACTCCACATGAGAGCGTACGACCATGACCTTTGATGGGGAAGCGTTCGTTGACGAGATGCGCGAAGAGCTACAGGCCTCCGGTCGCACGCTCGACGAGGCCGACTGGGTGAAGCGAACCCAGCAAGGCGAAGCGACGAAAGAGGAGTTGGTCGCTTGGGCCCGCCAGCACTACCACGGCGTGACCTACCACACGCGCCGAATCCTGTCGGCGTGGGTCACTCGCATTCCGTACGAGATGACCGACGGGGTGATCGACAACATCGCCGAGGAGGTACTGGGCACGACGTCGAAATCGGGCTTCGGTCATTTGCACTGGCTGTTCGAGTTCACGCGTGCGCTCGGCGCGCCCGACGAGGTGATCACCGATGCGACACCGAACGTCGACGCGATGGCCAGCGCCAGTTTCTTGTACTGCCTGGCCCAGCAGCAGCCCTGGTACGAGTTGACGTTCGGCGGAATCCTGGCCATCGAGAACCAGATCCCTGCCGCATACATCAAAGTCGTCGACGGCTTCAAGACGCACTACGGCGACATCCTGCAACCCGACGACTACGCGTTTCACACCATCCACATCACCGTCGATGAGGACCATGGCGGCCATGTGGGCGAGTTCGCCGAGCGGTATCTCGATACCGACGCCAAGCGCCGGGCCGCGCGGGCTGCGTACTTCGCCGGTGCGGAGTTGACGCGTCGCTGTTGGGACAGCCTCAGCGACTGCAATTGGTAGCTGGAACTTGTCGCTCCCGTTGCTGACGCAACGTGCGCCACAATTCCAGCTATGCACATGGCCTAAGGTCCGGGCGATGGCGGCCGAGCGCGAGTCACCGGAATCGGCGGTGGCACGGGCCTTGTCCCTGCTGACGGCGTTCACCTTTGCCGAACCGGTGCTGGGTGTTTCCGAACTGGGCCGGCGCGTGCGTCTGCCGAAGAGCACCGTGCACCGGTTGCTGAGCATCCTGGTGAACGAGGGCTTTGTCGAGCGCACCACCGACGAGCGTTACCGGTTGAGCTTGAAGCTGTACGAGATCGGCCAGGAGGTCGTCAGCAGCAGACTGCTGCACCAGGTGGGTCACGTGCCGTTGGAGAAGCTGCACAACGACAGCAATGAGGCCGCCCATTTGGCAGTGCTGTCCGGCCGCGATGTCGTCTACCTCGACCGGCTCGAGAGCCCGCAGATGATGGGCCTGTTCACGCGGGTCGGTCGGCGTCGCTCGGCACACGCAACATCGTCGGGAAAGGTGCTGCTGGCCTTCGGCGCGCAGGCCGACGTGGACGCCGTGGTTGCTGGCGGACTGCCTCGTCTCGGGCCGCGTACCATCACGACGCGCACTCGCTTGAATCAGGCGTTGGCCGAGGTGCGCAAGGCCGGATACGCCGTCAGCACCGACGAGGCAGCACCGGGCGTGGTTTCGATCGCCGCCCCGATCTTCGATGGTGTTGGCACGTGTGTAGCCGCGGTCTCGGTCGCCGGTCCACTGATCAGAATGGCCGCGGATCGGCACGAGCGATTGGTCCGCCTAGTGGTACGAACGGCTGCAGACATCTCTCGTGCACTGGTCAGCGACCCGGCCTCGATCCACTGACGATCGACACCCCGTCGAGCGCGGTCGACGGCAACTGGCACAGCCGTGCGGGCTGGCCGTCGACCAGCGACTCGCAGGTGCCGCACAGCCCGGCCTCGCAACCTCGACGCGGCCGGTCGTACCTGGCCAGGAAGCGAATGGCAAACAACGCCGAGACGTCGGACCAGGTGGCAAACGAGAAGCGTTGGCCGTCGATCTCGAACGTCACCTCTCGTTCGAACGCCCTGCAGCCCTGGTTGACGGTCACGCGGTCACAGTAAGCGGCCGCACCGAGCATCGCTGAGCAAATTGTCCCGGCTCGCGGAACGAAGGCTTGGCGGACATCGAGGCGATGGATGAAGATGCACGGCGATGACTCTCAGCCCGACCGATGTCGACCGCTACGGCGACGAGTTGTATGCAGCCCTCGTCGATTTGCGAACAGTGCCGAACCTGCGCGATCGAGTGCCGGGTATCGACATCTCCGATGCCTATCTAATTCAGTCGCGAATGGTGCAACGCCGGCTCGATGCCGGCGAGACCATCGTCGGAAAGAAGGTCGGCGCAACCAGTCAAGCCGTGATGACCATGCTGGGCCTCGACGAGCCCGACTTTGGGCAACTGCTCAGCGGCATGGTGTATCGCAACGGCGACACCATCAAGCTCGACTCACTTATACAGCCGCGTGCCGAGGGCGAGATTGCATTCGTCTTGAAGGACGACCTCAGCGGACCTGGTGTGACTGCGGTCGACGTTCTGCGGGCCACGGACTACGTGGTGCCATGCTTCGAGATCGTCGACTCGCGGATCGACAACTGGGACATCAAGGTCGTCGACACCATCGCCGACAACGCCTCATGCGGTGTCTACGTGTTGGGCACCGAGCCGATGGATCCGCTGGAGGTCGATCTGGCACTGACCGGCATGACGATCGATGTCGATGGAGAGTTGTTCGCCACCGGGGCCGGCGCAGCAGTGAAGGGCTCCCCCGTGAACTCGCTGATCTGGTTGGCCAACACCTTGGGCGAATTGGGCATCACTTGCCGGGCTGGCGAAGTGATCCTGACCGGTTCGTTGTCGGTGATGGCGTGGGTGAGGGGCCCGCAGACCATCACCTGCGAGTTCGGCGATCTTGGCAGCTGCACCGTTACCTTCGAGTAGCGACGTTCGAGTAGGGAGCACTTCTTCGTGGCACTTTCCGCATCAGTCATATCCGATCTGGCCGACATCGTCGACGACGCCCAGCGCAATGCCGCAGACATCGTCAAGCTCACCGACGGCCAGCCCGACATGGACATCGCCGACGGCTATGCGGTGCAGGCCGAACTGTGCCGGCGCTGGCAGGCGGCCGGCCGCCGACTGACGGGCTACAAGGGTGGGCTGACCTCGAAGGCCAAGATGGTGCAGATGGGCCTCGAGACGCCGGTGTTCGGCGTGTTGATGGGCGACACGTGCGTACCCGATGGCGATGTCGTCGACATGACCGAGTTGATCCACCCCAAGGTCGAGGCCGAGATCGCCTTCGTCACGAGTCGCGAGTTGTCGGGCGATGTTTCGATCGACGAGGTGTTGGCTGGAACCGAGTTCGTGCTGCCGGCCATCGAGGTGATCGATTCGCGGTTCAAGGATTTCAAGTTCGACATCCAGAGCGTGATCGCCGACAACACATCCGCGGCCCGGTACGTGGTGGGGGGCTCACCGCGCAGACCTGATGGTCTCGATCTGCGCCTTCTCGGCGTGGTGATGGAACGCAATGGCGAAGTGGTCGGCACCGCGGCGGGTGCCGCCGTGATGGGCCATCCCGCAGCATCGGTAGTCGCGCTGGTTCGCTGGCTGGCGGATAACGGCCTGGCGTTACCGGCGGGAAGCCTGGTGATGACCGGCGGTGTGACCGAGGCTGTCGCCGTGCACGCAGGCGACCACGTGACCGCCCGAGTCCAGCACCTCGGAACCGTGGGCGTGCGCTTCAGGTAGGCACGGAGAATTTCCGGCCTACGGCGAGACGCCATCGGTGCGCTACCGAGTAATCCAGATCCTCATCGGGCTGTTGGTCATGGTCGGCGGCTTTGCGCTGATCGCAGTATCGACCTAGTGCGGATCCTCGCTGAAGTGGAACAGCGCATCGGGTTTCATGGACTTCGTCCCGCCGGCTGCCCACGAGGACGACTGACTCGGATCGTGCCATCGCCCCACGTCACTTCGAGCTGACCGTTCGGCAGCAGCTTCAGGTGCAGGTCGAGCTGGTGGACGAGGTGATGGTGACGGCTGCAGAGCAGCACGAGGTTCTCCAACGCCGTGATACCCATGTTCTGCCAGTAGTGGATGTGATGGGCGTCGCACCACGAGACACGGCGATCGCAGCCGGGGTGACGGCAGCCGCCATCGCGAGCGGCCACGGCACGGAACAGATCCAATGGCACGGTTCGCGTGGCGCGCCCGTAGTCGAGCACTGCCGCGCCCGAGCGCATCACGCGGTGGATGACACAGTCGCACAACAGCGCCTCGGTGGTCGTCGCACGGAGATGTACGTGATCGGCGGTCCACCCCGATGGGCTGTCATGCAGGGTGTCGGCATCGGTGCTCATCTCGACGTGCGGGCGTTGGCGCGGCGTGCCGGGCTTGTCGTGGTTGGCGTTGAAGAACGCGCACACATCGACCAAGGCGTCGGCACTTCGCCTCGCGCCCGCACGAACATCGTCGGAACCTTCCCACGTCGATGCGATACGTATGGCCTGCTCGAACTGCGTTGCACCAAAGTCGTCCAGCACGAATCGGCCGACCAGACCATCCGCAGTACGCGCCGAGCGCAGCTCGCGATCGGGCTCGACCGGCTCTGGCAGATCAACGAGTGCCTCGGCACGCTGACGCCACGCGGCCGCGGCCTGCTCGGTATCGGCAACCGATAGCGGTGCGATGATCGCGATCATGTCGGACTGTTGCGCGGCGAGGATCGGCTCGACAGCCGGCTTGGTCACCGACCGCAGCGCCGTGATCTGGCCCGCCGACAACACACCATCGCATGCCGCCTCGCCGATCGTCGCGAACTTGTCGAGGAACCTGCCGCGATGCACCAATGACGCGGCATCGCGGTTGCTCATTCGGCAGTGATGACGCAGCCACGCAGTCATCGACACCGAACCGTCGAAAGCCCACTCGCCACACACTTCGAGTCGACGCGCAGCGAGCGCCAACCGTGCCGCTTCGCGCTCGTGCGCAGACCACGCGTCGATGAATTCTGCCGTCGACAGAATCGTGTCGTCGAATGCGGATCCCATACCTTAATCGTACATACGTTCGATCAGCATGTCCAGTCGAAAGTCCATGAATCTCTATGGCAATTAGGGATGATCGACTGAGTGGAGATCAGTGCACGAGATGGCTCCGGCGTCACCATCAGCAACTGAACGGCGGTGGCATGTCGCGGTGGTCGGGCGAACGGCCGTCTCGGCGCGGTTTCAGCCGATCTGAACGGAGGCCAGGATCTCGTCGATGACGGCTCGGTCCTGTGGCGAGGTGTCCGGGAAAGACGTCGCGACGATCACGAGTCGAGTCCCGTTGACGTCGAGGATCCACAGTTGGTGGTGCTGGTTGGGTCCTTGTGCCCAGTAGGCGCCGCCATCTTCGGCTTCCAGCAGTTTGAAATCTCCGTATGTGCAGTCGTCCTCGTTGTAGTCGGGGACGGTGAACTCGACCTGTTTTCCGTGGAATCCGTCGACGGTGATGTCGCTCACAGCGGTGGCGTTGAATCCGGGCAAGCTCGCCCACGCCGAGGCGAGGTCGTCGACGGTCGGTCCGACCGGCGGGTCGACCAGCACCGACGGGCAGGAATCGGTGTAGATGTTGTCCACAATGTCGAATCCCACCGAGAAGATCGGGTCGGCGTTGACCTTGCTCACGTACCATTCGTTGTACACCCAGCCGGCCGGCACGGCGAACTTCAGACGAACGCCCGACACGACATACGTGCCAGTTTTCGCGGGCGAGTCGATCTGGATGGAGGCGACGATCTCGTCGAGGGCGGCTCGGTCCTGCTCCGACGTGTCCGGGAACGACCCTGCCATGATCACGAGCCGGGAGCCGTCGACGTCGAGGATCATCACTCTTTGGCGCTGACTGGGCAGTGCCACGTAGGACGGATCGCCAGGGAAATCTTTGTCCCGCAGCAAGCTGTCGCACCGTGTCGGCCCGGGCTGTCCTGCAAGAAAGGAACAGCGGGAAAAGATTCCGTTGCAGTCTCCGTAGTCGTAGTCGGGGACCGTAAATTCGAACTGCCTTCCGTCGAACCCGTCGATAGTGACGTCCCTAGCCGCGGTAGCGTCGACTCCGGGCAGGCTCGCCCACGCCGAGACGAGGTCGTCAACCGTCGGACCGACGGGGGGTCCGACCGACACCGCCTTGCAAACACTGGTGAAGTACATGTCGTCAGGGTTGCCGAAGATCACACCCAACGCTGGGTTCTCCTTGATCACGCCATAGCGGATGTTCTTCCAGCCATCCGGCACGGTGTACGTCACTCCGTCGATGAAATCAGCCGCCTCCCGGCGGGGATCGACCGTGGTCGGTGCGACGGTGGTTGCTGTCGGGGACGCCGGTTTCACCTCGTCATCATCGGAGTTCATGCTGTTGATGGCGATCGCACCCACGCCGACGACGGCGACGACGGCTGCGGCAGCCATCGCCAGGCGCCGACGGTTTCGGGTTTCGCTGGTGGGTGAGTCGAGGGACACGACTATCTCCTTCACTGGAACAAGCTGTGCGTCGGATTCGAGACGAGCGGCGTCAAGTTGGAGCATGTGTGCGTGCAGGCGCTGTCGCAATTTCTCGGCGAGCAAGGGGTCGGGTGTGACTCTCATCTCGTCGTAGTGGTCACTCATGTCGGATCCTTGGTGAGGTGTCTGCGAAGTTCGCCACGCGCACGCGCAAGCAGCGAGTAGGTGGATGAAACCGACGACCCCAACATCTGGGCGATTTCGTTCATGGGTATGTCGTCGACGTAGGCCAGCATCAGCACTACCCGGTGCTCCGCTGAGCAGACGGACAGATGATCGAGCACCTTGCCGGCAGACAGTTCGGCGGGTTCGGTGTCGCGGGCGCCGGCCCAGACCAGCCGCAACTTGCGTTGCAGCCTCCGTTGGCGTCGCCACGAGTCGAGGTAGAGCGAGCGGGCGACCGAGAGGACGAACCCGACCGTCGCCGTTTCGGTCTGTCCCTTCGCGAGCCGATCGACGACGGTCACCCAACTGTCTTGTGTGAGATCCCACGCCTCCTCGCGGTCGCCGCCACACAACCGCAGCAGGTAGCCGTACACCACAGGCACGGCCCGATCGTAGAAATCGTCGAACGGGACGCCATCGAACGCCTTCGCCGGAAGATTGGCCTCAGCGCTCATCACACTCCCTACAACGAACGAGCCCCCGCAAATTTCCAAAGGAATTTGTCCAGAGGCGTCGCCGTCCCTAGTTTCGCCCAATCCGTCCGTTCCGCAGGCAGGAACGCAGGATCTTCCTCCGTCGGCCTCGTTGGGGCAGAGTAGGTGCCATGACCAAGCTGACAGCAGCGATTGTCGGGTCCGGCAACATCGGCACCGACTTGATGTACAAGCTGATGCGATCCAACGTGATCGAACCGCGCTACATGATCGGAGTTGATCCGCGCAGCGACGGGTTGGAGCGGGCGCGTA
>JANOCR010000011.1:0-21310 GCA_031412355.1 Ilumatobacteraceae bacterium | reverse complement strand
CTGCACCGTCGCGTGGCGGATATCGAGCCCCATCTCGGCGAGCGCCCTGGCGACGCGATGGAGCAGCCCGATCGAATCGGGAGCGCGAACCTCGATGACGGTCGCGTTGCTGCTGGCCGCGTCGTCGAAGATCACCGACGGAGCGAGGACAGACGCGGCTGCCGGGCGCCGACGGCGACGGTAGGTGCGGGCACGCTCGGCGAGACGCGCCGACAGTGCCAGCTCGCCAGACAGGGCGCGATGGACATCGGCGGTGACTGCCATCCAGTCGACGCCTTGCGCCGTCTCGGCAATCCTGAACTGCGATGCCGCCATTCCCTGCTCGTCGCTGTGCGCGCGTGCCCCGACCACGTCGACGCCGTGCAACGCCAGCACGCCGGCGAGCCGCGCGAAGGTCCCGGGGCGGTCGACATTGATGACAAGGATTCGCGGTGCATCGATGTGGACGGCGTTCTCGCCGGCACCCATCATCGCCAGGATGTCGGCAGTGGGGAACGGCGAGCTGCGTTCCTGCCCGGGCTCGGCTCCAGCGGTGAGACCAATCCGCAGTCGCACACGCTCGACCAGTTCCTCCACCAACTCGGCCTTCCACGGGCTCCACGCCGACGACCCGGTAGCCAACGAATCCGCCTCCGTCAGGGCATGAAGCAGATCGAGGAAGCCGATGCTGCCGACAGCGTCCGCAACGATCTCGATGGTCGCCGGATCATCGAGATCGCGGCGTGTTGCCACATCGGGCAGCAGCAGGTGATGACGCACCAGCCCGACGAGATATGCGGCGTCTCTCTCGTCGAAGCCCATGCGTGGACCGATGACGGCGACCAGCTCCTCGCCGCGCTCGGTGTGATCACCCGGATAGCCCTTGCCGATGTCGTGGAGCAACGCCCCGATGACCAGCAGGTCCGGTCGGGTGACGCGGTCTGCCAGCAGTGCTGCCTGCGCGGCCGCCTCCCACAGGTGCCGGTCGACGGTGAAACGGTGATACGCGTTGCGTTGCGGCCGCGACCGAACCGGCTCCCACTCGGGCAGCATGCGATTGAACAACTCGGCCTGATCCAGCGACTCCAGCACCGGAATCGCCCGCGGCCCTTCCAGGAGCAATGCCACCAGTTCCTGGGCAGCGCCGGTCGGCCACGGATGCGGCCACTCGGGAGTGCGCTCGCTCAGCGTCTCGAGAGCGCGCGTGGCGATCGGCGATTCGCTGCGCGCTGCGCCGAGAGCGACCTGCAGCATGAGTGTCGGATCGCGTTCCGGCGACACATCGACGCCCAGTTCGACCTCGCCGTTTCGCAATGTGACGCCGGAAGCGAGCGGGCGTGGCTTCAAGGGCTCCTTCGCTGCGCGGGCGACGGCGTGCCACGCCCGATCGAACTGCCACGACAGGGTCCGAGCGGCCGAAGACACCGCGGCCATCAGATCGTCGGCGGTGCCGAAGGCACCCGTCACCGCGATCGCATCCTGGTCCTCCAGTCGCAGAATTTCACCGGCAATCGGCGCGACGCGATGCAACGCGACCCTCGCGCGCAGCAAGGTGTCGTACGCAGCTGCCAACGCGGCCGGCGCTTCGGTGCTGATCCCGCGGCCGGCGGCGTCGATCCAGCGCAGTTCGTGCATGTCGCGAAGGCCACCGCGGCCTTCCTTCACGTTCGGTTCCAACAGGAACGCGACCTCGCCATCGGCACGATGGCGATCGAGCCCGCGATCGCGCAGCAGTGCGAGCCATGTCGTGGCGTCGGCCTGCCAGGCGCGTTGCGCGGCGCCCAACACCTCGTCGGCCAGAGACTGGTCGCCGGCCAACCATCGACCGGACAACATGGTGGTTGCCGTGTCGAGTTGATCGGAGCTGATCGACATCTTCTGGTTCGCCGAGCGCACCGAATGGCCGAGACGAATGCCGGTGTCCCAGATGGGATACCACAGGTCCGCCAGGCCGGCTTCGATCTTCCTGACGTTGCCGCGGTGCAGGATCATGACGTCGACGTCGCTGCGTGGCGCCATCTCGCGTCGACCCGTGCCGCCAACGGCGACTAAGCAGACGTCGTGTTGGTCAGCGAAGACGTTGCGGTACAGATCGACCAGCCATTCGTCGATCGCGGTGGTCCACGCCTCGCACCACGCCCGTCCGAACAAGGTGTCGTCGGCGAGCAGACGGTCGCGTTCGGCCAAGATCACCCAGGCATTGTGCCGTGCGCGGCAGTGACTGGTCGAGAGCGCTCGTCTGCAGGCCCCCTACAATTCAGCCATGCGATGTTCACCCGCCAGGTCGATCGCCGTGTCGGCGATGGTGGGTGGCCTTGTCGCGGCGACCGGTTGCAGCCCCGATACGGCAAGTCCGTCGTCGACGCCGCCCGCGACGATCGCACCTATCGTGCGCATCGACGACGGGATCTTGACCATCGGCGTGCTGACTCCGCAGGGCAGCGCCAATGCCGACATCGGTGAGGCCATCGGTACCGCCGTTCAACTCGCAGTGGACAAGATCAACGCGGCGGGTGGCTACGGAGGACGTGGCATCGAACTGGTGCAGGCGGATGAAGGTGTCGCCGGTATCGGGGTCGATCCCGCCATCGAGTTCTTGGTCAGCTCGGGCGCCGACGCCATCATCGGCCCAGCGTCGTCGACCAACGCGCTCGCCGGGCTCGGCGAGATTGTCGACGCGGGCATCGTCGCGTGCTCGCCGACAGCATCCGCGATCCTGCTCGACGACTTCCCCGATCGCAATCTGTTCTTCAGGACGATCCCATCGGACTCGTTGCAGGCGCTGGCGATCGCCGAGGCAGTCGACCGCACCGGCGTCAGCCGTGCGACGGTGGCGTACATCGACGATGCCTACGGCCAGGCGTTCGCCGATTCGGTGGAGGAAGCGTTGCAGGTGAAAGACATCGAGCAAAGCCAGGCGGTGCCGTACTCGGCCGACGATGTGTCGATCGACGCCGCGGCAGCCAAGGTCGCCGAGGGCGGCGACGGTGTGGTGGTGGTGCTCGGCGACGCCACGTCGGGGCCGGTGATGCTCAGCAAGATCGACGCTGCGCAACCCGAGGTGCGACCTGTGTACATCGTCAACGACGCAATGCGGCGCCCGACTGCGTCTGCCGAGCCGATGGGTGGGTCGTTGGCAGCTCGGGTCAGGGGCACGGCGCCGATCGCCTACAGCACCGACCAGCAGTTCCTTGCCCAACTCGGTGCCACCCCTGACAACCCAAGCCCCTACGCGGCAAACGCGTTTGACTGCGTCAACCTCATCGCGCTCGCCGCGCTCGCCGGGGAATCGACACTACCCGAGGTAATCGCCTCGCAGATTCCTGCGGTCAGTGCCAGCGGCACGCTGTGCATGACGTTTGCCGATTGTCGCGACGACATCCAGGCCGGCAGCAACATCGACTACGACGGCCCGGGCGGACTGTTGACGCTCGGCGCCAACGGTGATCTGGAGTCGGCCGAGTTCGAGTTGTTCGGCTTCGACGACACCGGACGCGACGTCCCGAAAGGCTTCGTGCCGGCACGCGGGTAGACACCCGGTCTACAGGCTGCTCATCAATTCTTCGACCGGTGTCACCATTCCTGTGTAGAACGGGCCGAAGTCGGCGTAGACGGCCGAGGCCTCGTCGAACCGCATGGTGTAGACGACCTCTTTCAGATCGTCGGGATGCACGCCGAACAACGTGACCCCCCACTCGTAGTCGTCGAGACCGGCAGAGCCGGTGATGTACTGCGCGATGCGACCGGCAAACTTGCGACCGCTGGCACCGTGTTCGTGCATCAACTCGCTACGGCGGTCGTACGGCAGCGTGAACCAGTTCGCGTCGGCATCGCGCTTCTTGCTCATCGGATAGAAGCACCACGCCGGCATTGCGTATTCGACGTGGTTGGGCGGAATGGTCGGATACAGGCGCGGCTTCTTCATATCGTCGGGCATCTGCGCGGCGTACTCGCTGACCTCGGTGAGGCTGACGTACGAATCGACGACATCGAGCCCAGCGTGCTGCAACCCTGTCTGTAGGGAGCGCAGCTCACGCAGGTTCTCGTGGATGGCCATGACGGCGACGTCGCATTTGTGGCCAAGCGTGGCCACGGTCACCACCTGGCACCCCGCCGCCTCGGCGGCCTTCACGGCGGCAACGGCCGGTTCGGCCTCGAACATCGGCGTCGGCTTGCAGAACAGATGCAGCACGCCAACACCGGTGGATGGCGAGACAGGGTCGCTTCTCATGCGGCCAGGCTAGAGCTGCAATCGCTCGGGCGCATAGACGTTGAGCCGGTCGCCGCGCACGAAGCCGGCGAGCATCAACCCCGCACGACGCGCGGTCTGCACGGCGAGTGCGGTCGGTGCACTGACCGCCACCAGCGTGCCGAAACCCGCAGCCCAGGCCTTCTGCACCAGTTCGAAGCTGGCCCTGCCGCTGACGAACAGACCAAGGCCGGTCGCCGGAAGCTGACCGTCGAGCAGCATGTGGCCGACCACTTTGTCGACCGCGTTGTGACGGCCGACGACTTCGCGCGTCGTCAATACTTCGCCGGTCGGCGTGAATGCCGCAGCGGCGTGCACCGCGCCAGTTGTGGAGAACAATCCCTGACCGCTGAGTACCGCTGCCGGCATCGCAGCCAGCACACCGAGAGGAATCGGCGGAGTCGATGGAAGGGGTTCGAGTCGGTCGCACAGCGCCTCGATGGCGTCGTTGCCGCACAGCCCGCAGCTACTGGTGGTGGTGCCCAGGCGGGGCGAGGGCACCGGCGCTTTTCCACCTGTCTCGACGGTGACGACATTGAACTGACTTTCGCTGGCGGCGCCATCGGCGCAATACCGCACACCTTTCACCAACGCGCCGGCCAGCAGACCATCGCTGAAGCAGAATCCTGCGGCCAGCTCGTAGTCGTTGCCGGGAGTGCGCATGGTGGTGCTGACGATGTTGCCGTCGAGCTGGATGGTCATCGGTTCCTCGACGATCAGCTCGTCGGGCCGGCGCCGAAGCGTACCCTCTTCGTACACGGTGACGAGCAGCGACTCACTGCGACTACGAGCCATGCCACAGGAAGGTACCCGACGATCAACCATTCGAGTATGTGCAGGCGCATATCGTTGGTGTCATGGAACCACGCAACAACGGCCGCATCCTCGCTGCCGAGCTGGTGGGCACCCTGGTGCTGATGCTCGGCGGCCCCGGAGTCGCGATCCTTCTCCCGACACTGGGACTGCTGCCCGAGGGCGACGCGTCGACCGCGGCGGGTCTGTTGAGAGTCCTCATCGTCGCCTTGGGATTCGGATTCTCGTTGCTGATCATGACCTACGTGATCGGGCCGATCTCCGGCTGCCACATCAACCCAGCGGTCACTCTCGGCATGTTGCTGGCTCGCAAGGTCGACATGACCCAGGCGGTCTACTCATGGATCGGGCAAGTTGTCGGTGCGGTCGGCGGCGCGGCCATCATCTACGGCATCGCCAGCGGACGCGATGGGTTCCAACGCGGCCAGTTCGACGCCAACCTGTGGTCGGGCCCCTATTTCGGGCTGGGCTCCGCAATCGTTGTCGAGGTGCTGCTGACCGGGTTGCTGGTGATGGTCATGCTTTTCACCACCACCAAGAAGTTCGCTCCTGGGATGGGAGGGCTGGTGGCCGGCATCACGCTGACCCTGATCCACCTGATCTCGATCCCGGTCGACAACACCTCGGTCAACCCAGCCCGCAGCCTGGGCACGGCGCTGTTCGCCGACGGCGACACTGAGGCGTTGCAGCAGCTGTGGGCGTTCATCCTGTTCCCGATGATCGGTGCGATCGTCGGGGTGGTCGTCTGGCTGATGCTCGACGAGACCAGGCTGGAAGACACCGACCTCGTCGAACTGCCCGGTGCGTCGGAACTACGCGACGTATTGGGCAACATCTCCGAAGGCGTCAACGACCTAGGCGATTGAGGCCAGCAGATCGGAGCGCCGCTTTGGCCCGAGCGCGGGCTCGGGTGGACGGTTGTCGCGGTCCTGCCACACCGCCAGGACCCGCGCCCCCACGTCGGGGTCCTTCACCATCGCATCGGGCGCCGTCAGCAGGTTGAGGGCGCGGAAGAACGCGCGCAACACCACCGCGTCGCGGCGCAACGCCGGCAGGAGCCCGTCGCGGAACACGGCACGCATGAAGGTGCGCTGGTTCGAGGTGTCGCCATCAGGATCGTTGCCTGCCAGCAGCGCTGCGGCCACGCGTCGAGCTTCAGCATCCTGCTCGACGCTGGCGCGATACCACGGGTAGATCTCGGCCCGAAGGGCAGCGTCGTAGTCGATCAACATCGCCTCGGGATCATCGGGGTTTGCGTCGATGGCGGCGACCATCAGGTGCGCACCCCAGAAGGCAGTCGAACAGCCCCGGCCGTACAGCGGGTTGGTGCACAGCACGGCATCGCCGATGGGGATGAAACCAGTCGCCGCCGCACGACCATCCACGGTGAACTGACGCCACCGGTTGATCAGCCCGGCCATCGCGTGCACGGAGTCGGTGATCGGTGCCGCACGCCCGTCGAGCCACGGTGCCGTCGCCACCAACTGCCGGGCACACGAATCGAAGGCCTCGGGATCGCGGAGCGTCGTGCGCAACTCCTGGTCGTCGGTCGGTGTCGCCAAGGTCACCGAGAATGTCTTGTTGTCACCAACGAACACTCCGTATTTGAGGTACCCGAGGTCGCCGCCGATCGGCCCGGTGCGCGGCGGATACTCACAGCCATCGAGCAGTCGGTAGAAGCGACTGAAGTACACGATCCCGGTGTCGTCGACGCTCTCCTCGATCGGCGCACAGCCGATCTCCTGCAGCCAATCCGGCAGCGAACTGCGGCGACCGGCGGCGACCACGACTAGGTCGCTCGCCGCGGTCGTTCCATCGGCCAGACGGACGCCGGTGATGTGCGGAACAGCGGCAGTTTCCGCCAGCAGACCGGTAACAGCGACGCCGGTACGAAACTCGACCCGCCCCTCGGCCAGTGCGGCGCGGCGCAAGACCCACTCGAACGTGGTGCGACGGCATGCCAGCATCGTCAATTCGTCGTCGGTGGCCTGGCGCTCGAAGTTCGTCATCGTCGCCGGCAGATCATCGCCGAACCGCATCTCGGTGGCACCCTCATCAAGGAGTTCCTGGTAGATGTCTGCGTAGTCGGCCTTCAGCACCCGCACCAGCCGAGCAAGGAAGGCGTGGCTGTGACGGACCTGCGGTGCCCCACGCCGATCCCAGTCGAACGCCTCGTCAGCCGAATGCGGCATCGGGGTGTCGTCGCGCTCGAACACGGTCACGCTGTGCCCCCGCCGCGCCAGCGCCAACGCGGCCCCGAGGCCTGCGACCCCGCCTCCAACGACCGCCACTTGCATCGCCGCCGACACTAACGGCACTCCCGCCACTGCCCGATTCACGCCGGGTGTCACACCCCGACCGTCGTGGACACGGTGAAGCCGCGACAACCCGAGCGCCCCGAGGAGGTGGGGGCCCACGAGGAGGGTTGCCGGATTAGCACTCGACGGTCTAGAGTGCTAGCACTCTCGCACTTCGAGTGCGAATGACATCAACCCCTCATTGTGGAGGCACAAGTAATGGCGAAAATGATCGCATTCGACGAGCAAGCTCGTCGCTCACTGGAAGCTGGCATGAACAAGCTCGCCGACGCCGTGCGCGTCACATTGGGGCCGAAGGGCCGCAATGTCGTGTTGGAGAAGAAGTGGGGCGCTCCCACAATCACCAACGACGGCGTATCGATCGCCAAGGAGATCGACCTCGAGGATCCTTACGAGAAGATCGGCGCAGAGCTGGTCAAAGAGGTTGCCAAGAAGACCGACGATGTTGCCGGTGACGGCACCACCACGGCCACGGTCCTGGCGTGGAGCATGGTTCACGAGGGCCTGCGCAACGTTGCCGCCGGTGCAAACCCGATGACCTTGAAGAAGGGCATCGAAGCCGCAGTCGAAGCCGCAGTTGCATCGATCAAGGATCTCGCCAAGGAAGTCGACTCGAAGGATCAGATCGCTCAGGTCGCCTCGATCTCGGCTGCCGACAACGAGATCGGTCAGATGATCTCCGAGGCAATCGACAAGGTCGGCAAGGACGGCGTCATCACGGTCGAAGAGAGCCAGACCTTCGGTATGGAGATGGATCTCGTCGAGGGCATGCGCTTCGACAAGGGCTACATCTCCCCGTACTTCGCCACCGACATGGAGCGCATGGAAGCAGTGCTCGAGGATCCGTACGTCCTGCTCGTTTCCTCGAAGATCTCGTCGGTACGCGACATGCTGCCGGTGCTCGAAAAGGTCATGCAGGGTGGTCGCCCGTTGGTGATCATCGCTGAAGACGTCGAGGGCGAGGCTCTTGCCACGCTGGTAGTCAACAAGATCCGTGGCACCTTCAAGTCTGCTGCCGTCAAGGCTCCTGGCTTCGGCGAGCGCCGCAAGGCGATGCTGCAGGACATGGCCATCCTCACCGGTGGTCAGGTCATCAGCGAGGAAGTCGGGCTGAAGCTCGAGAACACCACGCTGGATCTGCTCGGCAAGGCCAAGAAGATCATCATCACCAAGGACGAGACCACCATCGTCGAAGGTGGCGGCGCCGAAGATGACATCAAGGGTCGCATCAACCAGATCAAGGCCGAGATCGACAACACAGATAGCGACTACGACCGCGAGAAGCTGCAAGAGCGTCTCGCCAAGCTCAGTGGCGGCGTTGCCGTTCTGAAGGTCGGCGCAGCTACCGAGGTCGAGCTCAAGGAGAAGAAGCACCGCATCGAAGATGCCGTGTCGACGACCAAGGCTGCCATCGAAGAGGGCGTCGTGCCCGGCGGCGGCGTTGCCCTGTTGCGTGCCCAGGCTGCTGTCAACAAGGTCGCTGACGGCCTCAAGGGTGACGAGGCAACGGGTGCCCGCTTGGTCGCCAAGAGCCTCGAGGCTCCGTTGAAGCAGATCGCCGAGAACGCCGGCATGGAAGGCGGCGTGGTCGTCGACAAGGTCAAGAACATGACCGGCAGCGAGGGTCTCAATGCGGCCACCGGTGTGTACGAGGACCTGGTGAAACTCGGCATCATCGATGCTGCCAAGGTCACCCGCTCGGCGTTGCAGAACGCGGCCTCGATCGCAGCCCTGTTCCTGACCACCGAGGCTGTCGTTGCCGACAAGCCGGAGAAGGACAACGGCGGCGGCATGGGCGGCGGAGGCATGGAGGACTTCTAGTCCTTCACCAACCGCTCACACCCAGCTCAAAACGACGAAGGGGCCCGCAGCGATGCGGGCCCCTTCGCTATCCCTAGGAGGAACTCAGCCGCCGGCGACGGCGGGGATGATGCTGACGGTCTCGCCGTCGGGCACCTTTGTGTCGACGCCGTCGAGGTAGCGCACGTCGTCGTCGGCGACGAACACGTTGACGAACTTGCGCAAGGCGCCGGTGTCGTCGAACAGGCGCTCGCGGAACCCGGGGTGCACGGTGTCGAGGTTGGCGAGTACGTCGGACAAGGTGACACCTTCGACCTGCACGGAAGACGCACCGCCCGCAATCGGACGCATCGTGGTGGGGATTCGAACATTCACGGCCATGGGCGAAAGCCTACCAGTTGGGTCAGGATTCGAAACCCTCGAGCAACACCAAAGTCAGGCCGGCCAACGTCTGCAGCACGTAGCCGCCTTCTTGGACCAGCACAGTGGCCCGATCGAGGCCAGCGAGAAGCCGACCGACCGCACTGAATCCGGCGTGGGTCACGAGAAGCGGGCTGTTGGGATCGTCTGCCGCGGCGTCGACGCCGAGCGACACGACCACCGCATCAGGTTCGAACCGCGCCACATCCGCCAGCAACGAAGTACAGGCTTCCAACCATCCGGCGTCGGCTGTCCCCGGGGCGACGGGCACGTTGCGATTGGTGCAGGTGTCATCGATCTCGTCGGCGTGACCGACCGTGTGTGGGAACCACCCTGCGGCAGGGTCGACGTGCACGGATCCGTAGAACACAGCGGGGTTGTTCCAGAAGATGGCCTGCGAGCCGTTGCCGTGGTGAGCATCGATGTCGACGATGGCAACCCGCTCCAGACCGGCTGCGCATAGTTGGGCGGCCGCCACTGCGGCGTTGTTGAGGTAGCAGCTACCGCCGAAGAATGCGGGCCCGGCGTGGTGGCCCGGCGGGCGGCAGACCGCGTATGCCACTCCCGCGCCCTCGGCCACCAGGTCGGCCGCAGTTGCCGCCGCGTCGGCCGCTGCCTTGGCACCCAGCCACGTTCCCTCGCCGATGCACGTCATGGTGTCCATTGCGTAGAACCCGATCTCGGCTCGGATTGTTGCCCCACCTCGACTGCGGACACCGCCAAACTGTCCGGCCACGGGTGGGAAGAAGTACGGCGTCACATACGGAGTGCCGGGTGACTCGAGATGGCCGTCGTCCTCCCAGCGTTGGAAGGCGGTCTGCAGCACCGACAGGTACTGGGGGTCATGCACGCGCAACAACGCATCCAGCTCGTGGTCGATCGCTTCGACGATTGGCGAACCAGCGGCAGCGCAGGACGCGGCAAGGATCTCGGCTCGCACCGGCAACTCGTCGGTGGCCTCGGTCACCCCACACCACACGCCGGTCGCCACATCGTGCTTCACGTGGTCAGGGGCGACGACGACCGGCATCGACAGGATCACATCAGCTCCAACATCTCGTTGATTGGCAGTGCTTCGGCGACGCGGCCGAGTCGACCCGTCGTGGTCGTTGCCCTGAACAGGCTGTCGAGCACAGCCTCCTCCGTGGCCTCTACCGCGGCCGCGAACAGTCCATCGAGGTCGCGATCCGACAACACGTCGTAGCTGACCCTGCCACGCCCGTCGCGCTGCAGTCGGCAGCCGGTGCTGAACGCGAGAAAGATCTCGCCACTGCCGTGCGTTGCGACCGACCCGGTGCGCGCCAGACCCAGCCCGGCTCGGCGGGCGACGCGCTGGCACTGAGCCGGCAGAATCGGGGCGTCGGTCGCTATCACCACGATGCAACTGCCTTCTGGTGCTTCGCGCTCGCCGCTGCGGCCGCGCTCGACGAATCGTCGACCGACCGGAGAGCCGTTGACACACAACCGTTCCAGCGACCCGAAGTTGGTCATCACCAGAACCCCGACAGTGTGAACGTCCACCAGACGAGACGCCGTGCCGATGCCGCCCTTCCAACCAAGGCAGGTCATCCCCGATCCCGCCCCGATCGCGCCGGCGTCGAACAATCCGCCGACGGCACCACCCAACGCTTCGCCGACGTGATGTGGTTGCACCGCCATCGCCGCCGGGTCGCTGAGCCACGAATCGTCGCACTCGCCAACTACGGGAGCAACGACGTCGTCGGCGACACCGGGCACCTCGCGAAGCGTCGCCTCGACCACACCTTGAAAGGCCAGGCCGACGCTCATCGTCGCGGTCAGCACAACCGGAGTCTCCAGCGTGCCCCACTCGCGAATGGTCAGCGACCCGGTCAACTCGCCGGCACCATTGAGTACCGATGTTCCCGCGGCCATCGGATGCTCGAACAGAGACGGCAAGCTGTCGGGAACGATTGCCGTGACGCCAGTGCAATGCTCAGCGATGGTCGCATGGCCGACGCGCACGCCGGCCACGTCGGTGATGGCGTTGTGCGCCCCGGTCTTCAGCGAACCGACCTCGATGCCGCACTCGCGCGGGCGAGGTCGATGCTCCGTCATCCGCCGAGAGTACAACGACCGCCTACGGT
Organism: Ilumatobacteraceae bacterium; assembly: GCA_031412355.1. Taxonomy (GTDB): domain Bacteria; phylum Actinomycetota; class Acidimicrobiia; order Acidimicrobiales; family Ilumatobacteraceae; genus JAENVT01. The sequence goes on along the minus strand of JANOCR010000011.1, from coordinate 9,626 downwards.
GCATCCCGTGCAGCACCACGACCTCGCGGTCATCGGCCTCGGTGGCATCGGTAGCGCAACCGCATGGTTCGCAGCCCGAGATGGACAATCGGTGATCGGTCTCGAACGTTTCGACCTCGGCGGGCACCATCACGGGGCATCGCACGATCACAGCCGCATCATCCGCCACAGCTACCACACGCCGCACTACGTGGAGCTCACGCGCCAGGCTTACGACGCGTGGCGTGAAGTCGAAGCCGAGAGCGGCGAGTCCTGTGTACACGTCACGGGTGGGATCGATCTGTTCCCACGCGGCGCGATGATCGACGTCGAGACATACCGTGCATCCATGCGTGCGTGCGATGTCGACTTCGACGAACTGACTGCCGCCGAGGTGATGGCCCGCTGGCCGACGTGGCAACTCGACGCCGATGTCAACGTGCTGTACCAAGCCAACACCGGCATCGTGTCGCCGGCCACCACGGTGCCTCTGCTGCAGCGAATGGCAGCGGATCGCGGTGCCACGCTTCGTGGCAGTGCGCGGGTGATGGAGATCCAGCCGGATGGCGACCAGGTCAACATCCGTCTCGCGGACGGCCAGATCGTCATCGCGGCGAACGTGGTGATCGCTGTCGACGCGTGGACCCCGCAACTGATCGAGCCGCTCGGCAACTCGTTGCCGCTGACCGTCACCCGCGAGCAGGTCACGTACTACGGCACAGATTCGCCGGAGGCCTTCGAGCAGGATCGCTTCCCAACTTGGATCTGGATGGACGACCCGTCGTTCTACGGGTTCCCGACATTCGGTCGCCCCGGCGTCAAGATCGCCCAGGATTGCGGTGGGTCACCGGTTGATCCCGACACTCGTGGCTTCGAACCGGACACCGCGATCCTGGCGCGAACCGATGCATTCGCCGCGTCCAAGTTCGAAGGCCGACTCGGCACGGCAATGTCGACGATCACCTGCCTGTACACGCTGCCACCCGATCGCGACTTTGTCGTCGACGCACTGCCGCACCACCGCAACGTGCATGTCGCGCTTGGCGCCGGGCACGGTTACAAGTTCGTCGCCTGGTTCGGCAAGACGCTGGCAGCGCTGGCCGCCGGTCGGAACCCGGGCAGCGACCTGACGCCATTTGCGCTCGATCGTGCCGCCTTGACCGACCCTGCCTGGGAAGCGAACTGGCTGGTCTAGAGAATCTACGATTCTTTTGCAGCGCGAGGACGAGATGGTGCGTGTGCTCGACGTCGGCAACAGATTCTTCGCTCGACGATCGCCGTCGGCGCGTCCACGATCGTCGTGGTGATCGGGCTGATCGTGCTGGCGCGTCCGTCCGACCAATCCATCGCAACGACCGACTCCCCGGCGGCGAGCACCTCGACAACAGTCTCGCCCACTACGACCACGTTCTCTTCGCCATCACCAAACTTGGCGTACACACTGTCCGGCGTCGACGGTCTCACGGCCGTCGGATCTCCGCAGCGCGTCGTACGAGTCGAGGTCAGAAGTGGATTCTGGACGGCTCGCAATTGACGCTCGCTGTCACGACGGGCGGTCTGGCTCAACAGCTCGCCGACATTGCGCCCGTGTCGGTCGCCGAGAGAATTCTCGCTGGCAAACCGGGCTACTCGATCACGCTCACCAACGGACAAGTGAACCTGGTCTGGCCCACCGGCAACAGCGACAGTTGGGCGTCGCTGATGCTAAACAGCCAGCTCGCCGACCGAATCGACGAGATCGCTGCGGCGATCACCTCTATCTAAATTTGGAAACGCCGATCAGCGCCGGCGACTCAGGCCGAAGCCTCCGCCAGCCAGCAACAGGACAAGAACGACGATCAACAGGATTGTAAGCATGCTCTCCAGTACCCGATCCGCTGAGGACCGAAACGCTAGGAGAGATCAGCCCTGCATCTTCGACGTCCACCAACGTCGGATATCGAGACTCGGGTCCTCCATAGGGGCATACCAACCGTGCCGAAACGAGCGGCTGGCCATACCGCGCTGCACGCGCTCGCAGATTGCCCAATCCTGCAAGTTGACCATGTGCCAGAAGTCAGTTGCATCCGTCGGGTCGAAGTGTGGTTTGGCGACCTCGTCGGGATGGAACAGCAACAGGCACTCGATCGTGGTGCGATCCGGTGCGACCGGGTGAAGGACGAATGCCGCAACGTGATCTCGCGACAGCGACAGCATGAGGTTCGGATAAATCAATTCGCCGAAGTGGTTGCTCCGCTCGGCGTCGTTTAGCCCCGGGAACGATTCGCGCCGGCTGGTGCCCGTAGCGGTGTAGGTGTCGGCGCCGGGCCGGTGCGGAATGCCGTGCTCCCAATCGAGCGAAGCCCCGCCACGCGTGCGAAACGACGGGACCAGATCGCACAGCTCTGGATGCACCGGACCGCAGTGGTAGCACTCATTGTAGTTCTCGGCGATCACCTTCCAATTAGCGTCGACGTCGTATTCGATCGACCGGCCGACCAGCAGATGGTCGAGCGGGAAGCGGCTGACACGCGCCGCGATCGGACCGAGCTCGTCGATCATCGACGGGCCGTCGGGCGCGAGACGTACGAAGACAAAGCCACCCCACTCGGCGATGCCGAACCGATGCAGGCCGAAGTCGGCAGGATCGATGTCGTCGATCCACGGCGAAGCCCGCAATGACCCGTCGAAACCATATGCCCAGAAGTGATACGGACACCGGATCACAGTGTCGAAGCACGCCGACGGCGCGGCGAGGGTCGAGTCGACCAACTCGGTGCCCCGGTGCATGCACCGATTGGCGAACGCACCCAACGCGCCATCGCCGTCACGGACGAGTAGCACACGCTCGCCTGCAACCGACGTCAACCGGTACGACCCCGGCTGCGGCCCGATCGCGTCGCCACGGCCGACGCATGTCCACGACGCGCTGATCGCCAAACGTTGTTCATCGGCAAAGACGGCCGCGTCGCAGTACGCCGACCGCGCCAGGCTCGCTTCCATCACGCGCTGATTGGAGGTCGCCGCGACACCCACGGCTGGGCCGCCTCGAGCTGAGCAGCGACGCGTACCAGCACGTCTTCGCGGCCGAAGCCGGCGACCAGTTGCACGCCGACGGGAAGGCCGTCGGCCGTCCAGTACAGGGGCAGGCTGATCGCCGGTTGCCCGGTGACGTTGAACTGGGCGGTGAACTGCAGCAGTTCGATCCCCCGTGCGCCGCCCTCCGGGCCCGACTGGTAGCCGATCGGCGGCGGTGGCGTCGCGATCACTGGGGTGAGCAGCAGATCGTGGCCAACGCTGCCGTCTGATGGGTGCCACCACGACAGCACCTCGCGACACCAGGCTTGCTGGGCAGTGAGTGCGAGCAGGTAATCAGCCGCGGACACCGACTTGCCGATTTCGCCGTAGAAGACGTTGTCGGGTTCGAGATCGCCATCGGCGAGAGGTCGACCAAGGATCCCCTCCAGGAGGCGCAGGTCGTGGGCGGTGGCCACGGCAACGGTGGTGACGAACCGGTCGGGAAAGCCCGGATCGTTCAGCGCTACCGGGTGGGCGGCATCGACATCGTGGCCCAGGGATTCGAGCAACTTGGCTGCGACCGCAACGGCAGCCTCGCAATCGGGGTGCGACGCAACGTTGGGCGACCGGTCGAGCACCCCGACGCGCAGCCTGCCGGGATCCGCACCGACCTCGTCGAGGAGTGGACGAGCAAACGGTGGCGCGATGTACGGGTCACCGGCCTCGTAGCCCGAAATCGCATCGAGCACCGCGGCGGTGTCGCGCACGCTGCGTGTGACGCAGCCGTCGATCGTCGCGCCGGCCCACGTCTCGCCGATCAATGGAGCCTGACTGACCCGACCGCGGCTGGGCTTCAGGCCGACCAGTCCACACTCCGACGCCGGCACGCGGATCGAGCCACCTCCATCGTTGGCGTGGCCGACGGCGACGATCCCGGCCGCCACAGCGGCGGCCGAGCCACCCGACGACCCACCAGTTGAGTAGCCGAGGTTCCACGGGTTGCGCGATGGTCCGTAGGCCAACGGCTCGGTCGTGATCGTGCTGCCCATCTCGGGGGCGTTGGTTCGTCCGATCGCGATGAAGCCGGCCTCACGAAACCTTCGATACAACGCAGAGTCGACAGGCGAGCGATAGCCAATCGCCTTCAACGCCCGATTCCCGTAGTGATGGGGCTCGCCCTTCATCACACAGCCGAGGTCCTTCACAACCATCGGAACCCCGGCGAACGGGCCATCGCCCGGTGACGCTGCCTCGGTCGCGGCGGCGTCGTACCGCGGGTGGATGATCGCGTTGATCTGCGGGTCGACTCGCTGCGCGGCTTCGATCGCCACCTCGACGAGTTCGGCCGCGGAGGCCGACCCATTGCGCACCAATTCGGCCTGCGCCGTGGCGTCGAGCGAGGCGAGGTCGTTGGCGATTCCCATGACGACGAACCCTAGGCTGCGGCCGTGCGCGTGGTTGCAGCGGTCGACAAGTTCAAAGGAACGGCGACCGGCGCACAGGTGGCCGCGGCCGTCGGCTCGGCGTGCTGGGAACTCGGTCACGATTGCGTCGAGTTGCCCGTGGCCGACGGAGGCGAGGGCACGCTCGAAGCCCTGGGCGGCGCCAATCGAACGTCGACGGTCACGGGACCGCTCGGCGACCCGGTCGACGCCCAATGGCGGCTGCATCGCGGCACGGCCGTGATCGAAATGGCCAGAGCATCGGGCTTGACACTCGTGGGTGGCGCAGCAAGCAACGATGCAATGGCCGCGTCGACCATCGGCACCGGCGAGTTGATCGACATGGCGCTCGACGCCGGCGCGAGGAAGATCATCGTCTGCCTCGGTGGGTCGGCCACGACCGACGGTGGCTACGGAGCGATCCGGGCGATCCATGCACCGCATCGCCTTCGGGGTGTGCAGTTGCTCGTCGCCTGCGATGTGCGCACCCATTTCCTCGACGCGGCCGAAGTGTTCGGCCCGCAGAAAGGCGCGTCACCGGCGCAGGTCAAGTTGCTCACTGGTCGGTTGCATCGCTTGGCACAGATCTACGAACACGACTACGGCGTGGACGTTCGCGACGTCGAGGGCACGGGTGCCGCAGGTGGGATCGCCGGTGCGCTGGTGGCCCTCGGCGGTCGTCTGCTGCCCGGGTTCGATCTTGTCGCCGACGAACTCGATCTACACGACGCAATCGCGGCCGCTGACGTGGTCGTCACCGGCGAGGGTTACCTCGACGACCAGAGCTTCGAAGGCAAGGTCGTCGGTGGAGTTCAGTCGATGGCCGAGGCAGCCGGCAAGCCGGTCGTTGCGATCGTGGGCGATGCGGCCCCGGAAGGAGCGGCGCGCATCGACCACGTCAGCCTGGTCGAGGAGTACGGGACCGAACGGGCGATGAACGAGCCGCTGTGGTGCATCGAGCATGCAGCGGCCATTGTGCTGCAGCGACTTACGGCGCCCCGGTCGTAGTGGTCTCACCAACAGCGGTCGTGTCGGCCGTGACCGGTTCGGTCATCTGGGCCAGCGTCTTGCCTGCCTTGTCGTTGCCCAACAACACCAGCACGGTTGCGGTGCCCAGCGCGGTTGGATCCTCCAACTGAACCGGCGTGGGCATCGGCTCGATCGAGACAACGCCCATCAGTGCCGCAACCGACTGGGCGACTGCTTGCGCCGCCACATCGCCGTCGAGGTACTGAACCTTGGTGATCAGTTCGTCGGTCGAACCATTGGTCGGCGCGCCCATCGTGAACTGCTGTCCCTCTAACGCGGTGGTCAACACGGCGGCGACTCCGTTGGCATTCGACGCGTTGGCAACCAGGACGGTCGCTCCGGCGGTCTGGGGCGTGAAGACCGTTGTAGTCGTCTGCGCGGGGATCAGCGAGAGCGTGGTGGTGGTCAACGGATCGACCGTGGTTGCGACCGGCACCGTCGGTGACGTTGGGTCGTCGTCGTCGCTGCGGATGTTCTTGAGAATCAGGAAGCCGACAACGACCGCGGCAATGGCGACCACAATCGCGAGGGTCGAGCCCATCGGTGAGGCGCCGCTGCCCGAGCGCTTCGGACGGCTCGGCTGTTCGTTGCTCATGTGTGCTCCCTCATGGTCCCCCGGCTAGTCACCACTGGCCGCGCCCTCAATCATCTCACGACGGCGCCGCTCGCGATGACGTCGAAGTCGACGTACGGTCATTGGATCGAACTCCAATGCCGCCGGGTGGTCGATCACTCTGTTCACTTCGAGATTGTATTCCTCGACCGAACAGGCGAATCGGGCGCGGATCGCGTCGTAGCGATGCTCGTCGAGCGTGAACCACGATGACTCGAAGCTGATGATGGCTTGATCGCGCTCGCTGAGTGTTGGGGTTCCGTCGGTCACGGTGTCAAGCCTTGCCGGTGGAGCAGGGTCATTACAAGGACCCCCCACTATTGTCCTCGGCGATGCCATCGGCGAGCCGTCCATTCTTGATCGGCGTAGCTGGTGGAACGTGTGCTGGAAAGACTTTGGTCTGCGAGCGCCTGGCCCACATGGCTGGGGAAGATCATCTTGCACTGATCCGTCTCGACTCGTACCAGATCGATCGGACGCACCAGTCGCCTGCCGAGCGCGTTGCTGCCGACTACGACCATCCCGACGCATACGATTGGGATCTGCTCAACGCGCACCTGGCGCTGCTGGCCGCCGGCGAGGCCGTGCAGGCGCCAACCTACGACTTCACTGTGCACAACCGCAGCGAAGTTGTGCGCGACGTGCATCCTGCACCGGTCATCGTCGTCGAAGGAATTTTGGTGCTGCACGACCAGCCGTTGCGCGACCGGCTGGACCTGAAGGTCTACGTCGACACGCCCGCCGACATGCGGTTCATCCGCCGGCTGAAGCGCGATGTCGAACAGCGTGGCCGCACCCACGACAGCATCATCGATCAATACCTCACGTCGGTTCGCCCAGGTCACGAGCGTTTCATCGAGCCCAGCAAGGCGTTCGCCGACGTGATCTTCCCGCAGGGGGGCATGAACGAGCCGGCTCTCGCCCTGCTGCTAGCCCGAGTCCGCGAACTGACGGGGCGTCTACATTCGGCGTAGCAGGGCGACGACTCGGGTCGGGCGCGATTTCATGCCACCGGTGGCTCGCGACGCGCCCGACGGATAAGTACGGGCGCGAAATTACGCTTTGGATGGCACGGCACGCGCCCGATGACGGACAACTCGCCCGGCGGCCGACGTCACGCTGAGCCTGGTCAGTTGTTCGGCCGCTGTGCGCTGATCTGGCCGAGGGCTGAATTCGGATCGCGCTCGATGGCAAGATCGCCGATCGACACGATGCCGACCGGTATGCCGTCGTCGACGACGGGGAGGCGACGCAGCGCACCCTCTCCCATGATCTGGGCGGCGCGGTCGATCGGGGTGTCGGGAGTGACCGTCGTCAGGTCGTTGGTGCAGGCACTCATCAACGACGCACGGCTGAGATCGTCGCCGCTTGCGACGCAACGCACCACGATGTCGCGGTCGGTGACGATGCCGCGCAGTTCGCCGTGGTCGGTGACGAGCACGTCACCGATGTCGCGGTCGCGCATCAGTCGGGCCACGTCGGCAATGCTGGCTGTGGTCGGGCAGGTGACCAGGTTGGTGGTCATTACATCGCTCACGGTCTGTGCCATGTGAGGCCTCCTCGTAGGAATGGACGAGTGAGGTGTACCCATTTCGGGGCTGGATATTCAGAACGTCTCAACTAATCAAGATTGCCTTTATACCCCCAGGGGGTATTGTGGTCCACATGGATGAACTGTGTTGCGACCGATGCGGATGGTGTTGCCGCTGGGGTCGGTCATCGTGAACTCGTGCATACACCACGGCATGTCCTGGATCGCGGTGACCTGCAAGCCAGCGGTTACGAGGCGGGCATGCCATTCATCAACGTCGTCGGTGATGATGTAGCAACCGGCGTGATTGGTTTCAGCAGCCATGTCGATGACGAGGTTGAGGTCGAACACGCTTTGGTCGTCGAGATGCACGAACGCGAACCCGTCGTCATATCTCTCGACGTCGAACCCGGCGGCCTCACAGAATCGGACCGCATCGCCCATGTTGGTCACCGGAAGCGTCGGAGTCACATCGATGCCGCCGACACGCCGGTTGAGCCATCCGACGCAGATGCGGCAAACCTTGATCTCGTCGTGACACAACAGCGATGACACCATCGAATCGTCACGGTCTTCCCCGCAGCAGTAGCACTTCACACCCGAAGACTACGACGAGTGATCACGCAGATCCCCCTGATGGAGAGCGCTACGGGAGCAGGCGGCTGATCTCTGCGATGACGACACCGGGCTGATCGACCTCGATGTGGTGACCGGTGTCGTCGACCGCGACGAGGCTGGAGACCTGCGACAGGTCGGCCCATCGTTGCTGGCCTGTGTCCCACACCTCGTACAGGCGGGCGGCTTCGGCCTCGTTCAGGCCGTCGTAGACGCGTGATGCGCTGGTGATCACCGTGAGCGGGACAGTGCCGAGCGAGGTGATCGCGGACACTTCCGCGAACGCGGCTGGACCATCCAACTGCTCTGGATTGCCCGCAGGGCTCGATATGGCCGTGCAGATGTCGACGAACACTTGAGCCGCCGCGGTGCCGTCATCCGGAACCGCGCAGACCGCCGTGTTCCAGTTGCTCGGACTGGTGTCGATGAGAACCACGCCACTTACTTCGCCCGGATACGACGAGGCGAATGCCACGGCCTGGGCGCCGCCGAAGGAATGCCCGACGACAACGTATGGACCCGGCTCGCCGATCGTTGTCAGCAGCGAATGCAGGTCGTGTGACTCGGACATGAACGTCTGAGGATGTGGTGGCGGATCGCTGGTACCCGTGCCGAAACGGGCGTATGTGCACACGCGGGCGCGTGTCGACAGATCGGGTGTGATCGCTCCCCAGTTGTCTTCTCCTCCGCCGAATCCAGCGATTAGGACGATCGTGACCGCGCCGGCGCCATCGCAGTGAACGTGCATGCGGGCGCCGCCGACGCCGACGAACTCGTCGACGACACCAGTGGGTCGGCTGGCGATCGTTGTCGGCGGTTCTGGCGTGGTGGTGGTCGACTGCGGTGGGTTTGGCGCGGGTGACGAAGTTGGTGTTGCGGTTGTGGGCGTCGTTGCCGGTGACGCTGCTGTTGATGTTGCTGGTGACGTGGTAACCGGGTCCGCCGTCTGGCCGCTGCCGCAGGCGCTGAGCGCGACGGCGGTGGCCATGGCAACAGTGGCGATCCTGTAGGGCAACAGCTTGCGTGATGCGCCGGGCTTTGGGGTGATGCTGATGTTCATGGTCGTGTTTGCTCCTGTTAGGCGGTGACTTCACCATGCGCCTAAGGCAGCCGCGGCCGCATTGGGAGCGGAGACTCAGATGTGAACCAGTTCGCCCCGGCGATCGTGCGGGTCAGGCAACCCCGAGGCGTTGGGCGACGGCCGCCGCGTCGACGCGACTGGTGACGGCCAGCTTGCGCAAGATGTTCGAGACGTGGACGCTGGCGGTCTTCTCTGACACGTACAGCATTTCGCCGATCTGGCGGTTGGTGTGGCCGGTGGCGACCAAACCAAGCACTTCGGCTTCCCTGGGGGTCAGGCTGTGGTCGCATTGGGGCAAAATGTGTGTTTTTCTTCTCGATTTTGTTTGCTTATTTCTTT
>JANOCR010000010.1:0-2951 GCA_031412355.1 Ilumatobacteraceae bacterium | reverse complement strand
ACACCGAACGAGGCGACGTCGATCTGGCGGACTGTGCTGCCGTGCACCGTTTTGCCGAGCGTCGGCGCGGCGTCGGGGTAGCGATACGCGAGGTTCTGCAGCAGCCGGGCGAGGTGGTGCAGGGTGGTATCGATGAACCCCACGAGGTCGTGTCGAGGCGACACGTCGGGGGTGCGCAGCTCGACCAGTCCATCGCGGAAGCGGCGCCATTCTGGGCGCACGCGTTCGGCGGCACCGCTCAACACGGTTGCCGCGGCGCTGGCCTCGCCGCCCACGTCCCCGATGCTCCGCACTGCAGTCTCCATGATCCGCAAGTAGTCATGTATCCGCTGCGCCTGGGGGTCCTCGCTAGCCGAGAAGAACGCGAAGGTGTCGGCGAGTTGTCGCACTGGTTCGATCAGGCGTGGCCACAGTTCGACAGCACGCTGGCCAAGGTCCCCGACGTCGTACTTGCCCGACGCGTTGCCCAGCACCTCCTCGGCGACCGAGGTGTTCATCGCGGTCACCGTGATGCCCCACTCGCCGCCTCTCGGCCACTGTTCGCCGCGACTCTGCAGTACGGCGAACACAATGTCGGGATCCCACGGTGCCACCAGCGGATCGAGCGATCCGCGGATCACCCATTCGGCGTCGTCGCGTATCTGCTCGAGTTGCTCGGGCGTCAAAACGTCGTCGGACAGTTCGAACTCGCCGGAGTTGTCGAACCGTGAGTGGATACCCAGGCACAGAGCCTGGATCAGGTCGATCAGCCCGGCCAGGTCCATCGAGATCGCCGCCGGGGTGGGCGCAGCCGCCTGTTGTTCGGGAGTGCCGTGAACCAGCTGCCACAGGGCCGGCCACTCGGCGTACGCCAGATCGCCGTCCCCGCCCCAATCGGCGCCGGGCACGACGCTGGTGATGATGCCGCAGATCTCGCCGCCGACGACGACCGGGCTTCCGATCGGGTCCGGCGTGCCGGTGCGTCGCCGCAGCTGCAATGCCATCGGCGAGCCGGGAATGTCGTCCATCGCCCCGAAGCGCACCAGCCCGTACACCACTGACTTGTCGGGGGCCAGGCCATACCATCTCCGTCCGTTCTCGACAGGATGAAGGTCAGCGCGCACGACGCCTCCGGAGGGCAACGGAATCGACCCGTCGCTCTGGGTGACGACCAGCGGGGTATCCGACTCGGGCTCGATGGAGACGACCCGGTTGCCGGCGATGACGACTCCGAGGCGTCGTGCTCGCACGATTGCCATGGTTTCGAGGAACTCGCGTTCCTCGGCGATGCCGAACTCGTAGATGCCGCCGCTCGATGACCGCACCTCGACGTTCTCCCATCCCACGTCGACGGTCACCAGGTCGCCTGTCTTCACGCGTCGCCTCCTGCCGCCGCGCCCGACATTGCTGGAGATGACCTCGACGACACGCGGATCCGAGGCCAACACGTCGATCGCCACGCCGTCGATCCCGACGTCGCCGAGGTGCAGGCGATCGCCCACCCGCATCACGCCAAGTTTCGTCGGTTTCTCACCTCCCAAGAGGGCCGACAGCGCCTCGGTGTCGATGTCATCGGGTGGCGCACTCCCCAGGTTGGCGCCCGTGCGCAGGTGCGGCCGGCTGGCCTGCTCGAGGTACCACGTCGCCGAAGCCTCGCGGGCCACGGCGGGCAGGCGCGGCAGTGCCTGGGCAACCCACGAGGCCACGCTCGTGCGTCCGTCGGCGAACGCACGCAACGGCTCGCGCATCAGTTCCTCGACGCGGCCGGCCGGATCGGCATGCGACGTCGCCTCCCAGGCCAGGGTCTCCTCCAGGACGATTGCGGGCGGGGCGGACCAGTGGGCGTCGGAGATAATCCTGCGCGCCAATTTCGGCCGATCGTCGCCTGCGGCCAGCAGTGCGCGCAGCTCGGTTCGAAGGTCGTCGGCGACCGCCGGACGCAGCAACAATCCGTCGAAGCCGCGCGTGCCGACCAGGTCCGACCACCACAGATCGCTCTCGGCGCCAACGTCGAGTTGCGGCTCCAGTCGCATGCGCAGCTCGCGCAGCAACGTCGGTTCGATCTTCACCGCCAGCGAGCACCAGCGAGCCAGATCGTGGGCCGCGGTCGTCATCGCCCGCTCGTCGCCGTCCGGCGTGCCTGGCGAACCTCACCCAGGGTCGGTCGCTCCCACGGGACGACTGCTACGAGCCGGCTCGGCTGTAACTGATCGCGCGGCACGGGCACCAGTGCCACGGCGTGCACGCGGTCGCCGAGGCGAGCGCCGATCGACTCCATGTCGGCGAGCGTGGCGGCGCGCGACCTTGTACGGGTGTTGATCAACCCGAGGTCGGTCAGGATCACCACGGGTGTTTCGGGATCCATCGACTCGACCGGGATCAACTGACGGTCCAGCCACACGCCGAGCGCCGGATCGTTGGTGAACCACCCCACCTTGACGCGGGCCGGACCCAGGATCGAGCTGATCATCTCGTGCATGGCCGCGACGTCGGGTGCGAATGGCGCCAAGCCGTCGCCGGTGTCGGTCAACACCACCGCACCGCGGGCCAAGGTGGGTCGTTGGCGGCGGGGGAGTCGTCGCAGCGGCCTGCGGCCGGCGATGGCCTGAACTGCACGGCGGGTGTCGAGCGCGCCATCGCGTGATGTGGCGAGCAGTGCGGCGATCACACCGGCTGCCGTGCGACGCGGCAGCAGCGGCTCGAACTCGGGCGCTGCCACCGGCTGCGGAGTGGCCACCAGCCTCGGGTCGGCCGGCGGTGGCGCGGCCATTGCCGTCGTGGTCTGCAACCACGTGACGGTCGTGGCCGAATCGGTGTCGATGCCGGTGGGTGTCAGCGCTGCGAGCGCAGACTCGGGAACCGATGCCGGCTCGCGTTGTCCTGCGGGCGCGGCTTCCTCGGCAGGTGTCGGTGCCTGCTCGGTCTTCAAGGGCTCGACGATCGGTTGCGTGGCAGGCATTGCGCGCTCGAAG
>JANOCR010000009.1:0-2775 GCA_031412355.1 Ilumatobacteraceae bacterium | reverse complement strand
GAGTCGCGGTCCACGGCCGGCGGTGCTGTCAGCAAGGCGAAGGCCTCGCGTGTCGATTCGCCATAGCCGGGCTCGCCGGTGCGAGACATCACCGACGTCATCGACAGCAACCGATCCGGGTGCTCGATTGCCATCACCTGCACGATCATGCCGCCCATCGACAGTCCCATCACGTGGGCTCGTTCGACATCGATCGCGTCGAGCACTGCAATGCCGTCGGCAACCATGTCGGACAGCGTGTACGCCTCGTGCATCTTCGACGAGAGTCCGACGTCGCGGTTGTCGTAGCGCACGACGCGCAGCCCCCGCTCGACGAACATCGCACACCAGTCCTCGTGGTAGTTGATGCACTGACTACCCAGCCCGTTGACGAGCAACAGCGTGGGATCAACAGGATCCCCGAACGACTCGTAGTAGATCTCGCAACTTCCATTGAGTGCCATGGCCATTTCGCGAACGTAGTGGCACCAGGTCCGAGATCGGCGTTCCGGCGACTCGAACGGTGGCGTTGTCCGACGAGGTGCGTGCTGGTGTACTCGTGTCGTGACCACGGCGCTTTGTCTCAAGCATCTGTTGCTCGATTTCGGGGGGCCGGTGCTGCTGACCCCATTCGAACTGGTCGGCAAGGCCGAGGAGACGTTGGGACACCTGTCGTGGCGTGGCCCGTTTGATACAAGCACCGATCCGGAGTACGTGCGGTGGCAGTCGGGCGAGATCACCGAGCGCGAGTACTGGTCGGTCCGCAGCGCGCCGTACGGTCTCGACCTGCGCGGGCTGATGCGGCATTTCTACGACCCGCCCGGGGACTATCTGGTGCGTCCGCAGATGGTGGATTTCATCCACCGCCACCGCGCTGCGGGCCGCGTTGTCGGTGTGCTGACCAACGACATGCAAGCGTTTCATGGCCCGGAGTGGATGGATTCGATCTCGGTGATCGAGCAGTTCGACTTCATCGTCGACGGATCGATCACCGGATACCTCAAGCCCGACCCACGGGCCTTTCAGCTGGCACTCGACGCGTTCGGTGGACCCGATCCGGTCAATGTCGTGTTTGTCGACGATCAACAGCTCAATCTGAGGGGCGCTGAGGCCGTCGGGCTGTCCACAGTGTTCTTCGACCCGACCGATCCAGCGAGTTCGTTCGAGCGGATGGAAGCTGCACTGCGGTGATCACGCCATGTACTCGCGTCACACACCCAGCAGTTGGGCGCGCAGCTCGCGCTTGACGAACTTGCCGTTGGCATTGCGCGGCAGTTGCTCGGTGAGGAACCAGATGCTCGTTGGGATCTTGTACTTGGCGATCCGCTCGGCGAGAAACTCCCGCAACTCGTCCTGCGTCAGCGTCGCGCCAGGATTCAGCACCAGTGCGGCACCGACCTGCTCGCCCAACCGTTCGTCGGGAATGCCGAACACCGCGGCTTCGGCCACCGCGTCGTGCTGGTAGATGGCTGCCTCGACTTCACTGCAATAGACGTTCTCGCCACCGCGCAGCACCATGTCCTTGGCGCGGTCGACGATGAACACGAATCCGTCGTCGTCGATTCGGGCGATGTCGCCGGTGTTGAACCAGCCATCCCGAATCGCGTCGGCCGTCTCCTCGGGGCGATTGAGATATCCCTTGATCACCACGGCGCCGCGTACGCAGAGTTGTCCTACGACATCGGGGCCCGGTGCGAGGTCATTGCCCCCCTCGTCGACGAGCTTGGCATCGAGGGTCGGCACGATCGGCCCGGCGGAATCGGGTTTGGCCAAGTACAGGCGCGCCCCGTTGGCGGTGACGATTCCGTGCGTTTCGGTCAAGCCGTAGCCCGTGCCGGGTGCTCCGTCTTTCAGCGCATGGTCGATTTTGTCGACCAGGTCGGGTTGCACGGCCGCCCCGCCACCGGTCATGCCGGCCAGCGAGCTGGTGTCGCGCGTTGCCCAGTCGGGATGGGCGAGCAGTTCGCGGCTCATGGTCGGCACGCCGGAGAAGTTGGTGACCCGTTCGCGTTCGATCAGTTCGAGCGCCCGCCCCGCGTCCCACTTGCGGGTTAACACGACGGTCCCACCGATCAACGTTGCCGGATGCATGATGCAGTTGCACGCCGTCACGTGGAACAGCGGAGTGGGTGCCATCAGCACGAGTTGCGCCGGCGGGGCGGCCGGCACCGATATGGAAGCGTCACCCGCGGCGACTGCCTTGGCCTCGGCCATCGCGATCGCCGTGGTCATGTAGGCGATGTTGAGGACGTTGTGGATCGAGCCGCGATGGGTCAGCTGAGCGCCTTTTGGAGACCCGGTCGTTCCCGACGTGTAGAAGATGCATGCGTCGTCGTCGGGATCGATGTCGACGTCGGGAAGTGCATCGGGCGCCGTGGCGGGCAGCACCACATCGTCCCATCGAACGGCGTCGGTGGGCAGGTCGCGCTCGGACCGCACCGCAATCAGGAGCAACGGTGCCACGGCCCGCAGGCCGTCGAGAACGGGGAGCACTCGCTCGATCCTCTCGTCGTCGGCGATCAACACCTTTGGCCGCGAGTCGGCAAGGCCGAACTCCATTTCGGTACTGGTCCACCACGCATTCATGCCAACCACGGCAGCGCCGATCGATACCGTCGCCCAATAGGCAACGACCCACTCCGGGTAATTGCGCACGGCGACTGCGACGCGGTCCCCACGGCTGACACCGCATGACTGCAGATAGTGGGCGAGCGAGCGTACTTGCGCATGCACCTTGGTGTACGTGAGCCGTTCGTCCTCGTAGACGATGTAGGTCTTTCCATCGTGAGCGGCCGT
>JANOCR010000008.1:0-7785 GCA_031412355.1 Ilumatobacteraceae bacterium | reverse complement strand
CTCGAAGCGCCGTAGCCAACCGCACGGTCAGCAGTGCGACCGGGATCCGGCAACGAGATCCACGTCAATCACACTCTCGAGCTCCGGCCGAGCGTCGGCGTCGTGGGGATGGGCCTGGAAGACCCTCAGGCGTCCTCGCCTCTGATCGAAGGTGACCTCCCCCAGACTGTTGGCGAACACAGGACCGAGATCGATGTTCCACGACACCGACGCTTTGGCGCGTCGGACTGCACGCCGCAGGGCGCGCCCGACGTAGCCGGCGAACCGCGACGTACCGAGGCGCATCGCCGTGCTCTCCGGTGGTTTCAGCGCGTTGCGGATCGGCGAGCACACCAATTGATGCACCCGGCTGGCCAGCGGCCGCCCGTCAGGAAAGCGGATCTCGGCGGCGAACGAAAAGTGGATGTCGCCGGACAGCACCGAGATCGTGGTCGGAGCGTCCGGCCGGGATCCCAGGTCGTGCAGCAGTTCCACGAACATGTTGAACGAACCGGTGAACGCGGCCCAATCCTCCATGTCGGCCTTGCGTCGCAACCATTCGCCGAACCTCCGACCCGGCCTCCCCCATGCACCGTCGCAGATCGCCTCGCTCCACACCTGCAGATCGTGCAGGCCTCCCGGCACGAAGATCGGCAACGATGTGCCGATGAGGAGATGATCGACATCGGCCTGGCAGGCCTCGACGACCCACTTCCACTCCACGTCATCAACCATGCGGCGCCGGCCGGGGTCGAGCACCCGTCCGTTACGGCTGTCGACCATCACCAGTCGCACGCGGCCGAGGTCACGGACGAAGTTGAACCGATAGCCACCGGGCACGGGCGTGAACTCCTCGGACTCCATTGCCCATTCGCGCAAGAGGTCCTCGCCATCGTCTACTCCATACAGCGATTCGAGGATCCCCTCTGACTTGATGACCTCGGGGCTCAGGTTGCCGAGGTGCTGATACAGCCAGTAGGTCATCAGCCCGCCGAGCACATGATCCTGCCACCAGTCCTTCTGGCGGATGTCGCGGACCCATGCCTCGGAGATGTTCCAATCGTCGATCATCTCGTGGTCGTCGAAGATCATCACACTGGGCACGTTGGAGAAGAACCAACGTTCGATCTCGGGCGACCAGGCCTCTTGGTACAGCCAGGTGTACTCCTCGAAACCGCCCACCAGCTCGGGCGGCAATCCGGTCTCGGGGTCGAACACCATGTTGCTGCGGGCCTCGGCGATGCGCTCGCGCGCCTTCGGCGAAGAGTCATCCGCGTAGACCTGGTCACCGAGGAACACGGCTAGTTCCGGCCATTCCTGCTCGGGTTGACCCAGCATCGACAACGCGTATGCGTACAAAGCGTCGACACCCCGACCGCGTGAATCCAGCACGAGTTCGAGCGCCCAGGGAGGCTCGTGTGGGGCGGCCGTACGGCACGACCCGAACACGAGTCGCGTTGGCCGATTGCCGCCCAGCGTCTGTATGCGGCTCGGTGGCAGGGTGCTGCCAGGCACGGGCCAACGGACCTCGCCGTTCAACTTCACGTCATACTCGATCGACGAGCCCGGCTCGAGGTCCTCGATGATCACCAAGGCGTAGTGATGGCCGGCTACGCAGAACGTGGGCACCGACCGCCCGAGCACTTCGACCGTGCATCGCTCGTCGGTCTCGACCCAGATCGTGGCCGTGACCTCCGCGACGTGACGCAGCATGGGGCCAAGGATCAACTCAGCCACGGGTCCCCCTCATTCGATGGAGAAGGCTAGCCGCGCCGCCCGTTTGGTCAGCCGCCCGTGCGGGTATTCGTGCGTAATGTCCAATCAGCGAATTCGTGACACGTGGCTCATCGGCAAACACGAGGCGAAGGTACTCGCTGCGCTGTACATCGCGTTCACTGCCGTATGGTTCGTCGTTGGTTGGGCGCTGACTAGCCCATTCAAGGATTCCTGGATCGTGCGAAGCGATCAGTCGGTCGCCGAGTGGTTCGCTGACGGGCGTACGGACGGCTTGAACTCGTTGTCATATGTCGGTTCGATGCTGTCCGATACGCTCGTGAAGATAGTCGTCACTGCGATCATCGCGGTCGCCATGCTGATGGTTTGGCGGCGATGGTTGGAGCCGCTGGTAGTGGTCGTTTCCCTTGTGCTCGAGGCGCTGTGCTTCATCACCATCACCACCCTGGTCGGCCGGCCCCGGCCCGACGTACCACGTCTCGAAGAGTCGCCGGTCAACTCCAGCTTTCCATCAGGGCACGTCGCCGCGGCCGTCGCCTACTCAGCGATCGTCGTGGTCGTGTTCTGGCACACCCGTCGTCGCTGGATCCGCGCGCTCGCGGTGATTCTGGGTGTGTTTGTGCCCGTATGTGTAGGCCTCGCCCGCATGTACCGCGGCATGCATTTCTTGAGCGACGTCGTCTTCGGAGCGTTACTTGGCGGGGCCTCGGTCCTTGCGACCGCCGTCGTGCTGCGTCGCGCCGCCGAAAGGCAGCAACGGCAAGTGCGTAGCGACGAGTCCGAACAGGTGACCAACCTGGCTCATGCGTCGACGTGACTGAGCCGTGAGTCTGCCGATCATCGTTCTCGTCTGTGGCATTTGCGCCGCGCTGGTGTCATTTGGCCTGTCAGCCTCGAAGCGGATCCAAGTCGATCTCATAGATCCGGCTGTCGAGCAGCGAGCAGTCCGTCGTTCGCTGTGGCGTCACCCACGAATCACCAGGTTCCTCCGCGAGCGGGTGGATCGAAAGACTGCTGGAGGCTTTCTGCTCACGGCGAGCATCACGGTGCTCCTTGTGGTTGCGATCGTCGTCGGTGCCCTGCTCGACATGATCGACAACCACAGCGGGTTGGCTGCAGCAGATCGATCTGTTGCCGCATGGGGGTCGCGCAACAGCAACACGGCCACGGCGCATGCCATGAAATGGATCACGCAGCTCGGCAGTACGTACGTGGTGTTTGCGTCGCTGATCCTCGCGGGCACTGCCGACTTCCTACGGCGCCGCAGCCGCGAGGTGTTCGCGTTCGTTGCTGCGGTCGGCATCGGGGAACTGCTGCTAAACAACCTCCTCAAGATCGTTGTCGGACGCGAACGCCCGTCGGTCCTGCGGCTGGTCCCTGCCCACGGTTACTCATTCCCGTCAGGACACACGGTCGCGGCAGCAGCGTGCTGGTCTGCAATCGCTCTCGTACTCGGCCGGGATCGTTCGCGCCTGGTCCGTGCACTCCTTGCCGGCGGGGCCGCTCTGATTGCCGTTTCCGTTGCCACCAGCCGGGCGCTCTTGGGTGTCCATTGGCTCAGCGACGTCGTCGCCGGGCTCGCCATGGGCTGGGGTTGGTTCACGATCGTCGCCATCATCTTCGGCGGGCGTGCCCAACGCCTCGGCGATCCTGTCGCCGATCACCCGCAAGTCAGGGCGCTGGGGCACAGACCGCCAGCGACCGCGGGCACACCTCGAACTTGAGCTTCTTCGACTTGCCCTTCACACCGCCGTCCAGTTCGAAGCGGCGCTTTCCATCGAACGACACCGTGATTGATGTGCCTTCTCCGATCTCTGCGTGATTGGAATGCTCCTGCCTGCGCATGACAGCGCTGACCATCAGGCTGGCCCACTCGCGCATCCCCACGGAGCTGACCACCGCGACATGCAGCAGGCCGTCGGTCGAAGTCGCATCGGGAAAGGCCTCGACACCACCCTTCAACGACCCGGTGTTCCCGACGATCACACAACTGGCAGGGCCTTTGTAGAACTCGTTCCCGTCGACCTCGACGGCGACTTCGAACATCTTGCGATGCCGAGCCTCGTGGACGCCTGCGCGGACGTAGGCCAAGGTCCCGAGACGCTCCTTGGCGTCCTCAGCCCCATCGAGCATGCCGACATCGAAACCCGTACCGGCCATCACGTTGAACGTCTGTCCGTTGCAGAGGCCCGTGTCAACGCTTCGGCGATCACCTCGCACGACCAGTTCGACGATCTCTTCAATGTCGGTCGGCAGATCAAGGCTGGACACAAAGAGGTTGGCGGTCCCACTGGGAACCACTGCCAATCCTGTCGAGGTGCCGACCAGCGCCTCGGACGCCGAACGCACGCTGCCATCGCCACCACACACGACAACTGTGTTGGCACCACGCTTCACGGCCTTGGCCGCCGCGGCCTTGGACTCCGAACCCTTGACGGTGTCGATCCAGTAGACGTCGTCGAAACCCGCCTCGGCCAGCGCTCCCCTCAAGTGACGAGCATCTTTCTTGGCAATCTTCTTCGTGTTCGCAACGACAGCGACCTTGGACATCACAGCCTCCGTTTCTCAGCCAGACCGGTACCCCAATGCAACAGAGGGCAAACCGCTACACGCCTCAACCCTCGCGCGTCTGGCGGCCTGACAACTGGTCCGGGCCCGCGGTCCATCGAGTGTGGAACGACTCGGCCAGCACCCGGCCGGCAGGATCGACGATGACACCCTTCTCTAGGGCGATGCCGCCTGCGCTGATGTCGGCTTGAAACACACCGCCGAGCCAGTCGTCGTTGCCCAGTTGCGCCATGGTGCGGTGCACATGGATCGTGTAGCTGATGCTTATGCCGCCTGCGGGAGGGTCGATCCGAGCGAACGAGGCCGGCGGGAACCAGTCGAGTGCCATGCCGAGCCAAGGCGCGTCGATCTCGGGCCGTTGCCGTTGGTGCCTCTAGTCACGGTGGCTAGAAACGGCTGCGATCTCCCCTGCTGTCGGCATGCCACCCCTTGCACCGACCTGAGTGACCGACAGTGCCGCAGCGGCAACGGCGACGGGCACGGCGACCAGCAGTTCGTCACCGGCAGCCAGCCGACACGCCAGCACGCCGTTGAAAGTGTCGCCGGCTCCCGTCGTGTCGCGTACCGCGACCGGTAGAGCCGGCACCTGCCGGGCCACCAGGTCGTCGGTGACGACCAACACCCCGTCTCCTCCCTGCGTGACAACCACGGCGCCATGGCTCCGGCGTACGACCTTGGCGGCATCGTCGACGGCCGATTCACTCGGTTCGCCCAACAGCGCGGTCAAATCACGCAACTCGGTGTCATTCGGAGTCAGTATCGGTCCCAGCTCGAGCAGCTCGGCAACGATCGGCAGCACCGGCGCAGGATTCAAGACGCACACGACCCCGGCTGCGGCCGATTCCTCGACCGCCGCTGCCACTGCAGCGCCCGGGATCTCGGTGCTGACCAGTACACATCCGGCCGATGCCACCAGCGCACCCAAGCAGCGCCGCACGTGCTCCGCTGTGACGGCTGCGTTGGCGCCGGCACCCACCGCAATCTGGTTCTCGCCGTTGTCGTCGACCACGATCAGGGCCACCCCGGTCGACTCGCCCGCCAGCACCGCCACATCGCTGACGTCGATCCCCTCGGCGACCAGTTCGGCCAGGGCCGCAGCGCCGGTGTCGTCGTCGCCGACGGCACCGATCAGATGCACGGTCGCGCCTGCGCGCGCAGCCGCAACTGCGGCGTTGGCACCCTTGCCCCCACCGAAGGTCTGCAATCCCCCGCCGACCACGGTCTCACCGGGCCCCGGAAGTCGCGGCGCCACGACCACGAGGTCGACGTTCACCGCACCCACAACGACCACGATCGCGCCCGACTGAAGCTGGTTCATCGTCGCGGAGGCTACACATCCAACCCCACATCACAGCGTTTGTGAGCTGGCGCCCCCATACGGGGCCGCAGTCGTCAAACGCTACGGGGCGGTGGCTGACACCTCGACGCGGGCGTCGTTGAAGCTGGCTCCACCGGCGAGATCCGCAAGGTGATCGGGTGCAAACACGTTTGCGGTGAAGCCGTTGTGCCCGTCGCGACGCCACATTCCCTTCGGCATGGTGGCGAGACCTGGCCGCAGGGTCGTGTCGATGGCGACGACAGCTTCGATTGTGTGGCGGCCGTCGGTGATCTGGGCGCGGTCACCGGCGGCCAATCCCCTGGCCTCGGCATCCGATGGATACAGGTGCACATCGCCGCTGGCGGGGGCGATGTTGCCGAACATCGAACTGGTCGTGCGACTGGTGGCCGGCGTGATCAGTGTGATCGGGAGGTCGGGCCGGTCGATGGCCCGGTACTCCGGCAGCGGGTCGACACCGTCCGCATCGAACACCAGCTGCACCTTTCGACCCGGATCCACGTCGCGGAACTGAACTGTGCGGCCATCGGGTCGCGTCGTGAACGGCAGCACCTGGTCCCCCAACGCCAGGCGACGGACGCGTTCGGGGCTCGGATCCCATTGTTGCGGGTCGAGGCCGAGGCGGATGCCGACGCCGACGCTGACCTCGTCGTTGGTGCGACTCTGGCCGACACGCGGAATGACTGCGGGCGCCGATTGCAGGACGAACGAGCCGTAGCTCCCGACCACCTCGTCGACCTCGAACTGCGACGTACAGGGCAACACCAGATCCGCATAGCGGGCGGTGTCGGTCATCGTGAGGTCGTGCACCACCGTGAACAGGTCGTCACGGGCCAGGCCCTGCAAGACGATGGCCTGCTCGGGACACGTCGCCGCCGGGTTCGATCCCTGCACGAACAGCACCTCGACGCGTCCGTCCTCGTCGCCGGCCAAGATGCGGCCGAGACGGTTCATGTTGATCGCTCGCCGCTGAGGCACCGGTGCGTCGCCGACAATGCCACGCCGAATGGCGTCGGCCTGGAACCCCGTGCCGCCGCTGATCGAGTTGAACACGCCCGACCCCGGTGTTCCGAACTGCCCGGCCAGCGCCGGCAAGGCGAACACAGCACGACTCGCAGACCCGCCGTTGCGGTTTCTCTCTTGCCCCCAACCGACACGCAACATCGCCGGGCGAATCGTGCCGTACAGCTCGGCGAACCGCTCGATGTCTGCACCATCGACACCGCACACGTCGGCGGCGCGTTGCACCGTCCACTGCTCGCACGCGGCGAGGTACTGGTCGGCACCGTCGACCCAGCGTTCGATGAACGCCCGATCGACATGACCGTTGCGCTGCAGCAACGCGCCGATCGCCATGGCCAGCACGCCGTCGGTGCCGGGCCGAACCGCCAGGTGCAGGTCGGCACGGTCGGCAATCGGCGTTCGCCGCGGATCGACGACGATCAACGTCGCACCCGCACGACGCCTCTCCTCGATCACCGGCGACAGGTGCGGGTGCGAGACGTTGGGATTGGCGCCCCACACGACGATCAGATCGCTGTGCTGCAGATCCTGTGGATCGGCAGACGCCATCGACCCATACGTGCGGTCCCACGCCTCACCGACGGTCGCCGCGCAGATCGTGATGTCGGTGCGCGCCGCGCCAAGGTGCTCCCACACCAGCGGCGACAGGCCGGATCTCCCCATGTTGCCCGCTGACGAGCTGTACAGGTACGGCACTACCGACTGCCAACCGTGCATCTCGACTGCCTTGCCCACGCGGTCGGCGAACATGTCGAGGGCGTCGTCCCAGGTGATCTCGGCGAACTCGCCATCACCCTTGCGACCGGTGCGCCGCATGGGATTGACGACGCGGTCGGGACCGTGGAGGAGTTGCGGGGTGTGTTTGACCTTGGCGCAGATCCAACCGTTCGTTGCCGGGTTCGCAGCGTCTGCGGCTGCGTCGAGGGCCACGAGCCGGCCGTCCTCGACGGTCGCCTCCAGACTGCAACTGTCCGGGCAATCGAGCGAGCAGGCAGTGATGTTCCCCATGACTAGGGATCGTAACTGGGACGACGTCAGTCGCTGATCCGCGACACATCGACGGCTACCGACAACTCCTGGGTGGCAGGTGAGCCGAACACCACTCCCCTCACCGGTGCGACGTCGGCGTAGTCGCGCCCCCAACC
>JANOCR010000007.1:0-5881 GCA_031412355.1 Ilumatobacteraceae bacterium | reverse complement strand
CGCACTTCCCGGTGCTGTACACCGGCGAGCACGGCCGCGTGGCCCACGAGTGCATCATCGATCTGCGGCCACTCACCAAGGCCACCGGCGTGACTGTCGACGATGTCGCCAAGCGACTCATCGACTACGGCTTGCATGCACCGACGGTGAGCTTTCCGGTCAGCGGCACGCTGATGGTCGAGCCGACGGAGAGCGAATCGCTGTACGAGCTCGACCGGTTCTGCGCGGCCATGGTCTCCATCAAGGGCGAGATCGACGCTGTTGCCTCAGGCGAGTGGGAGCTCGAATCCAGCCCGCTGCGCTGCGCCCCGCACACCGCGGAAGATCTGATCGGTGAGTGGAAGCGTCCGTACGATCGTCAGCTCGGCGCATACCCCGTCGCCGCGCTGCGTGCCTCGAAGTACTTCCCCCCGGTGTCGCGGATCGATGCCGCCTTCGGCGACCGCAACCTGGTGTGCAGCTGCGAACCGTTGGAGGTCCTGGCCGCGGCGTCTGGCTGAGCCTGGCCGCGGCTACGGTGCGGCCATGGCGCAAAGCACTCCCCCAGGAATCAGTGACCTCCTCGGTCTGTTCGGCGGGGCCAACCCGTTCGCGGCCGTCACCAAGTCGATCGGTCAATTCCAGCGCGGGGTGTCTGACTTCTTGTCGGCTGTCGAGAACTTCAACAAGACGATGGAACAGATGAACGGCGTCGCCAATCGAGTCAACAGCCTGCTCGACACGCTGGAGGAGCCGATCAAGGCCTTCGTGCCGCAGGTGACCCGCACGATCAAGGCAGCCGATGCAATGGTCGAACAGCTCAGCGGCCCGATCGACCGGGTGACGCCTGGCCTGTCACGGTTGGCCGAGGTGCTGTCTGCGCCCGCATTGGTCACGATGCCGAAGGACCTCAGCGAGTTCATGAACGTACTCACCGATCTGGCGCATCGACTGCAGCCTCTGGGCCAGATGGCCGAGTCAGCCGGCAGCCTGTTCGGTCTTCGACCGTTCGGTGGGTCGCGCGCCGCCACTGCGCCGCAGCCGGCACCGCCGCCACCCCCGGCACGCGTGCCGGATGTCTCGGCGGCCTCGGCAGTGCCCGCCAAGAAGGCCACGAGGAAGGCACCGGCGAAGAAGGCCGCCGCCAAGAAGGCACCCGCGCAGAAGGCACCTGCGCAGAAGTCTGCGGCCCAAAAATCGCCAGCGCGGAAATCGCCAGCGCGGAAGCGCTGAGATCAGGTCAGTGCTTGGCGACGAAGGGAGTCGGCACCACACGACCCGCCAGTGAGGAGCCCCGAACCTCGACGACCACTTCGGTTCCGACCTCGGTGCCGGGTGGCATGAAGGCGAGGGCAATGCCATGGCCGAGCACGGGTGAGAAGTTGCCACTGGTGATCACACCGACGGGTTGATCTTCGACAAGCACGGGACAATCCGCACGTGGTGGTCGACGGCCATCGGTGGAAATACCCATCAGCAACCGGCTGATACCGGTCGTGCGCTCGGCATCGAGGGGCTGGCGACCTCGGAACTCGTCCTTCGACCACGCAACGACCCATCCGAGCCCTGCTTGCAGCGACGTGATGCCCGCACCGAGCTCGTGACCGTGCAGCGGCAGGGCGGCTTCTAGGCGCAGCGTGTCGCGCGCGCCAAGGCCGGCGGGGGTGACCCCGGCACCGGTGATCGCTGTCCACAGGTCGGTGGCGGCCGCGTTGGGAACCGCGATCTCGACGCCGGCCTCGCCGGTGTAACCCGTGCCGGCAACGATGCAATCAATGCCTTCCCATGCCAGCCGGCTGACCTTGAATCGACCGACCTCGGCCGCTTCAGGGAACACTGTGGCCAAACGCTGCTTTGCCAGAGGGCCCTGCACCGCCAGGACAGCACGGTCGTGGGTGGTCTCTGTCCCACCGATCGCGCCGCGGACCCGGTCGGTGTTCGAGGCGTTCGGCATGACATCGAAGACCTCGTCGTCGACCCACCACACGATGATGTCGTCGAGCACCGAGGCATCGACCTCGTCGAGCAGGTGGGTGTACTGGGCGCGCCCGGGAGCGATCTTGTAGAGGTCGTTTGTGAACGCGAACTGCAACCGCTCGTCGGCGTCGCTGCCTTCGACGCGTACTGTGCCGAGGTGCGACACATCGAACACAACTGCGTCGTTGCGGCACGCCAGATGCTCGTCGAGGGTGCCGATGGGATACGACAACGGCATCTCCCATCCACCGAATGGAACCATCTTGGCGTCGAGCCGGCGATGCACTGCATCAAGCGGGCTGTATTCGAAATCGGTCATCACATGGCGCGGCGTGCCGACGTTGCAAGAGAGGCATCGCCGAGCTCGATGATGGTCGAGTCGAGTTCAGACTTGACCCCGCCGATGGCCAACACGTTCAGCACGCCTTGACCGCCGCGGCGCATGACGTCGATCAACTGGTCGCCGTCGCACAGGATCACATCGCTGCCGCTGATCACGAGGTGAGCACTGGCTATGTCGGTTTCGACGTGGGTGCGCAGGTACTCGAACGCCGTGCGAACCGACTCGAGTTTGATTCCAGCATCGAGAAGGCTCTTGATCACGCGAAGCTCCAGGAGGTCGCGGTAGCTGTACAGGCGACGACTGCCACTGCCGCTGGCGTCGGCGAGCGACGGCCGAATCAGGTCGGTGCGCGCCCAGTAGTCGAGTTGGCGATACGTAATGCCGACAATGGTCGCGGCTTTGGTACCGCTGAATCCTGCTTCGCTCATCGATCTGCCTCCGACTGTGCCTCATACTGACATCCGCGTAACTACGGCAGTGTAAGGACGACAAGCCTACGTGACAATTGTCGTTCGGTCAAACACCAGGCGCGCGTAACTGCGCGCGCAGCGCGCTCAGGCCTCAAAATCTTCCGGTTTGATCTCGTCGAGGAAGTCGCGGAACTCGTCGAGGATTGCTTCGTCCTCGGGCTCCTCGTCGGCCAGTCCATCGGCCGCGACCAGGCCGACCTCGTCGAGCAACGACTCCTCCGCGTAGATGGTGGTGCCTGTGCGACACGCCACGGCGATGGCATCGGACGGCCGGCACGACACCACCGACGAGTTCCCACTTATTCGTAGGTGCAGCTCGGCATAAAACGTGTGATCGCGAATCTCGGTAACGACAACTTTGTCGAGGGTGGCGTCGGCGCTGCGCAACAGTTCGACGATGAGATCGTGCGTCATCGGTCGTGGAGCGACAATGCCCGACAGCGCGGTGTGAATGGCAGAGGCTTCGGGCGAACCAATCAGGATCGGAAGCACGCGGTGCGGCTCGGGCTGCTCGCGCAGGATGACGACCGGAGTGTTGGCCGGCACCTCTACTCGAACGCCGAGAAGCTCCATGACGATCACCACCCGAGCGTACCCTGCGTTCGCTGACCGCCGCCCGTCGGTCGGGAAATCACCCGTCGAGGTGGTGACTCAACGCAGAGTGCACGATGGCCGAACGAAGCTCGCCGCCGAGCTCCGTCAGCGATGTCAACGTGGCCACCGCCTGCTGGCGGGCTTGCGGATTGCGTTGGCGCAGTAACGGGAGGATCATCTGCTCGAACAACGATGCCTCGCGTTCGGCTGCCTGGCGCCACGCCTTCAGGTGCCGGCCCCCGACGCCGTGCTGCATGAAACCGGCAGCTGCCTGGGCGATGGCCAGGTCGCCGGATGTGTACAGCATGGCCGCCCCGGTGCCCTTGCCCGACAACAGACCATACGACTCGAGCTCGTCAAGTTGCGCTGCGGTCAGGCCGGCGAGATGACACAGGTCACCTGGTGCGAAACTGTCGTGCCGGTCGGGCTGCGACCCGACTTCATTGCCGACGAACTTCGGAGGCGATTCGCCGTCGCCGTGCAGCGTCGCGTGATGCTGCGCGGTCAGCGGGGTCTCCGCGGTCGCCGATCCGCCGTAGGCATCGTCGTCGAGATCGGCGTCGGGTGGAAGGTCATTGCGGATGCCGCGTGGCGGTGTCGTCGGACCGGTTGGATCCTCGATGGCTCCGCTCTCGAGGCGATCCCGGATGACGCGCAGCGGTAGGAAGTTCTCGCGCTGTTCGCGCAGGATCACGCGAAGCAGGTCGACATCGTTGTCGTAGAACTTGCGATAGCCGCTAGCGGTGCGCTCGGGGTCGATCAGGCCTTGGCTCTCGAGGAATCGGATCTTGGAGATGGTGACGTCGGGGAACTCCTCGAGGAGCAACCCGAGGACTTCACCGATGGACAGGTACGGTCGTTCTTGCATCACCACGGCTCAGGTGTCCGACCGCTCGAAGAAAACGAGACGGAACTTGCCGACCTGCAATTCGTCGCCCTGGTGCAAAACGACTTCGTCGTCGATGCGTTCGGCGTTGAGGTATGTGCCGTTGAGCGAACCGGCATCGCGAACGACGTATCCGGTCGCGGTGCGCTCGACCTCGGCGTGACGGCGCGACACGGTGATGTCGTCGAGGCTGATTTCGCTGTCGGGATGGCGGCCCAGTCGCGTGAGCGGATCCTCCAGTGCGAAAGCGTCGCCGGCCTGCGCGCCGGAACGCACGATCAAGGAGGCGACGCCGGTCGCTAGGTCGGCGACCGACACGACGACGTCGTCGTCGGCGCCGGTGGCATCTTGTAACGGATCGACTTTTGCCAGGGTCAACGTGTGGTCAGCGATACGATCGAGCACGCTGCCGCACGACGAGCAGAACCCTGATTCGGGAGGGTTCCGGTGGCCGCATTGATTACAGAACTCGTAGGCCATTTGAAGGAGACTAACCGTCGATGAGAGCTTGATAGCCAATGGCGTCGAGCAAGCCATCGAGGTCGGCCGGATCACTCATCTCGATCTCGCAGATCCAACCTGCTCCGTATGGGTCGGAGTTCAACACATCGGGCCCAGCGGCCAGGTCGTCGTTGACGGCGACCACGGTTCCCGACACGGGGGCATAGATGTCGCTGACCGACTTGGTGCTCTCGACCTCGCTGAAACTATCTCCTGCTGCCACGGTGGTGCCGACCTTCGGCGTCTGCACATAGACCACATCCCCCAGCGCATCTTGTGCGTAATCGGTGATGCCGATGCGGGCGCGAGTGCCGTCGATGGCGATCCACTCGTGGTCGCTGGAGTAGTGCAGGTGGTCAGGTACCGTCATGGCCCCGCAGACTAGCGGGCGGCCTCGCGACCCTCGCGCAGACTGGCGCGGATCGCCGGGATGTATAGCACGGCGGTGTAGTAGCTGAGCACCAGACCAGGAATGCCGAGCATCCAAGCCGCTATCTGGAAGCCCTGATGGCCGGGAAAATCTGTTGCTCCCAGCATGAATCCGGGGAACGCGAACATCAGTAGGAACGTCGCCAGCTTGCCCAACCAGGTGACGTCGAAGCGCTTCATGCCGAACGCCAAAGTGAGGATGGCCACGGTTCCACCGAGCACGACTTCGCGGATGACGACCGCCCATGCGATCCAAAGCGGCGCGGCGTGATCGATGATGATTCCGCCGATACCGACGATGAACAGCAGTCGATCGGCAGTGGGATCGAACACCTTGCCGAATTCGCTGGTCTGGTTCAATCGTCGCGCCAGCCAACCGTCGACCCAATCGGTGGCACCGAGTGCGCCCAACAGCCAAGCCGCACCCGCGCGATTGTCGCGACCGAACAGCAGGTACAAGAACAACGGGATGCAGCAGAGCCGGAACAGCGTGAAGGCATTGGGAATCGTCAGGTAGCGATTCGGTGCCAGTGCTTCCATCGCGCCGAGCGTACAAGCGCGGTTGCATCACGTACCGCACTCGCCGCGTACGATCGGCGCATGTCCGACGGCGTGCTCAGCGGCAAGGTTGCTTTCATCACGGGTGCGGGATCAGGGCTCGGTGCCGCCTTCGCCCGTCGTCTGGCAGCCGACGGTGCCAGC
>JANOCR010000006.1:0-24065 GCA_031412355.1 Ilumatobacteraceae bacterium | reverse complement strand
ACCACCAGATCGTCGTCAGTCACCCAGTAACGGCTGGGGCGCAGACCGTTGCGGTCGAGGACTGCCCCGATCAGGGTGCCATCGGTGAACGCCACACTGGCCGGGCCGTCCCACGGCTCCATCAGACTGGAATGGAATCGGTAGAAGGCACGCTTGGTGGCGTCCATCGCGTCGTGGTTCTCCCAAGCTTCTGGGATCATCATCAGCATCGCGTGCGGCAAGCTGCGGCCGCCGAGGTGCAGCAGTTCCAGCACCTCGTCGAACGTGGCCGAGTCGCTGCCGCCGGGCGTGCAGATGGGATATGCCCGATCGAGACCGGGCAACAGGTCGCTGGCCAACATCGATTCGCGCGTGCGCATCCAGTTTCGGTTGCCCTGCACGGTGTTGATCTCGCCGTTGTGGGCGATGAAGCGGTACGGGTGAGCCAGCGGCCATGACGGGAAGGTGTTGGTGCTGAAGCGGCTGTGCACCAAAACCAGCGCGCTCTCCAACCGCTCGTCGCCGAGGTCGGGAAAGAACACGGCCAGTTGCGGTGTCGTGAGCATGCCCTTGTAGATCAGTGTGCGACAGCTCAGCGAGGGAAAGTAGGTCTGCTGCTCGACAGGCATTTCGTGCTCGACGCGCTTGCGCACGATGAACACCCTGCGGTCGAGGGCGATGCCCGTGGCGCCCCCTGGGTCGGACACGAACAACTGCTTGCATATCGGCATCACGACCTTGGCGCTGGCACCGAGGCAGTCCGGGTTCACGGGAACGTCGCGCCAGCCCAGCACGGTCAGGCCCTCGTCGGCGACGATCGTCTCGATCGCTTCTTGAGCCTTCTCGGCATCGGTCGTATCGAGCGGCAAGAACGCCAACCCGACGGCGTACGCGCCTGACTGGGGAAGCACGAACCCGGCGACCTCGCGCAGGAAGCGGTCGGGTATCTGGATCAGGATCCCCGCGCCGTCGCCGGTGTCGGCTTCTGCGCCGGTTGCGCCTCGATGTTCCAGGTTGCACAGCGCCCCGAGGCCCATGGCGACGATCGAGCGACTGGCGACGCCCTTCATGTTGGCGACGAACGAGACGCCGCACGCGTCGTGTTCGAACCGAGGGTCGTAGAGACCCTGCGGCGCGGGAACGCCCGTTTGAGTGTGATTGCGCATCTTTTGGCTCCACGGAGTCGGTATACGGCTAGGTGGCGCACGGGACGACGCTGGCCCGAACGGTTCAAGAATCGTACCCGGTCGGGTCCGCATCGCGCCACAACCTTTGAGGTGTCGGCGGGCATGCCCACACAACTGGGCGATCGCCAACTACTTTGTACCGGCCGGTGGCGGGTGGAGTCCCAAACCGAAGGAGACTCCTATGTGCGAACTGTGCGTGGGTGAAGACGCCCTGCCGCGCCGCCGCTTCCTGCGACTTGCAGCCACTGGCGCGGCCGCGGTGGCAGCGGGATCCGCTTTCGATGCTCACGTCGTCGAGGCCAAGCCGAGGGCCAACACGAGCACTTCCAAGATCGAGAGGGTGCCGACACCCTCGATCGTGACACGTGCCCAATGGGGCGCCGACGAATCGATCCGCGACACCAAAATCGTCGGCTGGGCGCCGTTCCGCAAGATCATCGTGCACCACACGGCCAGCCCGAACGGCGTGAAGGACCCCGCTGCGACAGTGCGATTCGGCTACGAGCTACACGTGGTCGGACGAGGATTCACCGACATCGGCTACCACTTTCTGATCAGCCCTGACGGACAGATCTTCGAAGGGCGCCGTGCCCGCAAGTACGGCAAGGGCGAGCTACACAACGGCGAGGACGGTGCCGGCAACGCCATCATCGGGGGCCACACCAAGGGCCGGAATGCGGGCACCTGTGGAATCGCCCTGATCGGCAACTTCATGAAATCCGCACCGTCGAACGCGGCGATCGAGAGCTTGATCCATCTTGCCGCGTGGGAGTCCCAACGCCACAAGATCGACCCGCTCGGCAGTGACGAGTTCATCGCCACCGACTCGACGAAACTGAAGTTCTTCAACATCGTCGGGCATCGCGGCATCGGCTCAACGCTGTGCCCCGGCACGCGCATGGCCGCCTCGATGCCGTGGTTGCGAAAACAGGTCGCCGAACGGGCGGGCAGCTTCCCGGCACGCAAGGCCGACATGCGCCGCTTGGCGTGGATCTGGGACATCGACGCCTGAGCGCGGCCGCAAGGCGAGCCGGTCGTACGCTTCCTGCATGGCCGTCGACGATGAGATGCTGAACAAGGTCACGTGGAAGATCCCGAATGCGCTCGCCCTGATCGGCTCCCGCGCCGGCGACGAGCGAAACGCGATGACCGCCAGTTGGATCACACAGCTTTCGATGGAACCTGTGCTGATCGGTGTCGCCGTCGACAACGACGCAATCACGCATCGGTTGATCGCAGCCGGAGGTTCGTTCACCGTCAACCTGTGGGATTCGAACGACACGCGCGTTTTCGTGAAGTTCTCGAAGCCGGCCGTCGATGACGGCACGTCACTCAACGGTCGTGCTGTACGGAGTGCGAACACCGGCGCACCGGTGTTCGACGAGGCCGTGGCGTGGATGGACTGCGAAGTCCGTCACCAGTTCGACCTTGGCACCCACACCCTGTTTGTCGGGGAGGTAGTCGACGCTGCCATCAACGACTCCGAGGCCCGAATTGCGTCAATGAGCGATACGCGCATGAAGTACGGCGGCGTCAAGCGCCACTGACTCGGTGCTCCGGCCATCGTCGGAACTTCACGTGCAGGACCACGACGCCGACCAGCACCAGCGCCGCGACGTTCACGATGAGCTGCAGCGATGAGCCGCCGGCTTCGTCCCATCGCGCCGTCGCGGTAGCGACGCCGATGTCGGCAGCGGCTGGAATCGTCGTCACCGAGATGAACACGCCCACCAACGGTCCAGCACGGGCTTCGGTGAGCGAAAGTGCGCCCGCAATCGCCGCCGCGATGGCCACGACGACGGTGAACAGGTCCGGGCGGCTGATGAACGTCGTCAGCGGTCGCTCGCCGCGCAGATATGACGACGGCATTCGGTCGAAGGCTCTCAGGGCTACGGCAAACAGGAACGCGACAACAATCGCTGCTCCCATCCCCACCAGCAATGCCACAGCACTCGTGAGAAAGCGGTCCCGTCTGCGTTTGAGGATGGCCAGCATCATCCCGGCGACCGGACCGAACTCGGGGCTGACGACCATTGCGCCGACGATCAGGATCGGCGAATCCGTGACGATGCCAACGGCCGCGATCAGCACGGCCAGCACCATGAAGGTGACGAAGGAACCAGACACCGCCGCATCGTGGCGAACCCTCGCCTCGACCTCCTCCCAGACGACTGCCTCCGACGGATCGCCTGGGGCGATGTCCTCTGCGTCCTGAGCGGAAACTGACAGCGAAGCGGCGATCGGGTCGATGGTGATCGACCCGTCGATGTGCAGGTTCAGCCTTCGGAGACCGTCGATGATGTTGTTCGCCGCTTCTCGGGCGACATCGAACACGACCACATCTCCACTCGGTCGTCGCGCAGCTCCAGCAAGGACCACGATGTTGCACACGGCCGGCTCGGTGTCGAGCAGATCCTCCAGTGCCTGGCGGCGGTCGAGAGGCGTGACGACACGGAGCTGGAGCACGCTGCCATTCTGGCCGATCGCGCCCGTACAGCATTCTACACGCCGAGTTCACCCTGGCGGTAGTGCATGCGGCACAGCAACTCGTAGCGAACCACATCGCCGAACAGTGGCTGGTCGCCGGCAGCGGCGGTATCGCCGACCATCACGGTGTCGCCCTCGTAGACCACCTCACCGTTGACCACGCGGGCGTTGTGGGTGGCCCGCCCGCCGCACCAGCAGCGCGCCTCGACCTGCATGGGGACACGCTCGTCGGCGATCTCGAGCATCCGCTTGGTGCCATCGAAGAGCTCGCCGCGAAAGTCGGTGATCAGCCCGAAGGCGAACACGTCGACACCGAGCTCGTCGACAGCCCGGCCGAGCTGGTCGCACTGCTCGACGGTGTAGAACTGCACCTCGTCGCACACCAGGTAGTGAATGGGCCAATGATCGACGGCCAGCTTGTACAGGTTGAGCTCCGACACGACCTCGATGGCCTCGGCTGCGACGCCGAGGCGGCTGGTGACCTGCGCGCCCTCGCGATCGAGCTTGGTCAGCAGCAGCCCATACAGCTGCCGGCTGGCCAGATTGTGGTGGATCTGCAAGGCCATGGTGCTCTTGCCCGAGCCCATCGTCCCGAAGTTGAAGCGCAAGGTCGCCATGGCGCCTGCGACCATACCCTCAGCGGGTGCCGCCGAGCATCCCCTGCACCCGCTCGATCGTGTCGGCCTGCTGCGCGACCTTGTCGGGACGGTACCGACGCACGCGTGCGAACCGCAGCGCTACACCTCCCGGGTATCGCGCCGACCGCTGCACACCGTCGACCGCGATCTCGACGACGAGTTCGGGCCGAACGTGGACGGTATGGCCTTCCGTGGCAATCGCGCGCCGTTGCAACTCGTCGGTCTGCCAGCGCAACAGCTCGTCCGTCATCCCCTTGAACGTCTTGCCGACCATCACGAAGCCGTCGGCGCGGCGCGCCCCGAGATGAAGATTGCTGAGCCAGCCGACCCGCCTCCCGTGCCCCCACTCCGCTGCCAGCACGACCAGGTCGAGGGTGTGCACGGGTTTGACCTTGCGCCATCCCGTGCCGCGTCTGCCGGCCTCGTAGGTCGACCCGATCGCCTTCACCATCACTCCCTCGTGGCCGGTGGAAACCGCGTTGGCTGCGAACTCCTCGGCCTCGACGGCGTCGGCGGTGACGATCGATGGCAACCTGGCGGTCGCGGGCAGCAACGTCGCCAACGCCGAGCGTCGGGTGTGCAGCGGATCATCGATCAGCGACACATCGTCGACGTGCAACACGTCGAAGAAGTAGGCGCTTGTCGTGGTGAGCCCACTCATCGTCTCTTGAAAGATCCGCGGTTGACCGTCCTCGTCGATGCCCAGCGCCTCGCCGTCCAGCACGACCGTCCTCGCCGGCACGCGGCCGACCAGTGCGACGACACCGGGAAGCGCTGCGGTGATGTCGTTGAGGCCGCGGCTGAACAGTCGCACCACGTCGCCATCCTTGTGGGCCTGCACGCGGATGCCGTCGAGCTTCCATTCGACACTCGCCAAGCCGATCTCGGCGAGCGCATCGGTAACGCTGGCCGACGTACCGGCCAGCATCGGCTGGACTGCAGTCAAGGGGGTGAGGCCGACGTCGAGCGACCGGCCGGTGAGAGCGAGGGAGGCGGCCCCGCGCAGGTTGCCGAGCAGCATTGCCGCCCGACGAACGGCGGCGATCGGCTGCCCGCTCGCCTTGCCGACCGCGTCAGCCACCACCCCCTCGTTGGCGCCCTGGCGCAACTCGCCGGTCAGGACCCGGTAGAGGTGGTTCTGCTCGGCCTCGGTGGCAGCCGCCCACAGCTCGCGCATCACCCGCATGCGCTCGCCCTGAGATCCATCGCCCTCCAGCGCCGCCACCCGAGTCAGGGTGTCGTCTACCTCGTGAACCGTCAGTGACGATTCGGCAGCTGCGCTGACCTGCAGGTTCGACATCGTGACCCAGCCGACACCGAGCCGGCCCTGTCGCGGATCGCCGATCAGCAAGCCGATGGCAGGCTCGATCTCGTCGGGAGGAGTCGCCCGCAACAGTTCCGCCAAAGTCGCGACCTTCTCCGACCGCTTCGAGGTGGCCGCGACACGTTGCGAGGCGGCAACGAGGTCGCCGTACAACATTTCAACCACCCCTAGTCGAAGTTGAAGATCTGACGAGACTTCAAGATCTCGACGAACGATTCGTCGTAGGCCTGGCCCGGCATTTCTCGAACCAGTTCGTCGAGCGCGACCGCATCGTCGCCGACGAGGATGCGCCACTCGTTGGCGCGCACCCCATCGAGGATGATGGTGGCCGCTCGGGCGGCGGTTGTCGGGGCGTTGTCGCGGAACATCTCGCCGCGCAGTTGCATACCCAGCCGGATGTCGTCGTCACTGGCCGCGCCGACGTCGATCCCGGCACGCTGCAATCGGATGCGCAGTTGGGCAATCTGCTCAGCGGTCAGCTCCTTCGGCTCGCGTCCCAGCACCTTGCCGGAGTTGAAGAAGATGGATGTGCCGATGTGACCCGGCATCACCACCGACGCCCTCAGGTGCGGCGCGTTGAGGCGGAAGTCGGTGATCAGCGCTTCGGTGAAGCCCTTCACAGCGAACTTGGCCGCGCTGTACGCAGTGTGCGGGATCCCACGACCGAGGGCAGCCCAGAACCCGTTGACACTGCTGGTGTTGATCACGTGCCCCTCGCTGCTGGCCACCAACATGGGCATGAATGCCCTGGTGCACAAGTACACGCCACCCCAACAGATGTTGAACGTGGTCTCCCACTCGCCGCGCTCGTCGAGCACAAAGCTGCCCCCGCCACCGATGCCGGCGTTGTTGAACAGCAGGTTGATATGGTCAGTGTCGTGTTCCGTCGCGACTGCCGCGACGAACGCGAGCATCGCCGACTCGTCGGCAACATCGGCAACGAACGTGGTAACTCGCGTGCCCGCCGCCACGTCGTCGTCGCACATCGCTCTGGTCTCGGCGAGGGTCTCTGCGGCTACGTCGCACGTGGCGACATGGCAGCCCTGGGCAGCCAACTGACGGACGAGTTCGCGACCCATCCCCGAACCGCCGCCGGTGACAACGGCGATTCGTCCCTCGAAGTGTTCCATCGCCCAAGGTTGCCAGGTCGATTGGCTCTGGATCCCAGTGTGTAGGCGACCCCGCGAATGGGGAGTAGAGGTACGTACACAAATTCGCCAGCCTGGGGACCAAGCTCGCGCTTGCCGCCGCCGCTTTGATCGGGGCAGCTTTGCCCACCGCTTCGGCCGTCGCCGGCCCTGGCGTGGTCTCGGACGGTCGTTCGGCGTACGCCGTTGTGGCTCCGTGCCGGCTCGCCGACACTCGAGATGCGTCCTCGGGCCACCGCGTCGTCAGCGCATCGATCATTCGCATCCAGGTCACGGGACGATGCGGTGTCAGCGCCGGCACCTCGGCGGTGGCCGTGTCGATCACCGTCACCGACACGACGAGCAATGGCTACGCGGTCGTCACCCCGGCAACGATCAGCGGACCGACGTCGACGATCAACTGGGCCACCGGCGAAACACGCGCCGCGTCGACGGTCGTCGCAGTGTCCCCAGGTGGCGCGCTCGACGTTCGCGTGTCAGACGGCCTCGACGCCGCCGCAGTGGTCGTGGATGTCACCGGCAGTTGGGCGCTTGTGTCGGGACCAGTCCGCGGCGGGCGGCTCGTCTCGTTCCCGGCACACCGCGTGCTGGACACTCGCACGGCGATCGGCCAAGTCGCGGCAGGTACATCGATCACCATCGACCGGTCGATGTTGGGAATCCCGGATTCGGCGGTCGCCGTAGCCGGCACGTTGACGACTAGCGCAGCGTCCGGAGCCGGGTACCTGACTGCGTACCCGGCCGGAACGCTGCTGCCGATCACGTCCAACGTCAACAACGACCGTGCAGGCCAGGATCGCGCCGCTGGCATCATCGTTGCGCTCGGTTCCCAGGGTCTCGCGGTGCATGCCGGGGCCTCGTCGGCCGACATCATCTTCGATGTCACTGGCTATCTCACAGGCGCTAGCGCGTCGGAGAGCACCGAAGGACTCCTGATCGCAGTGGCGCCGCGGCGAGTACTGGATACTCGCGCCGGTTCGCAGGCATTGACGATATCCACATCGACCAACGCCGGCGAGCCGTTCGCCGGCGCTCCGCTCGCGGGCGTGATCGCCACCATCACGGCTGCAGACGCGCTGGAGCCCGGCCACGCCACCGTCGGGCAGGGCGATGAGCGGTCGGCAACATCCGCGTTGAACTGGCCAGGCGGAGGATTGGCCGTCGCGGCAATGACGATCCAGCCGGTCACCACTCCGAACGACCTGATCGTCACGACATCGACGCCGACGGCCATCATCGTCGACGTCACGGGCTACCTGCTGGCTGCCGACGCCGCCAACGGTCCGGAGTTGTTGTTGCCGGGGATGACAGCCTTGACGACCGGGATCATCGCCGACTCGACTGGCGTGGGACGAATCAACGGCGATCCGATCGTGCTGCTCGCTGAGGTGTACTCGGCCAATGTGCTCGCGGCCGGAGGCGGTGTGTCGATCGTCAGCTCAGACATCCCCGGTGGAGGCGCGGCGCTCGTCCCGTACGACCCGCCGAGCTTTCCGGCCTGCGGCGCGCAGCCGAGGTGCATCCTGTTGTCAGCCGAGTACTGGGACAGTGCCGTGCGCGGTGGCCGAGACGCCAATCGTGTGATGATCGCCCACGAGTGGGCGCACGTGCTGTCGATGCGTTACCAGACTTGGGTCGACGATGTGACACTCGCTGCCTGGCAACCGCGTCACGACGCTGTCAACGAGGAATGCCTTGCCGACGCCGTCGCATCCGTCGCACTGGCTCGCGTGGGGCGGCCCGGCAATGAGACGCCGACCTACATTGTGCACTACATGTGCGACGACTACTGGGCAAGCGTGCACGGAGCCGACACTGTCGCAACCATGCAAGCCGAGGCCGCGCTGCTTGCCAATGACCTGCTCGCCTGGGCCGAAGGTTGGGGCGCAAACCACCACGGCTGAACCCTTCGGGACCAAGTGCCTGCCGCAAGCTACCGTCCGGCCCTTCTTCGAACGGTCGTCACGGGAGACACTGTTACCAAGAGTGTTCGTGAAACTAATCACGAGCACGAACGAGGAGTACGACCATGAATAAGCGTTTGCAGTTTGTAGGAGTTGGGCTGGCAGTGATCGGCCTGGGGTTCGTGGTGGCCGGCGGCGTCACCTACGCCAAGGTCCAAGATGGCTATGGATCGCTCCAGGCCTTCAGCGAGAAGCAGAACGTGACGTTGAACTACAACGACGAGGGACAACTCGTCGACCGGGGCGAAACAGAAGGCGCCGATGCGATCATGGGCCTGCTGAGGGACGACTGGAAGTTCCCGGTCGTCGAGGCCGATCTCGACCCCAGCAACCCGCTGGTCAACAGCGCCACCGAGTACATGTACCAGATGGCGACTGTCGCCTACCACACGCTGAACGGCACACAGACCGTGACGCTGGATGAAGAAGTCGTGTACGAGGGCGAGACCTTCGCCCCCGGCGAGTACGAGTTCAATGTCGACGGCCGCTACTGGACCGGCTTCGACCGCTCGCACCCGATCGAGGGCCCGGCCCGCGAGATGGCGTGGTCAGGAACCGCACACGGTCTGGTCGCTGAACTCGGCGTCGGCGCCGTGACCCACTCGACACTGCAAATGGGCTTGGGCCTGGCAGGGTTGTTCGCAGCCCTCGGCGTGGTGTTCATGCTGACCGGCAGTGGCCTGGTGTGGGCCAGCAGGGGCCGCAAGACCATGATCCCCGACACCGTCCCGGAAGCGTTCGTCACCGAGACGACGCTGGGCGAGAAGAAGTCGATGGCTCTGTCCAACTGATCACAGCATTCACCAGTACCCACACGGTGGCCTCCTCTTCGAGAGGAGGCCACCGTTTCGTTTTCGCCCCCATTCGAGCAGTTGGCTCACCCGCCGGAGATGGCGGGGATGATCGACACCTCAGAACCGTCGGAGACCGTGGTCTCGACTCCGTCGAGATCGCGAACGTTGTCGGCGTCGACGAACAGGTTGACGTGGACTCTGGTGCGCCCGGTCTCGTCGCGGACCCGTCGCTCCAATGCTGGGTGCGTCGCTGCCAACAAATCGAGCACAGCGCTGACAGTCACCGGGGTCGAGTCGACATCGACGACCACGGAGCTGGCGCCGGCGGCGAGGTTGCGCAACTGAGTCGGAAGCCGAACTCGAACCTGCATCGCGGTCAGCGAACCGGCGCTGCCCGCACGGACACGATCGGCGGCAGGTGCGATGCGAGCTCGCGCCAGCTGTCACCGTTGTCGGTCGATGCAAACAGCTCGCCCGTCCGGGTCCCGAAGTACAGCCCGCACTGCCCGAGGCCGTCGGTCGTGAACCCGTCACGCAGGACGGTGAGATGGGCGTCGCGCTGCGGCAGACCGTTGGTCAATGCGTGCCACGTCTCGCCGCCGTCCTCCGTCCTCCACACGACACAATGCCCACCGGGCGTGCAGCGGTACTCGTCGCTCTCCAGCGGCAGCAGATAGGCGGTGCCTGTGCGGCTGGGATGCGACACAACCGGAAATCCGAAGTCCATCCCTGCGATGCTCGTCATCGGCTCCCACGAGTCACCGCCGTTGTCGGTGCTGTAGATGCCTCCGTGGTGTTGGAGATAGAGCCGCTCGGGATTGTCGGCGTCGCGCGCAACCTTGTGCACGCATTGACCGAACTCGGGCGCCGGAGTGTCTGGCATGAACGGCACCACGATGCCGCTGTTGCTCGCTCTCCACGTGGCGCCGCCATCGTCGCTGCGGTACACGCCGGCCGCCGAGACGGCGATGAGGAGCCGGTCCGGATCGGTCGGGTGGACGAGGATCGTGTGCAAGCACATGCCTCCCCCGCCAGGAACCCATTGCGACCGATGGGGATGGTCCCACAGGCCGCGCATCAGCGAGAACGTTCGGCCGCCGTCGTCGCTGCGGAACAGCGCGGCGGGCTCCACGCCGGCGTAGAAGACGTCGGGCTGGTCCTCGGGCCCCGGCGTCAGCTGCCAGACCCGAGCCAACGATGCACCGGTGTCGTCGGGGAACGACAGCGCAGCGTGATCTTCCTCTCGCCATGTGGCACCGAGATCGTCCGACCACCTCAGCACGGGTCCCCAGTGGTTGCTGACCGAGCCGACGAACACGCGGGTTGTCGGCCCACGATTGTCGATGCACGTCGAGTAGATCTCCTCGCCGGGAAAGGTCGGGCCGCTGAGCGCGAACTCGTCTCGCTGCGCATCGGCGCGCAGCGTGAACAGGCCCTTGGTGGTCCCGATGAGGACGAGCGTGTCGAGTGCCCGGTCCGCCGACAGGCGTGCTTCGATGGTTGACATGATGATTCCTCCGACTGGGAATGTTGCCAGACCTCGTCTCCCAGTAGCGGCCTGGCCGCCGAATCGCTGCCACTCAGCACACGTCGCAGGCGGCAAGTCGCGGCCGGGCTCTTCCGACAGCCAGGCCTGTTCCATGTTTCAGCTCGCACACCCCTGGGTATGTCACGAAGGAAGTTGGCGGACCCGCGCCTCGTCAGTGATTTTGCGTATGCCAAGGAGGAGCGTCGATGCTTTCGACCGATCGCAACACGGCGCAACGCCGCAACAATGTCAACGAGATCGGGGTGCCCAACGGTCGGCCGATTCTTTTCGCTCACGGCTTCGGCTGCAGCCAGGAGATGTGGCGTCACGTGACACCCGATTTTGACGATCACCGGGTTGTCATGTTCGACCACGTGGGCGCCGGCGGGTCCGACCTTTCGGCATACGACCGGGCGAAGTACGACTCGCTGCACGGGTATGCGGACGACGTACTCGAGATCGTGAACGAGCTCGACTTGCGCGACGTCGCGTACGTCGGTCACTCGGTTGGCGCGATGATCGGCGTTCTGGCTGCGACTCGAGCTCCGTCGAGGTTCAGCGACCTGGTGCTCGTCGGTCCCTCGCCGCGCTACCTCAACGATGGGGGCTATGTTGGCGGCTTCGACCAAGCCGACATCGATAGGCTTTTGTCGAGTCTCGACGAGAATTACCTGGGCTGGTCCTCGGTGATGGGTCCCGTAATCATGGGCAATCCGCACCGTCCTGAACTCAGCGCAGAGCTCACTGAAAGCTTCTGCCGCACCGATCCGGCGATCGCCCGTCACTTCGCGGCCGTGACCTTCCTGTCCGACAACCGCCGCGACCTGCCCCACGTCGTTACACCAACACTTGTCATCCAATGCAGCGACGATGCGATCGCGCCGCTGAGCGTCGGCACCTTCGTTCATCAGCAGATCACCGACAGTGAGTTGGTGGTATTGAACGCCACCGGTCACTGCCCCAACTTGTCAGCGCCAGCAGAGCTCAGCGCCGTACTCCGTTCTCGCCTCGAGCGGAGCTGATTTGGGGAACCAAAGACCAACTGTCAAGGGTGGCGACCCGGTGTCGGCATGTGCGACTGCCTGCGTCGTGGCCGACGACGATCTGATCGAATTGTACGAGCGCGCACCATGCGGGTATTTGTCGGTGACGCCCGACGGCGTGATCATCAGAGCCAACCTCACCTTCGGGCGATGGAGCGGTTACACGGTTGGGGAACTCCTCGGCCGGAGGTTCAGCAGCTTGCTCGCGCTCGGCAGCCAACTATTCTACGAGACCCGGTGCCTGCCGGTGTTGCTGTTGGCGGGTGAGCTGCGCGAGGTGTTGTTGGTTTTGGAACGTCCCGCACAGGACGCGTTGCCGATCCTGGTGAACGTGGACGTCGTACCTGACGAGCGCGCCCGACCCAGGCTGATGCGGATTGCTGTGTTCGATGCGTCAGCACGGCAGGATTACGAGGGGGAGCTGCTCGGTGCCCGCCTCGCAGCGGAACGCTCCGAGGCCCAGGTGCGGGTTCACCAGCAGGCGACGGTGAGCCTCGGGGCAGGGCGCACGGTCGCCGGTGTGGCGGCCGCGTTGTCCGCAATCGTGCGCTCCGCCTCCGACGCCGCCTCGGCGACGGTCATGCTCGTCAACGACGCC
Organism: Ilumatobacteraceae bacterium; assembly: GCA_031412355.1. Lineage (GTDB taxonomy): Bacteria > Actinomycetota > Acidimicrobiia > Acidimicrobiales > Ilumatobacteraceae > JAENVT01. Next base: position 11,375 of record JANOCR010000006.1, on the reverse strand, counting down.
GGTCTCCTACTCGACGCTGTCACACCTGTGTCGGCGCCGTCACCCGAGGTTGTTCCGATCGACGCCCAACGGCCAGAGGCAGAGGCGTTCCGTCGGGGCGAGACGATCACCGTGTCAAGCCTCAGCGACATGGAGCGTCGCTACCCTGCGATGGCCGACGCCGTTCATCGTGCGCGGCTCGAAGCAATGATGGTCACCCCGCTGCTGGACGACGAATCATGCCTCGGTGTCGTCGTGTCGCTCTACGGCCGCAGGCGCACGTTTCCTCCGGAGCAGATCGAAATGCACATCGGACTGGCGCGGCAAGGAGCACAAGCGCTCCGCCTCGTACGGCTCCAACTGCAACTTCGGCACATGGCACTACATGACCAATTGACCGGCCTCGCGAACCGCGAGTTGCTGAGTTCGCAGTTGGCGGAGTCGATTCGCTCCGCCGAATCGTCGGGGCGGCCGATGTCGTTGGTGTTTCTCGATCTCGACGGTTTCAAGTCGATCAACGACCAGCTCGGCCACGCGGCGGGCGACAGTGTGCTGGTAGAGGTTGCCCAACGGATCCGCTCCGTCGTACGAGAGGACAACTTGATCGCACGCTTCGGCGGTGACGAGTTCGTCGTCCTCTGCCACGACTGCGACCGACGCGACGCCGAGCAACTTTCCGGACGAATCGGCGCCGCCATCCGTCAGCCACTCGCAGGCATCCGCGACGATTTGCGCGTCACCGCCAGCATCGGGGTTGCCTGCCTCGCCGGCCGCCGTGGTGCCAACGGCGACGATCTCCTCCACGCGGCGGACGGAGCGATGTACCGGTCCAAGGCCACCGGAACAGACAGGACCACCATCATTGACGCCTGAGCCACCCGCGCAACCAGCGCCCGGCACAGCATCATGTCATTGGGTCATCGGACCCAATGACATTGCGTGACCGTCACGATCAGCTGCAGCCGCTGGTCGATCCGCAGCTCGGGCAGGCGTGGCACGAACCGGCGCGGATCATCTGTACACCACATTGCATGCACATCGGCGCGTCGCTCTGACGGGGGCTGGACTTCGGGGCCGCGGCCGGACGAACGATGCCACCGGGGTTGGTGATGTCGTTGTTCGGTGCCTTCGATGCCAGACCGAGATCGAGCTGAGCGGTGAGTTCGCCGGCTGAGGGAACACTCTTCGGATCGGACACGATCTCGCTGCCCGTACGGGTCTCGATGACGCTCTCCTCGACGCCCGGCAACGTGGGCTGCAGGCGCTCGTCGATCGAGAAGATGCCGAGCTCGGCGCGCTCGTCGTAGGTCAAGTACTCGAGCGCCAGGCGACGGAACAGGTAGTCCATGATCGACGAGGCGAAGCGGATGTCGGGATCGTCGGTCATGCCGGCTGGCTCGAAGCGCATGTTGGTGAAGGCCTCGACGAACGCACGCATGGGCACGCCGTACTGCAAGCCGTAGCTGATGCTCTTGGCGAAGGCGTCCATGATGCCGCTGAGTGTTGAGCCCTGCTTCGACACGGTCAGGAAGATCTCGCCCGGACGCCCGTCGGCGTACTCGCCGATGTTGGCGAAACCCTTGCAGTCGGCGACGCGGAACTCGAAGGTGCGCGCACTGCGTGTGCGCGGTAGCTTCTGGCGGATCGGCTGATGCACCAGGCGCTCGACGATTCGCTCGACAGTCTGCGTGGCTGCCATCGATGTCGGTGTGTCGACACCCTCGCCATCTTTCCTGCCGGTCGACAACGGCTGGCCGACCTTGCAGTTGTCGCGGTACACGGCAACAGCTTTCAGCCCGAGTTCCCACGACAGTTGGTGCAGCGCCTCGATGTCTTCGATCGACGCTTCCTCGGGCATGTTGACGGTCTTGGAGATCGCGCCCGACAGGAACGGTTGCGTAGCGCCCATCATGCGCACGTGGCCCTCGTAGTGAATGGTGTTGTCGCCCATCGAGCAAGCGAACACAGGCACGTGCTCGGCGGCAAGGTGCGGTGACCCGATGATGGTCTTCTCGCGGTCGATGTAGGCGACGATCTCGTCGATCTGCTCGGCCGAGTAGCCGAGCTTGCGCAACGCACGCGGCACCGTCTGGTTGACGATCTGCATGTTGCCGCCGCCGACCAACTTCTTGAACTTCACCAGCCCGAGGTCAGGCTCGATTCCAGTGGTGTCGCAATCCATCATCAACCCGATGGTGCCGGTCGGCGCCAGCACCGACGCCTGGCTGTTGCGCACGCCGTACTCCTCGCCATCGCGAACGGCGACCTCCCACGCATGCTGGCTGGCAGCCATCACCTCGGTGGGAACAGCGTCGGCGCCTTCGATCTGGTAACTGGCATCGCGATGCATGCGCAGCACGTTCAGCATGTGGCGCTCGTTGTCGGCGAAGCCCGCAAACGCACCCATGCGGCTCGCTGTGCGCGCACTGGTGGCGTAGGCGTGCCCGGTCATCAACGAGGTGAGCGTTGCTGCCCAAGCCCGACCCTCGACCGAGTCGTAGGGCAGCCCGAGCGCCATCAGCAGTGCACCGAGGTTGGCGTAGCCGATGCCCAGTTGGCGGAACTGGCGGCTGGTCTCGGCGATCTTGTCGGTCGGGTAGTCGGCGCGACCGACGAGGATCTCTTGAGCGGTGAAGATGACCTCGATGGTGTGCATGTACGAGTCGACGTCGAAGTTGCCTTCCTCGTCGAGGTAGTGCAGCAGGTTGATCGAAGCCAGGTTGCACGCCGAGTTGTCGAGGTGCATGTATTCACTGCACGGGTTGGAGCCGTTGATGCGGCCCGTGGCGTGAGCCGTGTGCCACTTGTTGATCGTCGTGTCGAACTGCAGGCCCGGGTCGGCGCACTCCCACGAAGCCGTCGCCAATTCTCGCCACAGATCCCGCGCACGAATGGTGCGGACAACGGAGCCGTCCTTCACGGCGTACAGGTTCCACTCGGTGTCGTCGATGACGGCCTGCATGAACTCGTCGCTGACTCGCACCGAGTTGTTGGCGTTCTGGTACTGGATGCTGAAGCTGTCGGAGCCGTCGAGGTCCATGTCGAAACCGGCGTCGCGCAGCACGCGTGCCTTGCGCTCTTCTTTGGCCTTGCACCACACGAACTCTTCGATGTCGGGATGATCGACGTTGAGGATGACCATCTTGGCCGCCCGCCGAGTCTTGCCACCGCTCTTGATGGTGCCGGCAGACGCATCGGCGCCACGCATGAAACTGACCGGTCCACTGGCAGTGCCACCGCCGTTGAGCAGTTCATAGCTTGATCGGATGTTCGACAGGTTGATGCCGGACCCGGAGCCACCCTTGAAGATCACGCCCTCTTCGCGATACCAGTTGAGGATGCCGTCCATGGTGTCTTCGACGGCCAGGATGAAGCACGCGCTGGCCTGCTGAGGCACGCCCTTGACCCCGATGTTGAACCACACCGGGCTGTTGAACGCGGCACGCTGCGTGACGAGGATGTACTTCAACTCGTCGTTGAACGCCTCGACCTCGTGCGGGTTGACGAAGTAACCACCCTCGACTCCCCACGTGGAGATGGTGTCGGCAACGCGGTCGATGACCTGGCGCAGCGAGGACTCGCGCTCCGGTGTGCCGATCGTGCCGCGGAAGTACTTCTGGGCAACGATGTTGGTGGCGTTCAGCGACCAACTGACCGGGAACTCGACGCCCAACTGCTCGAATGCGACCGTGCCGTCTTTCCAGTTGCTGATCCGCGCATCGCGGTGCTCCCACTGAACCTGGTCGTAAGGACGCTTGCCCGGGGACGTGAAATGACGGGTGATCCCGATGGCGAGACGTTCCGGCGCCAGTGACATATGGAGCTCCTTTGGGAGTCGAAGAGACGGTATCGATTCTGATGGATGACCACAAGATGTGGTGGTGAAGGCGCCCCCTTGCCTGCGCCCACCACAAGCGGTTGTAAGATTACAGCACTGTAGTTACACCCGTGTCAATGCTATCGCCGCGATTCGGCAAGAAAGATCCGTCATGGATCCTTCTTGCCGAAGCGCCAGCGGCGGTGCGAGGTCGCAGGTTTAGAGTCTCCCTACCCCGCAGCAATGTCCAAGTTGATCGGGCGATTGCCGCCCATCCGCGCCTCACACCGCAGCTAGCTACGGCCACGTACCCTAAAGGAGCCTGCCTGTGTGGAGGAAGGGGTAAAACCACTGAATTTGAGCTGAATTCTCTGGGGACAGAAGGTGAATAGGCAGTGTTTATGCACAGATATCCACAGGCCGGGGCGATTTTGCAGGCATGACGCGCCGATTCGCGGCCTCCCTCTAATGTTGGGTCGCGGAGGCTTCAGATGGCGAAATCGAGCGCAGCCGTCGACGACGAGTTCCGGCCCGACATCGAGGGTCTGCGGGCGGTCGCGGTGGTGGTCGTCGTGCTGTTTCACGTGAGGGTCGCCGGCTTCTCCGGCGGCTTCGTCGGCGTCGATGTGTTTTTCGTGCTATCCGGATTCTTGATCACCCGCCTGCTGTTGCGCGAGGTTGCCACGACCGGCACGATCTCGCTGCGCCACTTCTGGGCACGGCGGGCGCGGCGACTGCTGCCGGCGTCGTGTGTCGTAGTCGTGGTCACTGTGATCGCCTCGCAGGTGTTGCTGGCGCCGATCGCCCAGCGGCCATTGGCCACCGACGCTGTAGCCACCGGCGGGTTCGTGGTGAACTTCGTGTTCGCCGGTCGACTCGGCGACTACTTCGCGTCGCAGCTCGGCGTCGGCCTATCATCGCCCCGATGCGCCGGCTGTTCGACGACCCGACGGATCATGTCACCGTCCGCCAGGCGTACGACGTACAGCGACCGCGCCCGGCCGCTCGACCGTGGCTCGGGGTGTGCATGGTGGCGAGCATCGACGGCTCGACCGTTATCGACAGCAACTCGCGCAGCCTGTCGAGCAAGACCGACCAAGAGGTCCTTCTGACGCTGCGCGACCTCGCCGACGTCTTGATCGTCGGCGCAGCGACGGTGCGCGTCGAGGGCTACGGTCCGCCGCGCAAACGCGGCCAACGGGTGGGAGTCGTGAGCCGTCGAGGTGATGTCGATACATCGACATCACTGTTCACCAGCGGGGCAGGCTTCCTGATCCTGCCCGACGACGCCCCGCCGACCTCGGTCGAGGCGGTTCGTGCCGGTATCGGCCAGGTCGACCTGGTCGCAGCGCTCGGCCGTCTCGATGCCGATTTCGTGCAGGCCGAGGGTGGAGCCTTGCTGAACGGTGCGCTGTCGGCGGCCGACGTGATCGACGAGCTGAACCTGACGATCTCTCCGCAACTGGCCGGAGGCGACGGGCCGCGCGTCACCAGCGGATCAGCGCAGTTGTCGCGCAAGATGCGACTTGCCCACGTGCTCGAAGAAGACGGCTTCTTGTTCACCCGCTACCTGCGGGACCGATGATTGGCTAGCTGCGCTCCAACTTCTTCAACAGCACCAACTCGCGCTGGAAGTCGGCAGCGGCGTCGAAGTTCTTGTAGACGCTCGCAAACCGCAGATACGCCACAACATCCAGCGAGCGCAGCCGCTCGAGTACCTCGAGGCCCACTTCGGCTGTGGTGATCTCGTTTCCCTGCAGTCGGAAATGATCTTCGAGCTCGATGCTGAGCTGCTCGATCTGTTCGGCCGTGACCGGCCGGCCCTTGGACGCGGCGGAGACGCCGGCGACGATCTTCGAACGGTCGAACGGTTCGCGGGAGCCATGACTCTTGACGACCACCAGCACCACTTCCTCGAGACGCTCGTAAGTGGTGAAACGATGTTGGCAGCTGGCACACAGGCGACGGCGACGGATGGACGTGCCCTCTTCAGCCTCACGCGAGTCGATCACCTTGGTGTCGTCGGTATGGCACTTCGGGCAGCGCATTGCCGCCCGAGGCTACTGGATCAGCTACGGAAGCGTGAGTGCCTGCGCTACCTGCACAACAGTGCCACCATTGGCCGCCACCAAGTCATCGACATAGTCGGCCAGCACGACATCGCCGTGGAATCGTTCGCCGATCGACCACAACGTGTCGCCCGGCTGCACGACATACACGTCGGCAGCCGCGAGCGCAGGGATCGCCCCTGCAGGCATTGCAGGGCGAATCATGGAGGCGGAGGCAGGAGCGCCCCCACGATTCGCCACAACGTGACCGGCGCTGAGGGCCAGCACCAGCACGATCGTTGCCAGGGTCAGCAGAACCATCATCCGGCGGCGGGCGTAGATCTGCGAGGCACTGCGATACTCGCCGAATTGCCCTGGTATGACGACTGCGATGGCCATGGAGACTCGATGCCTTTCTCGATCTGTCGAACATACGTTGCTCGAACGACTGTTCGTAGCATGCCACGAACAGTCGTTCGACGTCAACCTTGGATCGAACATTTGTTTCACGAACGAATGTTTGACCTGGCACACGAACGCGCGTACGCTATGGGAATGTCCGAACAACTCACCGCCCGTCAACGAGGCATCCTCGACATGATCGAAACCAGCATGCGCGAGCGTGGCTATCCACCCAGCGTGCGAGAAATCGGCGAGGCCGTTGGCCTGACCTCGCCCTCGACGGTGCACAGCCATTTGGCCTCGTTGCAGCGGATGGGGTTCTTGAAGCGCGACCCAACCAAACCCCGTGCCATCGAGGTTCGTTTCGACCCGTCGTCGGGGGCAGCCATCGAACGTCGCCCGGTTCGTCACGTCCCACTGGTGGGCGATGTCGCCGCAGGTACCGACGTGTTGGCGCAGGAGAACGTCGAAGAGTTGTTCCCACTACCCGAGGACTTCACCGGTACCGGCGATCTGTTCATGCTGCGTGTCCGCGGCGACTCGATGGTCGACGTCGGCATCATGGACGGCGACTTCGTCGTCGCTCGCGCCCAAGAGACGGCCGTCAACGGCGAGATCGTCATCGCCGGCATCCCAGGTGAAGAGGCCACGGTCAAGACCTTCCAACGAAAAGGCTCGACAATCACATTGATCCCCGCGAACTCGCGCCTCGAGCCGCTGGTGTTCGATGCCGATCAGGTGCAGGTCTTCGGCCGGGTCGTCACCGTCATGCGCCGGCTCTAGTCCGCTCTAGTCCTCGTCGGTGGGCGTTGCCTCTGTCGGTGGTCCTGGCGGCGGTGCCGTTGGGGGCCGGGTCGGTGGCAACGTCGGCAGGGTGATCGCCGGCGGGTCTGTCGACGGAGCCGGAACTGGTGCAGGTGAGGGTGACGGCGCGGGTGGTGACGGCGGGGCGAACGACGGCGGCGCGAACCCGGGTCCCGGCTGGTCCGGCAAACGGATCGGCGGCTGGCCGGGGGCTCCAACCGGCTGAGGAACCGGCGGTGAGTCGGGACGGAATCCCGGATGCATTGGCGGTGCCGGTGGTGTGGCGCCGGCATATGGCCCGGGTGGCCATCCGGGCAGCGGTCCCGCCGGATTGCGAAAGTCGGCCATCGCCGGTTGCAACCGCCGGCGGCGCAGCCCGAGCAGAATGAAGAGCAGTCCCAGCACGAACCCGGCCAGAGCGACTCCCCCACCGATCATTTGAAGCAACTCGCTGTCTTTCTTCGGGTCCTTGCCGATCGCCACAGCGAACTCGCCGTCGTCGGACTCGACGTTCAGTCGATACGTGCCGGCGTCTTCGATCGTCAACGTTCGTATGCCGGTTCCGGTGTATCCGTCGACGTCGTACGACGCGTCGGCACCACGCTCCATATCGACCTCGTCACCGTTGCTGTCGACCAACGTCATCGACACTCTCGGCAGCCGGTCGCCCGGAAAATTGTACTCGTCCCCGTTGGCCTCGCAGTCACCGCTGAGATCGCCGAGCTGGCCTTCGGTCTCGGCGTACACGGTGAACGTGGCCGGCTTGTCGAAGACCAGCGTCGTGGTGCACCCCACCGGGGCGCGAGCCAACGACTTCACCGATTCTTCGTAGTTCGACATGCCCTTGGTCACCATCGCGACGCCACCCAGCACGCCGCCGAGCAACAAGACGATCCCCAGCACGATCAGGCCCTTGCGGCGCTTGCCCTTCACCGTGGGAGCGGCGACGACAGGGGGCGGAGGCTGACCCATGGTTGGAACTTGAGGTTGAAACGACATCACAGCACCCCCAGTCGCCTGGCGACCAGCTCGATCCGATCATCAGGTTGTACCACGGCGGCACGCACGTTCTGTGCACCGCCCGCGCCATAGAAGTCTCCCGGACTGATCAACGCCCCGCCGTGGCGCGCCAGTCGCTCGGCGAACTCCCACCCGTCTCCGGCGTCGAACCACAGATAGAAGCCGCCTGCTGGCAACGGCACGTCGACGCCCGCCCACGCTGCGAACACCTTGCCGAGCCGCTCGAGACGACTTCGATAACGGTCACGCTGCACGACGACGTGTGCGTCGTCGCCGAGGGCAACCGCGGCCGCCGCTTGCGCCGGACCAGGCACCAGCATGCCCACGTGCTTGCGGACCTCTTTCAGGTAGCCGACGATCTCGGCATCGCCGGCGTAGAACCCGACGCGTAGCCCGGCCAGGTTGCTGCGCTTCGACAGCGAATGCACAGCGATCACGCCGTCGAACCCATGATGCAAGATGGTGCTGGCCGGCTCATCCCATGTGAACTCCACATAGCACTCGTCGCTGAACACGGGGACGCCGTTGCTGCGTCCCCAGGCTGCTGCCAACCCCAAGTCGGTCAGCGCGCCCGTGGGGTTCGACGGGCTGTTGACCCACAGCATCAAGGATCGTTCGGCATCGGCGGCGCTGATCGAGGCGAAGTCCATCGAGCCGTCCGGTCGGCTCGGCACCGGCACACCACGGCACCCGGCCAGCGTCGCGCCCATCTCGTAGGTTGGGTAGGCGACGGCCGGATACAGCACCGTGTCCTTCGAAGGCGTACGCAGGTGCAGGTATTGCGGTGTCGTGGCGACGAGCTCTTTGGTGCCGACACACGCGGCCACCTGCGCGAGAGGAACGTCGAGGTCGAAGCGGCGGTCGAGCCAAGCGCGGATTGCCTGACGAAGTGTGTCCGTGCCGATGCTCGGCGGATAGCCCCGCTCGGCATTCGATGTCGACAGCGCGGCGATCACGCTGTCGAGCGGCGGATCGCACGGCGTGCCGATCGAGAGATCCACGACGCCCCCGTCGAGTGCTTGCGCCAGCGGGACCAGGCGGTCGAGCCGATCGTACGGATAGGGCGGGGGGACGAAACCGGCGGATTCAGCCATGCGTGCACCATCCTGCCCGATGACCGGTCAGCGCCACCAGTGGTGGCATCAGGCAGGGGCGACGACGAACTCGGCCAATCGGCCCGCAGACGCATCGGCAAGACGGGCGCGCACCCGCACGCCGTCGTCGTCGTGATGCGTCGACAGCACTTCGCCCTCGCGATGCACCGCGGCCAACAGGTCACCGCGGTCGTACGGAATCAGCAGTTCGACGATCTTGCTCATCGCACGCAATCGATCGCTGAGCGCGTGCAGGAAGTCGTCGATGCCGTCGCCACGTTGCGCACTGACCGAGACAGAGCCTTCGTGGCGAGCAACGAGGTTGGCCGCCACCTCCGGCGCAGCGTCGCGCTTGTTGAACACCAGCAACTCGGGAAGGTGTGCGGCACCGATCTCGGAAAGCACCTCGCGCACTGCGGCGATCTGTCCCTCGGGGTCGGCTGCCGTGCAGTCGACGACATGCACCAGGTAGTCACCGCGGCCAGCCACTTCCAGGGTGCTCTTGAAAGCCTCGACCAAGCCGTGCGGAAGGTTGCGCACGAAACCGACAGTGTCGGTGATCAGCACAGGCTCGCCGCCCGGTAGCGACAGTCGTCGAGTCGTCGGATCGAGTGTGGCGAAGAGGCGATCTTCGACCAGCACGCCGGCGTTGGTGAGGTGGTTAAGGAGAGTCGACTTGCCGGCATTGGTGTAACCGACAATCGTCACCGCCGCCAGGCCGCTGCGGCTGCGACTCTTACGCTGCAGGTCGCGCGTCGCCGACAGATCCTTCAGCTCTGATTCGAGCTTGGTGATGCGCCGCATGATTCGCCGACGGTCGACTTCGAGCTTGGTCTCACCCGAACCGAACCGTGACCCCACGCCACCACGCTGCTGCGACAACTTGGCCGTTGCACCGCGACGCAACCGAGGGAGCCGATAGCGAAGCAGTGCCAGTTCGACCTGAGCCTTGCCTTCGAGGGTGTGGGCGTTCTGGGCGAAGATGTCGAGGATCACCGCTGTGCGATCGATCGCCGTACGGCCCAGCACCTTCTCGAGGTTGTACTGCTGTGCCGGTGCCAGTTCGTTCTCGAATACGACGGTGTCGGCATCGACCGCCAGGCAGATGTCTTTCAGCTCGTCGACCTTGCCCTTGCCGATGAACCAGGTGTGGTCGGGATGGTCACGGCGCTGGATCATCCGGCCGGCCTCATCGGCGCCGGCAGTATCGATCAACAGGGCCAACTCGTCGAGGCTGGCCTCGGTGTCGGCGTCGGTGCGTCCGGGCAAGGTGACGCCCACCAAGACGATCTGCTCGCGCTTGGTGCGCTCGATCAGCGTTGCGCCGAGTGCTTCGTTGTATGGCGTCGACATAACTTCCTTGCTGCACCTGCCTTAGAGATGAACCGTGATGGAACCGACGAATGTGGCCGGACCAACCAGGGTGACGTTCCCGTTTTGGGGATCGTGCAAACGAACCTTGGCATCTCCGCCGTCCATGTGCACGGTGATTTCTTCGAGTCCCTCGGTCACCAACCCCCACGACGCAGCCGCCCATGCACTGGCACAGGCGCCAGTGCCGCACGCTTGGGTGATACCTGCGCCGCGTTCGTGGACGCGCATGGTGATGGCGTGCGGCTCGGGACCCGCCTCGATCAGTTCGAGATTGATGTCGGGGACCTTCTCCCCCAGGGCCAACAGATCGATGCCTGCGACATCGTCGACCCCAACCACCGCATGCGGATTGCCGACGCTGAGATGACTGACCGGACGAAGCGGATCGGTACCAATGCGGTGCCAATCGCGCGGCTCGTCGATCGATACGACTGGGCCCATGTCGACCGCTGCCTCGATCACATCGGGATCGTCGGTCGGGTACAGCGTGACCATCCGCTCGCCCGCATCGGTGAGGATGCGCTGAGGCAATGAGTCGCCGCGGTGACGCGCCAATGCTTGCGCGAAGCAGCGGATTCCATTGCCGCTCATCTCGGCGCGGGAGCCGTCGGAGTTGTAGAGCACCATCCGCGCCGCCATTCCTGCTTCGCTCTCGCCGATCAGCAAGCCATCGGCGCCGATGCCGCGACGCCGATGGCACAGTCGTTTGGCGAGGGCCGGCAGGTCGTCGACGTGCGGGTGGAAGGTGACCAGGAAGTCGTTGCCCAATCCGTGATGCTTCGTCAGTTCGAGATCAGCCATGCACTTTCCAGTACCGGAAGCGCTGCGGCAACCGGG
>JANOCR010000005.1:0-8321 GCA_031412355.1 Ilumatobacteraceae bacterium | reverse complement strand
TGGGTCGGCCTCGGGTGTTCTGCAGTCAGGCCTGCCGGCAATGGGATTGGGTCGGTCGTCAGCGGGCCCGCGAATTGCAGCTGAACGAGCACGAGCTGATCATCGCCAAAGCCGCGCTGGACGAATTGCACGACGAGCTCTACGTGCTGGCTTGCGCAGTCAATGACGTCGAACGCGACATTGCAACCCTCGGCAAACGTCCGGCGGTCACCGAGCTCACCGAGATGCTGTCGTGGCTCCTCGAGGCCGCACGACCGATCCGGGACCGAGAGCTGTCTTCCTGAACGCTTGCCGTCGCCGACTCAACGCCCATAATCATCGTTATGTCAGTTTTGACTGGCACCAACCACACCCACTGCTGCGTTTGGTTACTGGCGCACCGTATGGGGGCCGCAGTCGTCAAACGCTGGGGTATTTCGGAGCGGGGGCGCTCGGCGGGGTTAGAGGAAGCCCTGCCAGCCGACGCCTGCTTGGTGATACCGAAGCGTGCACGTTCAACGCGACCACGGTGACCGCGAGTGCGGCGACACCCATCGCCATCCCCAGAACGACGTCGATGGTGTGGTGCATCCCGAGGTAGACCCTGGCCCACGCGGTGAACACCACGAACACTGCACCGACGGCGGACACCACCCGGGCCAGCGCAGATCGACCGAACGTGTGCAGCAGCAATGCGGAGCCCATCCAGCACACCACCGTCGCGGCTACGTGCCCAGACGGAAAGCTGTACGTTCCAGGAAGAGGTCCGATCTTGGTGACATGAGGTCGCGGGCGGGCCACGAGGTAGTTGACCGCCAGGAACGTCGAGATCTCGATCAGCATCGCCAACGGGACGAATAGCATTGCGCGCCATTGCCGGAACGCGGCGAGCACGATCGTGACCAATGCCATGATCCCTAGGATCTGGCGGGTGTCGGCCATCTGGGAGAACCACTCCGCAACTCGGATGAAGTCGTCGGATCGATCCGCTGCCAGCCAGGTGTTCACCGATGCATCCCACCGCCGGACGCCTGAGAGGAGCGGGATCGATGTGAGCGTCGCTCCCACGATGCTGAGGCAGCCGATCAGCACGGCGATGCCCAGCACTACTCTGGTCGCGACGTCGGGTACGGGAGGCGTGGACGCAAACGGCTCCTTGACGCCTGCAAGCCTTTCGTCGGCATGCGGGCTCGAATCGATGAATTGGTGCAGCACCTGGTTCACCCAGAGGCGTTTACCCCCGAGGGCGAACGGGTAAACGATTCCAATGGTATTGGTGATCGTCGTAGGTATTGGGGCCGTTGTGGCAACAGGCGTTGCCCTGCTAGCGCGCCGGTGGCCGCAGATCGAGGCTCCACGAGTGTCTGGCGACACCATCGCAGTCGAGGTCGAGCGTCATCCGAACTTCGCCGACCATCTGCGCCGTCATTTCAATCCGAAGACGGAGACCGGGATCGCCCTCACCACCGCGACGACATTGGTTGTTGCGGCCGCGGTCGGCATCGGTGTCTTGATGGCCATGATCCGAACCAAGACCGGGCTCGAGTCGTTCGATGTGCGCTTCGCCAGGTTCGGCGCGGAGAATGCCGCGGGGTGGTCGACAGAGGCGATGCGCAATCTCAGCCAACTCGGCGGAACCCCGGGCGTCGTCCTGCTGGCGGCGGTCGCGACCGTGGTCGCATACGTTCGCCGGCCGTCGCGGGCGATCCCAGTGTTCATGGCATTGGTCGTCGCTGGGCAGTTTGCGCTGTCGAACGGCATCAAGTACCTGGTCGCGCGGGCACGGCCAGACCTCAGTCGTCTCACCGGATTCGCAGGAACCTCGTTCCCGTCAGGCCACGCGACCGCTGCGTCCGCGACCCTGGCCGCGGTTGCCCTGATCGCAACACGCGACAGATCGCGCCGCACCAAGATCGCCGGCGCATCGCTGGCGGCGGGTCTCGCGGTGGTGGTCGCAGGTACCCGAGTGATGCTCGGTGTCCACTGGTTCACCGACGTCGTCGCCGGGCTGTTACTGGGTTGGGGCTGGTTCGCGTTGTGTTCGATCGCCTTCGGAGGTCGCCTGCTCAGGTTCGGTGTTCCGGTGGAAGCAGCAGAGCGCATCGCCGAGGCAACATTGCGACCCGAGGACGCTGAGGTTCACTCCTCGACCGTCTGAGATCGACTGTCGGTCGGTCACAATGGGCCGATGAGCATCGTCGTAGATCAGCCCGCCGAACATGTCATCACCATCGGAATCAACCGCCCAGCCGCCCGCAATGCGATCGACGGGCCGACCGCCCGGTCATTGGCCGAGGAGTTCAGGGCATTCGATGCCGACCCCGCCTTGCACGTGGCGGTGTTGCATGGGATGGAGGGCACGTTCTGTGCCGGCGCCGATCTGAAGCAGATCGGGTCCGGCAATGGCAACCGTGTCGAGATCGACATGTCTCTCGATGGCCCCCTCGGGCCCACTCGCGTGCTGCTCGACAAGCCGGTGATCGCGGCGGTCGAGGGCTACGCGGTTGCCGGTGGTCTGGAACTTGCGCTGTGGTGTGATCTGCGGGTTGCAGCGACCGACGCGGTGTTCGGCGTCTACTGCCGACGGTGGGGCGTGCCGCTGGTCGACGGTGGGACCATCCGGCTCCCCCGCCTGATCGGGCACAGCCACGCGCTCGACATGATCCTGACCGGCCGAGGGGTGTCGGGCGAGGAAGCAGTGCGCATGGGCCTGGCCAATCGACTCGTGGCACATGGCGCTGCGCTCGATGCTGCGATCGCGCTCGCTACCGAGATCGCCGCGCTCCCCCAGCGCTGCCTGCGCACGGATCGTCGCAGCAGCTTCGACCAGTGGGGCCTCACCTTCGACGAAGCTCTGGCCCACGAAACCGAATTGGGCCTGACGACGATCCGCTCGGGCGAAACCCAAGCAGGCGCGGCCCGGTTCGCTGCAGGAGAAGGTCGCCACGGTGCGTGACCAGCCCACCACGCGGCCGCAAAAACCGGCGGCGTTTGATGACTGGCGCCCCCATACGGGGCCGCAGTCATCAGACGCTGTCTCGACGGCGCGGTATCAGCGGACGTTGACGAGATCGACGACGAACACAAGGGTTTCGCCACCTTTGATCACACCGCCCGCGCCCCTACTGCCGTAGCCGAGGTGCGGTGGGATGGTCAGCCTGCGACGGCCGCCGACCCGCATGCCTGCGACGCCTTTGTCCCAGCCTTCGATCACCTCGCGTGCGCCGAGGCGGAAGTCGAAGACGTCGCCACGGTTCCAGCTGGCATCGAACTCGGTGCCGTTGCTCCAGGCAACGCCGGCGTAGTGCACGTACACGCGCTTGCCGATCACTGCCTCGTCGCCGTCGCCGACGGTCTCGTCCTCGATGACGAGGTCGGCAGGTGGGTCGCTGTCAGGAATGGAGATGGTTGGTCGCTCGGCCATGGGTGCCGACCTTATCGGCCGCGCTGGCGGCGGCGGCCTACGGCACCGACGAACATGCCCAAGGCCGAGTTGCGGCCGAGATGCCGTTAATCGCAGGCATTGAGCGGCGAGAATGGACGCCATGGCGAGGCGTGCTTGGGTGATCGGTGCTGCGGGTGTGGCGGTCGTGGCCTTCGCGGCGGCGTCGACCTCGTCCGACCCGACAGCGGCCACGCCGGGCGAAACGTCGATTCCCAACACCAGTTCGATCGTCGTCGAGCCTGCCTCGACGACGGTGCCAACGACTGTTCCGACCACGACGACCACCACGTCGACGACATCGACCACCACATCGACCACCACGTCGACGACATCGACATCGACCACGACCACGGTGCCACAGCACAATGCAGCCTTCGATGCTGCTGCGTTCGACGCGGTGATCGCTGCGGCCACCGTCGATCTCGGCGACATCTCAACCGGCGTCGCGGTGCTGCGCAACGGCGACGTGCTGCACACCGCGGCGTTCGGCATGGAGAATCCGTTCGAGTTGCGCGCCGCCACGGTCGACACGCGATTTCGCATTGCCAGTATCTCGAAGATGTTCACCGCAGTGGCGATCATGCAGTTGGTCAACGAGGGATCGATCGAGCTCGACCGGCCCTTCGCAGACCAACTCGGCGTCGACCAACCGTTCTACGATCCTCGCCTGGCAACGGTCACCGTGCGTCAACTCCTGTCGCACACGTCGGGTTTCGGGGTGTCGCGGAACATCTTCTTCGGTCACGGTGTCGACACCTGGCAGCAGGCGGCCCAGAGTGCGCTCGGGCAGGTGCTTGAGTTCGACCCAGGCACGGCCTTTCAGTACAGCAACACCAACTTCTGCGTGCTCGGCCTCCTGTTGGAGAAGGTCACCGGTCAACAGTTCGAGCCCGCCATTCGCGAACGGGTCCTGGACCCGATCGGTATCGAGGCTCATCTCGCACCCACCTTCGATGCAGCTCCGGGCGACGCCCTGCACGCCAGCAGCCCAGGGCGCAACTACATGGAGACCCTCGGGCCTGCGGGCGGGTGGGTGGCCACTCCTCTCGACGTCGCCAGGCTCGCCGCAGCGATGCGCTGGCAGTCCGACGGGCCACATATTCTTGACCGCGCAACCGTCGAAGCGATGCGCGTTCCCGTGCCTGTTCCCGTCGAGGTGCCGCCACCGGTGAACGGTTGGAGCTATGGAATGGGACTGATCTTGTTCGGTGACGGCTCGTGGGGCCACACCGGAACAATCGAGTCGACCCACGCGATGGTCGTCAACCGGCCCGACGGGTTGACGGTTGCGGTATTGGTCAGCGGAAAGTTCCCCAGCAACACCGACGCTCTGCAGGGCGTTATCGACCTGGCCATTGCGGCAAGCGGATCGGGGTGACAGCGACTACGTTCGCCGCATGGGCCTACCGAACGCGGGGATGTCGTCCGACGCAGTGCTTGCACACCTCGACGAGCTGAAGCAGCACGATGTGCGTTGGCGCGATGGCCGGGTGTTCACCCTCGTCTACTACGGCGGCGCCGATGTGCTCGCCGTCTCAGAAGAGGCCTACCGGCGCTACGCCTCGGAGAATGCACTCAACACCGACGCCTTTCCCAGCCTGCGAACCATCCAGGCAGAAGTGGTCGGCATCGTCGGCGACTGGCTGCACGCGGGCGACGAGGGGGCCGGGTTCATGACCAGCGGTGGGACGGAGAGCATCCTCATGGCAGTCAAGGCGGCCCGCGAACGCGGTCGCAAGGAGTTCGGCATCAACCAGCCCAACATCGTGTTGCCGACCAGCGCACACGCAGCGTTCGAGAAGGGCTGTCACTACTTCGGCGTCGAGAGTCGCCGCACCGCCGTGAGATCCGATTGGCGCGCCGACGTGGACGCCATGCAGGACGCCATCGACGCCAACACCGTGTTGATCGTCGGGTCGGCCCCGCAGTATCCGCAGGGGGTGATCGACCCCATCACCGAGATTGCGGCGCTGGCCGGCGAGCGCAACATCAGTTGTCATGTCGACGCATGCATGGGTGGCGTAACGCTGACCTATCTGGCGCGTCTGGGCGAACCGATTCCTGCGTGGAACTTCGCCGTTCCCGGTGTCACCAGCATCTCGGTCGATCTGCACAAGTACGGCTACACCGCGAAAGGCGCCTCGGTGATCGTGTACCGCAACAAGCACCTGCGTGGCTATCAGACCTTCGTCACCGACAACTGGCTGGGCGGGGTCTACGGCTCGTCCGGTGTGCTGGGCACCAAGGGCGGTGGCTCGATCGCTGCAGCATGGGCTGTGATGCACTACCTGGGCGAGGAGGGATATCTCAGAGTCACGAAGGTGGCGCGGCGGGCCTGTCTGGATCTGAGCGCGGGCATCGCGGGAATACCGGAGTTGACCGTTCGCGCCCGGCCGGACGCGACCCTGGTGGCGTTTGGCGCGACCGACGATGCCGCGCTCGACATCTTTGCGGTTGCCGATGCTCTGCGCCGTCGCGAGTGGTTCGTCGATCGGCAAGCCCCTCCCCCGTCACTGCACTGCACCGTCAGCGTCGTGCACGACGGCCGGATCGACGCGTTTGTCGCCGATCTGCGGGCGAGCGTCGATGAAGTGCTCGATGCCCCACGCAGCGGACTCCAAGGCACGTACGGCACCGTCGAGTAGTTCGCGCCTGTTCGGCTCCCACTGGTTAGTGCGCCGAACCGCTACAGTTCGCTTCGTCGACATCCCCGGTCGGGAGAGCCTTCAACGCAGCCAGCGTTGCGGCGCCGAAGGAGCAACCTCCCCGGAATCTCTCAGGCAAACGGACCGATCGGGAAGGCAACGCTGGAAAGCAGCGGGCTTCACGTCCGCTCGCCGAAGGGGAAATCCGCCCGAGCAACTTCGGACGGAGAAGCTCTCAGGTACCAATGACAGCTGGGGACACCCTGATTCCGCGATCCCCAGGAGTAGTCATGAGACCAGACCTCGATGAACTGATCGACGCCGGCGACTTCACCCGTCGACACACCTCGTCCACCGACGATGAGCGCCGTCACATGTTGGCGGTGATCGGTGAAGAATCGATCGAGTCGCTGCTGGGTCACACCGTTCCCGAGACGATTCGCATGTCCGGGACCTTGGCACTTGGCGCGCCGCGCTCACCCGAATCGGTGCTCGCCGAGCTGCGCGATCTGGCTGACCACAACAGGTCGCGCACGAGCCTGATCGGCATGGGCTACTACGGCACCATCACTCCCCCGGTGATCGTGCGCAACGTGCTCGAGAGCCCGGCGTGGTACACCGCGTACACGCCGTACCAGCCGGAGATCAGTCAAGGGCGGCTCGAGGCCCTGCTGAACTTCCAGACGATGGTCGCCGAGCTCCCCGGCTTCGATCTGGCCAACGCCTCCCTGCTCGACGCGGCCACCGCGGCGGCCGAGGCGATGACCATGTCGCGGCGCTTGTCGAAGTCCGACAGCAACCGATTCGTGGTGCACCACGACACTCACCCCCAGACCGTTGCAGTATTGGCTACGCGGGCCGAACCGGTCGGCATCGAACTGGTCGTCGGCGATGTCGCCGATATATCCGATGGTTGCTTCGGAGCGCTGTTCAGCCTGCCGACATCCAGTGGCGCAGTGACGGACTGGACCGCGGCGATCGCCTCGGTGCACGAAGTTGGTGGCATGGCTGTCGTGGCCACCGATCTCATGGCATGCATGCTGACAATTCCGCCGGCCCAGCTCGGCGCCGACATCGCCGTCGGCTCTGCCCAACGTTTCGGGGTGTCGATGGGATTCGGCGGGCCGCATGCCGCGTTCATTGCCGCATCCGAATCAGCGGCGCGCGCTCTGCCCGGTCGGCTGGTGGGCGTCAGCACCGACACCGAGGGGCGTCCTGCAATGAGGCTCGCTCTGCAAACGCGCGAACAGCACATCCGCCGCGAGAAGGCGACGTCGAACATCTGCACCGCGCAGGTGCTGCTCGCCAACATCGCCGGTCTGTACGCGGCGTGGCACGGTCCTGACGGCCTTCGCAAGATCGCCGAGCGGATTCATCGGCTGACGTCGATGGCCGCCGACGCGTTGCGTTCAGCGGGCCTTGAGCTGGTCAACGAAACGTGGTTCGACACCCTGCAGGTTCGCTGCGATGCCGGCGACGTACTGCAGCGCGCAGCGGCCGCCGGTGTCGATCTGCGATTCGTGGACGACGCGACCATCGGCTTCAGCTTCGACGAGACCTCGATGCCCGCGACCGTTGCGACTGTGCTGAGTGCATTCGGGGTGTCCGCCGAAGTCGACGACACGGCAGTCGATGGTCTGCCGCGACGCCGCGATGACGAGTTCTTGACCCAGACAGTGTTCTCCCGGTATCACAGCGAGCACGAGATGCTGCGGTACCTTCGCCGCCTGAGCGACAAGGACCTCGCCCTCGACCGCACGATGATCCCATTGGGGTCGTGCACCATGAAGCTCAACGCCACTGTCGAGATGCAACCGCTGACATGGCCGGGGCTTGCAGACATGCATCCGTTCAGCCCAGAGGACTCGACCGTTGGCATTCGCACGATGATCAGTCAGCTGGAGGCCATGCTGGTGGCGATCACCGGCTACGACGCGGTCAGTCTGCAACCGAACGCCGGGAGCCAAGGTGAGTTCGCCGGCCTGCTGGCGATTCGGGCGTATCACCGCAGTCGTGGTGAAACGGCGAGGAACGTCTGCTTGATCCCCAACAGCGCACACGGCACCAACGCGGCGAGCGCGGTGATGGCCGGCCTGCACGTCGTGGTCGTGCGCTGCGACGATCGCGGCAACATCGACCTCGCCGATCTCGAGACCAAGGCCAGTGCAGCGGGCGATGCGCTTGCCGCAGCGATGGTGACGTATCCATCGACTCACGGTGTTTTCGAGGCACACATCCGCGACCTGTGCGAG
>JANOCR010000004.1:0-59621 GCA_031412355.1 Ilumatobacteraceae bacterium | reverse complement strand
GCAGGGCGAGGCCGAGATCTCGGTGAACGCCGTCCACGAATCGATCACCGTCGGTGACCTGCTCGCACGGGTGCTCAGTTCGGCGCCACCAAATCTGGTCTACGTCGACGGACGACCGACCCCTACCGGCACGTTGATCAGTGCTGCAGGTCTCGTCACCGGTTCGGTCATCGAGATTGCTGCTCCAACCGAAAGACCGAGCGACACCCAGGTCACGTTGGTGCAAGCAGCCGGCGAGGGCGGAGGCAATCGTCGACCACTCGCGCCCGGCCGCTATTCGTTGGGGACCGCGCGGCGGGCAAATGTCGCACCACTGACGTTCAACCAGGTCCTGGTGCCGCGCTGCGAGATCGTTGTCGAGCATTCGGGCGACGTCACGGTGATTGCCAATCAGGGCGACCTCGATGGCCATGTGGCGGCCAATCCGGTGCGCTGGGACCAGCAGCGCCTGCGAATCGGACATCGTGTTTTCAGGCTGGATCCAGCTATCGACGATCGCGCCCAGTCGCTGCAGACGACTCCGTTGGGGCAGCTCAACTTCGTGCGGGGCGAGCGCAACCAGGTCGTGGCCGATCCGGAACCGAACGGCAGAGGTCGAAACGGCGGACGCCGTCTAAGGGGTCGACGGAACCATCGGGCCGAGGCGCCACCAGCCCAGCCCCTTGTCACCACCGACCCGTTGCGGTTGGCCCACGAGACCGACCTCGAAGGCGTTCGCCGCACCCATCTCGACCTCGCCGAAGTCGTTCGTCGAGCGACGACCCTGTCGGAGCGCCTGTGGGAGCGTCGTCCCGCCGACGACGACGCATTCGTCTTCAGCGTCGGTCTCGCAGATCAGCCGTGGTCGCCCGAGGGCGGCGGCAACGTCGAGCGCCGCGACCTGGCAGTGTTGCCATCCGCTCCGGTGCTCGTGGATCTGGTCAATCAGCGCGGCGTGGGCTTCGCCAGCACTCCACCCCAGGCCCGCGCCGCAGCGCGCGCACTGGTCATGCAAGCCTGTGTCGCCCACAGCCCTTCAGACCTCGACGTGGTCGTGCTGGCAACGCCGGCCGGCGCAGCGCGGTGGGAGTGGATCAAGTGGCTGCCCCATGCCAGGGGCTCGCACGGCGTGCAACTGCTCAGCGACGACGAAGCGATCACCGACTGGGTCAACGCTCAGCGCACGCTCACCACGGTCGTTGCGTCGATCCAGGCGCTCGGCCGGCCGATCACACCCAGCCGCCTGACACTGGCAGTGGTCGACGACCCCGGCCTGTGGCGCGGGCGGGCGGCGATGTTGCGTGGCTTGTTCGCGGAGGCGCAACTGCCGGTCCGCTTCGTCGCGATCACCGACCGCGCCGACGATGTGCCCGCGGTGTGCACCACCGTCGTGCGAATCGAGGCCAACGGCGCCGCCGAGGTGGACTACCCAATCAGCGGCCCGACTGTCACCGATGTCGTCCCGTTTGTGCTGGAACACGATGTTGCAGTGGCTGCGGCGCGCAAGCTCAGCCCGGTCGAAGACCACACCGTTCAACCGGCGAACAAGGCGGTGCTGCCACCGGTCGTGTCGCTGGCATCGCTCATCGATCCAGAAGGTCTCGGCGCGGACCGCGTCAGCCAGCGATGGGCCGCCAGCCGCAAGGGTCGCAGACTGCGCGTGGCCGTGGGGGCCGGGGAAACCGGTCCTGTCGAGATCGATCTCGCCGACGACGGTCCGCATGTGCTGATCGTTGGTGCGGCGCGGTCCGGCAAGTCGGATCTGATGCGCACGATTGTCGCCTCGATGATTGCGGTCAACGATCCGTCGGTGGTCAACATCATCTGCGTCGAGCCGTCCGACGGCTCGTCGTTCGGCGCGTTCGCCGGCGTCGATCACATCGTGGGCACGGTCGACAAGTTCGACGAACACGGCGGGGTGCGATTGCTTCGTGCCCTGCAGTCGGAGATCAACCGACGGACGCGAGTGCTGTCGGAGCACCACGCCGTCAACCTGGCAGACCTGCACGACGACGACACGCCGGCGGCGGTTGCCCGGCTCGTCGTCGTTGTCGACGATGCCGACGACGTGATGATGCGACACGGCGCCTTCCTTCCGCAGCTGATCGAGCTTGCCGATCGCTCGCGACACCTCGGGATCCACCTGATCGTGGCCGCCGAGCAACTGTCCCGATCGATCGAGCACATCCTCAAGTCGTTCGCCAACATTCGGATCGGACTCCGAATGAACGATCCGGCCGAAGCCATCACGTTGATGGGGACCCGCGACCCTGTGCAGGTCTCGTTGCACACGCCGGGTCGCGGCGCGCTGCGCATCGGTGACGCCGCCGCACTCCCGGTTCAGTTCGCCTCGGCCGCCGCAGCCTCGGCTGATCTGATGGACATCAGCCCGTTCATCCTCGCCCGCGATCTCAATGTTGCCGAGCGCCGCGTCACAGTGCGACCGGTCAGCACCGAGCCACAGCGTGAGGGCGGGCTCCGCCAACTCGTCGATGCCGTTTCCGAGGCAGCAAAGAGCAATGGGCACGGCGAACCGCGGCCGATCCTGTGCCCTGGGCTGCCGACCGAGCTGCCTTACGAAGAGATCTCGTCGCCGCGTGCCAGCACTCCCGACGCCGATGGGGCTGCGTTCGCACTCAGCGACCTGCCCGACGACCACACGCAGAACGCACGCCGATGGAATCCAGCCCATGACGGCAACCTGCTCGTCATCGGCGGCACACCCACCGAACGATCCAACGCAGTTGCCACGCTGTTCGTCGCGGCGACCGATCGTGTTCCTCCCGATCGCCTGCACGGCTACGTCATCGACTGCGCGCCGGGCCAGCTCCGCCGGTTGGGAGCGCTCGAGTTGCTGCCGGCATGCGGCGCCGTTGCCTCGACAGAGGACCCCGATCGCATTCTGCGGGTGCTCGTGCGCCTGGCGGACGAGCTCGAACGTCGCGGCAGGCGCGATCACTCGTCGTCCGAAGCGCACATCGTGCTCGCCGTCAACGACGTCGGTTCTCTGCTGCGCAGCCTCGAACTCGGCGGGGAATTCGAGCAGGGACGCGACCTGCTTGATCGCATTGTCAGCAACGGACCGCTGCACGGCATCACGACATTGATGAGCACCGCCGGCGAGCATGCAGCGCCGGCGCGCATGCTCGGACAGTTCCAACAGCGGATCCTCTTGCATCTGGAGGACCGCGGCGCCTATCGCGCTCTGGGCATCGAGCCCGGTCGCATCCCCGAGCAGATTCCCGGGCGGGCCATCACATTGCCTGACCTCGTCGAGATTCAGGTCGCCACGATCGGTGACCTGGCCGCGGCGGTCGGCGAGCGAGTCGATCAACCCAACGATGCGCACGGACCGCCCCACATCGCTCGTACGCCCGACGTTGTCTTGCTCGCCGAGTACAGCGACGCTTCGGTCTACGAGCGAGATCAGTGGAGCCTGCCTGTCGGGCTCGACACGCGCTCATTGCAGCCTTCGTTTCTGCAGCTCCGCCACAACACCGGTGCGCTGGTCCTGGGTGACGCCGGCACCGGAAAGTCGACTCTGCTGACCAACATCGCTCGTTGCGCATTGCGCGTCGGTGCCCCCGTCGACATCCACGCAATTGCGTCGACGTGGAGCCCGCTGCTGCTCCTGCCCGGTCTCACCAGCGCAACGACTCTTGCGGGGATCGAAAAATGGGCAGCCGAGTTCTTCGACCGCACCGATCGGGCCCGACTGGTGCTGGTCGACGACGCCGATCGGCTGGAAGGCCCGGTGTTCGAACGGCTGGCCGCATTGGACGATCCGGGGCTCGTCGTCGTTGCCGCCGGACGCACCCGCGACATCGAGCTGCCGGCGCACTGGACCGCGCCATTGCGCCGCTCGCGCTCGGCCGTCATCCTTCGCCCGCTAGCGGGCGACGGTGCCATGTTCGGACTGCACCTGCACGTCACCTCGTCGTACCCTGCGCACGGCCGCGGCCTGCTCATCGACGATGATGAGACCACGCCCATTCTCGTTGCCCGCCCAACCGTCGAGGATGGCAAGCGATGATGCGGCGCGGCGACGGCATAGGTATCGAGGTACTGCCCGACGCGCTGCGCGGTGTCCGGCTGCAGCAAGATGCGCCGGGCCGCGTTGCCAAGGTCGCCGGCGTTGCGTGCGACACCAACAACGACCTGTTGCTGCTCGACGGCCTCACGCGTCTGCGCAGCCTGCTCGACGAGGCCGGCCAGCCGACGCGAGTCTGCTTGTGGGGCCACGACTGCCACATCCAGTCACTCGACATCACCGGTTGGAGCACGACCGAGCTGAACCTTCATCGCTCGAAGCTCGTCGACGTCTCCGCAACGATCGAGATGGCGTCGAGCGCGCGCCGGCTCCTGGCTCACTTGCACTCCGACATGATCCGCCACCGCCGGGTCGAGCGCTTCGTACGCCAAGCCGGTTTCGATCTCGAGTCGATCGAGCCGACACCCATGGCAATTGCCCGGCTGGTTCCCGCCTACACGATGCGGCTCCTCGGCAGCCGGGGTGATGCACAACCATGGATGGCCGTGGTTCACGATCACCTCGTGCTCGCTGCCGCACCGGTGCTGGACCAGCGCGACGAAACGCGCCGAAGCGAACTGCTGGCCGCCAGCTGGTCGGCTCCCATCGAGGATCTGCGCGAACGGCTGCTCGATCCGGCGGAGCTCGCGGCCACGGTCAACCAACCAGCCGGCATTGCCGTGTCACTCGGCCTCAGCCTGGTGGGCGATTCGTATCCCGAGTTCCCCGATACCCATCCAGCCTGGGGGCCCCGCCTGGCCGGCGCCTTGGGCGCCGCCGTTGCAGCATCGGGCCTTGCCGGGCGAGTGCACCAAGTGCAGCCGCTGGTCGCTCCGCACGCCTTCAGCGACGACGGCGGAGTATGGGTGATCGAGCGCGTCGGCGACGTGGCACCCAGCCCACAGTTACCGGTGCAGCGCAAGCGGTGGGGTCGAGCGCCGACCCAGTCGCTGACCTGACAACTGACAACCTGGCGTGATCTAGCCCGATGCGCTGACGGCTGTAGCGACGATCTCGTGCACGAGATCACCCGTCAACTCGTCGTGCTGGCACAACGCGTCGGCCACTGCGAGGAGAGCACCGCGGTGCTCCAACAGCATGCATGCCGACCGGTCGGCTGCCTTGTTCATGATGTCGTCGGCCTGCACGCGGGACTGCTCGTCGGCGAAGACCTTCGCTGTGATGTTGCCGGCCATGTGCATCTCGGCGGCCTCGAGGCTCAGCAGGCTGTCGCCGTCGCCGACCGTGCCGATCAGCTGAGCCGCGATGTTGGTGGCAGCGGCCAGATCCGAGGCGATGCCCGTCGAGGCTTCGCCGTACTCCTGGATCTCAGCGGCCCTGCCCGCCAGAGCAACGACGATGAGGTCACGCAACTCCGATGGTGTGCGGAGGTGACGCTCTTCTCCGTCGTCGTGGGCGACGAGGCCGAGCGAACTGCTGCGACGAAGGATCGAAGCGACGCGAACATCGCGGCCGACGAGCACCGCGATGACTGCATGCCCGGCCTCGTGCACCGCGATGCGGCGGCGCTCGTCCGGCTGATAGCCGACATCTTGAGCGAGGCCGACTTCGGTGATCATCTGGGCCTCGACGAGATCTTCGATGTCGAGGAACTTGCGACCCTTGCGCAGGGCGATGATCAACGCCTCGTCGAGCAGACGCTCGATTCGCACGGGGCTGTAGCCGGCAGTGCGATCAGCAATGCCGATGGCGGTGACCGAGGGATCGTGAGCCTTCTTGGCCAGGTAGTACGCCGCGATCGCCATGCGATCGGTGCGCGGCGGGAGGTCGAAGTGAATGGTGCGGTCGAAGCGTCCCGGCCTCATCAGCGCGGGGTCGAGACCCTCGGCCCGGTTCGTCGCCGCGAATACCAAGACGTTGGCGGGCGTCACCTTCGGGCGCCGCAATGCCCTCACGGGAGGCAGGAACAGGTTGATCCGATCGGTCATCTTGTTCTTCATCTTGTCCCACCCGGTGGGGAGGTCGAAGCTCTGCATCTGCACCAGCAGTTCGTTGACGATGCCGGCTGCTCCCTCGCGCATGCCCCCGGGGCCCATGCCCGAGCGTGCCATGCCGATGGCGTCGAACTCTTCGATGAAACCAATGGCACCACCCTCGGCTCTGGCGGCCTTGCGAAGCGCCTTGAAGAACTGACGGATCTTGCGATTGGTCATGCCATAGAAGTGCGACTGAAACTCGCTGGCCGACACGAACAGGAATGGGACCTCCGCCTCTGCTGCGATGGCCTTCGCCAGATACGTCTTGCCGGTGCCGGGGGCGCCTTCGAACAGCACGCCGCGCCGCGGTGAACCGCCCATCTCGTCGGCAAAGGTCTCGTGGTTCAAGAACAGATTCAGGGTGTCGATGGCTTCGCGCCGGGTCGCATCGGCTCCGACGACATCGGCGAGGCGGATCTCGGAATCGCTGGGGCGAAGCATCGTGTGCGGCGACTTGCCCGAGGCGATCATCGGGATGATCATCATCCCGCTGATCAGGATCAACATGATGAACAGAAAGCCCATCTGGGGATTGGTGGCGAGAAAGTCGGGGATGCCCGGACGAAGGGGGCTGCCGGTCAGTTCGCGATACCAGAACCACGCCAGCGGCACTCCGAGCACGACGAACAGCCGAAACAGGCGCTGCTGGCGTTTGCGCTCGCGGTTGGCACTTGCGTTGACCTGTCGACCGCGCAACACGGCCCCGTGCTGCATCTGCGTGATATCCATGATTCCGACCCCCGTCGTGTCAAGCGCCAATAGCGGCACAGTACTTGATCGACACAGAGTGTGCAAATGGTTCACTTAGAGTGGTGATCGGATCGACCCGAAGCGGGACCCGTTGACGAGTTCTTGACCATTGGCGGCGCACCGGCGATCCAGCGACGCGGCGGAAATATCACCTCTACCAGCGCCTATTCGTCCTGCGACGGTCGCTTTCTGGCCTGCTTGCGCTCCGAGACCCTGCGCTTCGAGGCCAGCCGTTTGCGAACGGCCGAACCGGATGGACGAGTCGGTCTGCGGGCCGGGGGCGGTGGCTTGGCCGCCTCGTCGAGGCGTTCCAGGGCGGCTGCCCACGCGGTGGCGCGGTTGCGGAACTGCGATCGCGAACCTGCCGAGGAAGCGGTGATCGTGGGACCCGCGATGGCCAACACCCGGTCGCGAATGGCGTCGGGCAAGCCGACCCGATCGACGTCGATCGTGACGGTCACCGCCGTATCTGATGTGTTTGCGTGCTGGCCCCCCGGCCCACCCGAACGGGTGGCGATCCACGACACGGCGTCGGCCGCGACCCGCAGGCCGCGCGGCGTCCGATACACACCATCGATGGGTTCCACCGTCTCATTGTGGCCACTGCAGCGCCATCCAGCGGGCCGCATTAGCGTCGGCACCGTGAACCCATGGGAACAGTTGCTCGAGGGAGTCGATCTTCCCTTCCACCCCGACCTCGCTGTGCCTCCGCTGACCGAGATCTCCCTGGCCATCCCGCAACCCGATCCGGTAGCCGATGTCGAAGCGGCGGCCCACCAGCAGGTCGTCCAGCGATTGGCCGGTTCGGTCACCGACGGCATGACGGTTGCGGTCGGCGCCGGAAGTCGTGGACTCGTGCAGCGCGTCGCCCTCCTGCGCGGGGCAATCAGCGGCCTGCGTGAACTGGGCGCCGAGCCGTTCGTGGTACCAGCGATGGGCAGCCACGGCGGCGCGACGGCCGAAGGGCAGCGAGCGATGCTCGAAACCCTTGGCATGACCGAGGAGGCGATCGACTGCGAGATCCGGGCTTCTATGGACACCGTCGAGGTCGCCCGTACCGCGGACGGCATGCCGCTGTACCTCGATCGGCACGCCGCCGGCGCTGACCGGATCATGCCGGTGAACCGCATCAAGCCGCATACATGCTTCAAGGGTCCGATCGAGAGCGGTCTGACCAAGATGGCCGTGGTCGGGTTCGGCAAGCAACCGGGCGCGGCCCAGATCCACGCATGCGGCCCGGTCGAGATGCGCAACCGGTTGCTCAACGGGATCGCCGCGCTGAAGAAGACCGGGCGATTGCTCGGTGGTGTCGGATCGCTGGAGTCGGCCGACGGCCAGGTGGTCAACATCCGAGCCCTGACGGCGGACGAGGTGGGCAGCGATGCCGAGATCGAACTCACCGACGACGCTCGCGACCTCGTGCCTCCGCTGCCGTTCCCGGTGATCGACGTTTTGATCATCGAGGAGGGCGGCAAGGACATCAGCGGCACGACCCTCGACCCCAATGTCACGGGACGGTTCTGGGTGCACGGCCTCGCCGACGCCGAGGCACCTTTGGTCAGCACCATAGTGTTGCTGGGTATCACAGAGGTCTCTGGTGGCAACGTGCTGGGCATCGGATTCGCCGACTTCATCCCGGCATCCGTCGCGGCCGGCATCAACTGGCAGAAGACCTATGTCAACTGCTTCACGGCTGGCCCGTCGGGTGTGCGCCGCAGTCGCATGCCGATGGTGCTGCCGACGGAGAGCGACTGCATCAAGGCTGCGCTCAGCATGTGCGGCAAGGCAGTCGACGAGCCCAAGAGCGTCGTGCGCATCCGCAGCACCCTGCACCTCACCCGCTGTTGGGTCAGTGAGCCCCTGTTGGCTCAACTCCCCCCCGGCGCGCGAGTCATCGCCTGACTCACTCGCTGGCTCATCGGGCGCGAAAACTGCCACCCCTGGCGTGATGCCGCGCCCACACGGCTCATCGGGCGCGAAAACTGCCACCCATGGCGTGATGCCGCGCCCACAATGCTCATCGCTGGCGGCGGTGAGACTACCGGTGAGGGTGTGTGGACTCGGCGGCGTCGAGTTGAGCGCGGGTGAGCAACGCGACCATGGACAAACCCTCGGCTGCCAAGGCGGCGCCATGGTCGGGGCTGCGATCGATCACACACACGACGTGGTCGACGATGGCCCCGAGGGCGCGCAGTTGACCGGTCGAGATCACCACCTGCCCACCGGTGGTGATTACATCCTCGATCACCGTGACACGGCGACCGTCGATGTCGGCACCCTCGGTAAGGCGGGCGGTGCCGTACGCCTTGGCCTCCTTGCGGACGAACGCTGCCGGCAGACCGGTGCGTAACGACAGCGCCGTGGCAATGGGCACGCCGCCCAACTCCAACCCCGCCAGCACCTCGGTGTCGGGGGGCAACAGCGGCACGAGTGCAGCGGCGATGTCGGCGAGCAGCACCGGATCGGCCTCGAAGCGGTACTTGTCGAAGTACTCGGTGGCGATCTGGCCCGAGCGGAGTGTGAACGTGCCGGTCAGCCGAGCGATCGAGTTGACCCGCTGGGCGAGTGAATCAGGAGGCATGCGTGTCAGTCTGCGTTTCGCGATGACCGCGCAACAAGACCTCTTGGGCCACGGTCGCCACGTGGAGGCCGTCGGCCGCGAACACATGGCCGATGGCCAGCCCGCGACCGCCGACGTAGCTGTGGCACGTGAAGTCGTACAGGTGCCAGTCGTCAGCGCGGACGGGGCGATGAAACCACATCGTGTGATCGAGGCTGGCGACGAACCTACCTTGCTCGGCGATCTCGGTCGCCGCCCTGATCGAGTCGCTGGGGAGATCGTCGGAGAGGTAGGCCAGCCAGCAGCGATGCAGCAACTGATCGTCGCCGAGCGGGGCGTTGACCTTCATCCAGGCAAGAGTGCGACCGATGCCGGGCCGAGGCGGCCGCGCTGAAGACTGGGGCACGAAACGCCGCTCGTACGACGATGTCCACGTGTCGGAGACCAGCGAGTCCGGAGCTGCTAGGCCGCTCTCCATGGTGATCGGCTGCAGGTCCACCGATGGCTCGGGGCGCTGGAACGACGCTTCGAGGTTGAGGATCGCACCGATCGCCTGGCGGGCGATCACACTGCGTGTCGAGAAACTGCGGCCATTGCGAATGCGGTCGACTTCGAAGCGGATCGGCTCGGTATGGTCGCCACGACGGATGAAATAAGAGCGCAGCGAATGAACCTCGAGTTCCGGATCGACTGTGCTGGCAGCGGCACGCAATGCCTGGGCAACGATCTGGCCGCCATACAAACCACCCCAAGGATACTGGGGGCCAATTCCCACGAAGGTGTCGGCTCCATGCGCCTCGAGATCGAACAGTCGGCTGAGATCCATCAGATCGATCGTAACTATTGAGTTTGCCGAATATGAAACTATGATGGCGCCCATGGCAAAACGAGGGCCCAAAGGGCCGATGACGGATGAGCACAAAGCAGCGTTGGCGATGGGCCGAAACGAAGGCAACGCCGTGCGCAACTATCTCGAGGCACTACGAAGCAACAAGCCAAAGCGCGGCCGGCGTCGTACGCGAGAATCGATTGCCGCTCGGCTGACCACCATCGATACGGAGTTGGACAACGCCGATCCGATGAACGAGCTACGGCTGCGACAGGAGCGCCGCGATCTGCAGGCCGAGTTGGCGTCCATCGGAGAGAAGGTCGACATCAGCGCCTTGGAGACCGGCTTCGTTGCGGTCGGCAAGTCGTACAGCGCCCGCCAGGGCATTTCCTATGCGACCTGGCGCGAGATTGGCGTCGACGCCGCCGTCTTGAAGCGGGCGGGCATCTCCCGCACCGAATAGAACAGGTCAGGTCAGCGCGTCGACAGCGTCGAACACGGCCCCGCTGTGGCGCAAGGAACGCTGCAAGTCGAAGGCCTCGTCGAGCAACTCCGGTTTCACGACCACCCGGGGATCGGCATCGAGGAGGTCCCGAAACGACCGCTGCTCGCGCCACGCCCCCGCAGCGTTGTCCTGCACAATCCGGTAGGCCTCGTCGCGGCCCAGTCCGCCCTGCACCAGTGCCAAGAGCACCGGTTGGCTGAACACCAAACCATGACTGGATTCGAGATTTGCGCGCATGCGGTCGGGAAAGACTTGGAGACCTGCTACCAATCGCTGCATGCGGCGCATCACGTAATACGCCATCAACGAACTATCGGGAAGAATGATTCGCTCGACTGAACTGTGCGAGATATCCCGCTCATGCCACAGCGCAACGTCTTGCATTCCGGCCTGCAGATTGCTCCGCAACACCCGCGACAGTCCGGTGATGGTCTCGGCACTGATCGGGTTGCGCTTGTGCGGCATGGCACTGGAGCCCTTTTGATCGGGCTTGAACCCCTCCTGCACCTCGCCCACCTCGGTTCGCTGCAGGTGACGCAACTCGACCGCGATCATCTCCATGGTCGTGCCGACCGAAGCGCACGCCCACAGGTACTCGGCGTGACGGTCGCGGGGGATCACCTGGGTGGCGGGAACCGGTGAGAGGCCGAGGCTCTTACCCACGAACGCCTCGACCGACGGGTCGATGTTGGAGTACGTGCCGACCGCACCACTGAGCTTGCACACGGCAATGGCCTGGCGGGCACTACGAAGGCGATCGCGATCGCGATCGACCTGCAACGCCCACAGCGCAACCTTGGCGCCGAACGTGGTGGGCTCGGCGTGGATGCCGTGCGTACGTCCGATCATCACCGTGTCGCGGTGAGCCCTGGCGACGTCGATCAAAGTGGCCAGCAGAGCCGTACCTGCCTCGATCAACAGGTCGGCGGCGTCGCGCAACGCCCAGCACCATGCGGTGTCGACGATGTCGCTGGAGGTCAGCCCGTAGTGAATCCATGCAGCAGCCGGCTGACCTATGGCGTCTTGAAGCACGTCGACGAACGCGGCAACATCGTGATCGGTGACGGCCTCGCGATCACTGACGGCCTGCACGAACGAAGAATCGACCACGGGCGCACCGGCACGACATGTCGCTGCATCGGCGGCCGGCACGATCCCCAGCGCGGCCTGTGCATCGGTGGCGAGGAGCTCGATCTCGACGTATCGCCCGAAGCGGGTGGTGTCGGAGAACACCGCTGCCATCTCGGGCAGCGAATACCGATCGATCACTGCCACTCCAGCACGGCGTCACGGGCCGGGCCGGTACCGACGATCCGAACGGGCACGCCGACCTCGTCCTCGACGAGGGCCACGAATTCGGCGGCCCTTGGGGGAAGGTCAGCGCGGTTGCGCACGGCCGAGATGTCGCAGAGCCAGCCGTCGAGCACCGCGTACACAGGACGACCATGATCGTCGTACTCGGTGCACACCTTGATCTCGGCGAACGTGTCGAGCACGTCGAGTTTGGTGAGGGCTACCTCGGTGAGCGAGTTGATGCGGACCGCCTTGCGCAGCATCACGCAGTCGAGCCAGCCGGTGCGGCGACGGCGCCCGGTGACCGTGCCGAACTCGTGGCCGATGTCGACAAGCTTGTCGCCGATCTCGTCGAGCAGTTCGGTGGGGAACGGACCGCTGCCCACCCGCGTCGTGTATGCCTTGGTGATGCCGACGATTCGGGTGAGGTACAGCGGGCCGATGCCGCTGCCAACGCACGCCCCACCGGCTGTCGGGTTCGAGGATGTGACGAACGGGTACGTGCCATGATCGAGATCGAGGAACGTCGCTTGCGCACCCTCGAGCAATAGCTGGTCGTCGCGGTCGAGGGCATCGTGCAGCAACTGCACAGTGTCGGTCACGTATGGCGCGAGCCGCTTGGCGAATGTCGCGAAACGCTCGACGAGATCGTCGACGTCGAGTGGCTCGCCGCCCAACGCGACGATCTCTGCGTTGTGGCTGACGGCGCGATCCTTGACAGCGGCTGCGAACCCGGCGGGGTCCAGCACCTCGCCGGCCCGAACGCCTTCGCGTCGAGCCTTGTCGGCGTAAGCCGGGCCGATCCCTTTCAACGTCGTTCCGATGCGGGCGTCACCACGGCCGGCCTCGTACAGCGCGTCGAGTGCCTGGTGCCAGGGGAAGATCAGGTGCGCCTGGCTGCTGACCTGGAGCTTGGCGCAACTGACACCGCGACCCTCGAGCGTGTCGATCTCGTTGAACAGCGTGGGCATGTCGATGACCACGCCGTTGCCGATCACCGGGATCACATGCGGATACAACACACCTGAGGGAACCAGCTGAAGCGCGTAGCGCTCGGTGCCGACCACGACGGTGTGGCCAGCATTGTGACCACCTTGGTAACGCACCACATGGGTGTGTTCACTGGCTAGCAGGTCGATGACCTTGGCTTTGCCCTCATCGCCCCACTGGGCTCCAACGACGACGGTGACGGGCATGGCGAGACGCTCCTAGCGGCTTCGGGCGGAACGTGGGTGAATCCTACCCGATACCCTCGTCGCTCATGTCGGTGCTGCGCTCGATGACCTGGTCGGCGATGGACGAGGATGCACGCCAAGCGCTGTGTGCGCGTGGCCTCGAGGCAATCTTCGACGCAGACCTGAAGGCCGCGATCGGTCACATCATCGACGACGTTCGTGCCAACGGCGACGAGGCCGTGTGCCGAGCCCTCCATGAGTTCGATCACGTGTCGCTGGAACCGCATCAACTCCGCGCCACGGCCGACGAGATCGCCGCAGCCGAAGTATCGCCCGAAGTAGACGCAGCAATCGGCGACGCGATCACCCATTTACGAGCGTTCAACGAGCAGCTCATGCTGCGCGCCGGCGACTGGAGCTTCGAGAGCGAGCCGGGTTTGTCGGTGGGCGAGAAGATCACGCCGATCAGTTCCGCCGGTCTGTTCGTACCCAGCGGCAAGGCCAGCTATCCGAGTGTCGCCTACCAGTTGGCGGTCCCGGCCACGGTCGCCGGCGTGACCGAACTCGCACTCGTGGTTCCGCCCATGCCAGGCGGGGCCGCAGCCATCGATCCTGCGGTGCTGGTCGTGTGCCGCAAACTGGGAATCGACAACGTCTTCCGCGTGAATGGCCCAGCCGGCGTCGCCGCGCTCGGATTCGGAACGGAGTCGATCCCCCGGGTTCGCAAGATCGTCGGGCCCGGAAGTCCACCAGTGGTGTGCGCCCAGGTCGAGATGCAGCGCTACGGCGTGGCGACGATGATGATCCTCGGGCCGACTGAAGCGATGGTCATCGCCGACGATTCCGCCGACCCGCGATACCTCGCCGCCGACCTGTTGAACGAGGCCGAGCATGGCATCGACTCGGCCGTCGTGCTGGTCACGCCATCGGCTGCACTGCGTGGGGCCGTCGATGCCGAACTGCAGCACCAGATCTCCCAACTGCCAACCGCGCGCGCCGAGGCGGCTCGCGCCGCGCTGGGCATCAACGGCGGCTGCGTGTTGGTCGCCGACTTGGGCGCCGCCGCCGACGTCGCCAACCGGTGGGCGCCCGAGCACTTACAGGTCTCTGTCGGGCCCGCGAGCGAAACCGAACTGCTCGGTCGTGTGATCAACGCCGGAGAGATCCTCATCGGTCAGCACACGCCCTTTGCTGCTGCAAACTTCGTCATCGGGTGCCCTGCCAGCTTGCCAACGGGCGGCTTCGCCCACGTGTGCAGTGGCATCACCGCTGAGGCGTTCCTGAAACGGACCGCGGTCGCGCGGGCCGACGCGACGGCCCTGCGCAGGATGACACCGACGATTGTGGCGATGAGCGATCACGAAGGGTTCCCGGCTCACGCCAACGCCGCGTTGATCCGGCGCGACTGACCGTTCAGCGAGCGCGATGTCGAGGACATTTGCATATATGCATATGTGTATTCATCTACTACGATCCTGCTCATGGGTTTGTCGCTCGGACTTGTAGCTCGGATCGTTCGATGAGCAACCTGGCGCCGCCCATGCCATCAGAGCCATTGGGTGAGGTCATCACCGTTGCCCACACCAAAGGTGGCGCCGGCAAGACGTCGCTGACCTTCAACCTCGCCTACGCATTGTCGACGTGTGGCGCCAGAGTGCTGGTGATCGATCTCGATCAGCAAACGGGTCAATCGGTGTTCCTCGGAGAGGCCGCCCCGCGTCGTTCGCACGCCACTCACGACGTCGCCGATGTCGGGGCAGTCCTGCTCGGTCATGCCACACTCGAAGACGCCTTGGTCCGGCACGTGCATCCGAATCTCGACGTCCTTCCCGCCGACGAGGTATCGATGGCGCATGCCGGGCGACAGCTCGCGGATCCGTGGGTACGCAGCCGCCTCATCGACATCCTCGACGCGGCGCGGCTCGAGTGGGACATAGTGTTGGTCGACACGCCCGGCCATCAGTCAGCCGTCGTGTCAGCCGCGCTCGGCGGCTCGTCGGGCGTCATCGTTCCGATGGTCCCTGAGGCCGGGCCAGTCACCGAGTTGCCGACGATCTTGAACGCCATTCGCATCACGGCCGACCCCAACGGTCACCCCGAGGTGTACGGCATCATCAAGATGCGCATCTGGGGAACCAGCGTGTATCGACGCGTCGCGGAGGAGCAGATCCGCGCTATTGCCGACCGCTTCGAGGTCCCCGTCTTCCGCAACAAGATCCCGGAGGACGCCAAGTTCGGCGAAGCGCACCTCGTCGGGCTGCCCGTCGGCGCGTATCACTACAGCGCCCGCTCGGCCACCGCCTATCGCCACGTTGCCTACGAGCTGATCCAACGACGGGGTTGGCGCTTCGTCGTACCCGAGATGGTGTGATGGCGACGTCGAGGCGCGACGAGTCGGCGCCTGCACCTCGGCGCGCCTCGCTGACGCATCCGTCACAGCATCGCGGCGAGCCACTCGGTCGTGGTGCGATCGGTGGTCGCCTACGCGGGCATCTCGTACCTCACGCTCTCCACGCCGACGCTCGCCGGCTCAAGCTCCTGCAGCAGTCCCGCCGCGGCCGTCGCCTCACATGGGACGACGTCGCCACCGAAGCCCTCGAACTGCTGCTGGCCCAACGTGGCGACACCGGCAAACGACTGGCCGAGGTGCGTCGACTGGCCAACCAAGCCACAACGGGGCCGCGACTGGTTCAGGCGACGATTCCACTGGAGCTGGATCTGGCTTTGGGCCAGCTTCGGCTCGACCTTGCCGACGAGTTCGGTCGAGACGTGCCGTACGAGCAGCTCTGGGCTGCGGCGTTACTGACCTGGCTCCGCGCCCACCGTTAGATCATCGCCCGGCGAGGTTTCACTGGCAGCCATCCGCAACAGCAACAGGTCGTAGACGATCTTCAACGAACCACCGAAGATCAGTGGCCAACCGAATGTCGAGCGGTCGAGCATCCATCCTGCGGCGATCGGTGGCAGCGCCGCCGCGAGGCTGCGCGGCACATTGGTCACGCTTGCCGCAGCGGCCCGTTCCGCCGGGGTGACGACCGACATCACGTACGCATTTCGCACCGGTACGTCCATGCTCGACAGCAGACTTCTGGCGATCAGGCAGGCGACCGCCAGGGTCGCGTTGGGCATGAGCGCCGCGGAGATCAGCAGGATCTGCCCCGGAAGGTGGGTGAAGGCCATCGTTCGCAACGGCCCGAGCCGACGTTCGATGCGAACGGCGACAAATCCCGAGGCCGCCGAGAGGATCTGCATGACGGCCAGCACCACACCGGCCTCTCCGACAGAGAAGTCATGCCGGCGCAGCAGCCACAGCGCCAACAACGACTGCACCGCGAACCCGCCACCCAGTGCGTCGAGACTGAAGAGCGCGGCCAGCCTGTAGACGATGCGTTTCGACGGACCGAGAGGTATCGGAGGTGAGGCCTGGGCCGCGGCCTCGACCTGTGGCGACATGGTCGCGTACACGGCCAGCATGGCCACACCAGCGAAGGCGTAGGCGATGAACACCGAATCGGGCTTCCATCCGAACCGTTCGGGCAGGCCCGCCGACAGTGCGCCGAGCGCGGCAAGCGATCCACCGAAGAACGTGTAGCGCGCAAACACGCCGGAGCGGTGCTCGGCGGTGGTCGTCAGCGGCAGCAGCGACTGCTCGATCGGTTGCACGACACTGACGTCGCTGCCGCTCGGGTTCATCGTGCCGATCACGCCGAGTGCCAGCAGCACCAGGAATGTCGTCGAGGTCGCGAACACGAGGCCGGTGATGATCATCAAGACCGCACCTGCCCGCAACAACAACCGACGCGGGAATCGCCATCCCCACGTACCCGTGAACATCGTCAACACCGCCGAGCCCAGCAGCATCCCGGTCACGATCACGCCGATTCGTGTGCCGCTGTACCCCAACTGGTCGCCGAGGTATCCGGCCAGCGAAGCAGCGATCAATCCATCGGCGTAGCCACGCAGACCGCGTGTCGCGATCAGGCGCCGACCATCAGGGGTGATCATCGCCCCTCTCTCTAGCCGATCGCGCCGGCACACGTTTGGGTGTCAGGCGTTGACGGTGATGCGGCCGTCGACGGAATCGACGACGACCGTGTCGCCCTCGCCAGCCTTGCCTTCGAGGATCAACATCGCCGTGGCGTCACTGATCTCGCGCTGAATCACTCGCTTCAACGGTCGGGCCCCGAACGACGGGTCGTAGCCATCGTGAGCAAGTTGTGCCATCGCTGCTTCGGTGACCTGCAGAGTCAGGCGCCGCTCGGCCAGGCGCCTTCGAAGATGAGCCAGTTGAATCGTCACGATGCGCGCCAGGTCGTCTTCGGTCAGCGAACGGAAGCGGATGATGTCGTCGACGCGGTTGATGAACTCGGGCTTGAAGAACGACGACGGATCGCCCGGCAGGTTGCTGGTCATGACTAACACGACATTGGTGAAGTTGACGGTGCGGCCCTGTCCGTCGGTCAGCCGGCCATCGTCGAGCACCTGTAGCAACACGTTGAACACGTCGGGGTGGGCCTTTTCAATCTCGTCGAGCAGCACCACGCTGTACGGACGCCGGCGTACTGCCTCGGTCAGTTGGCCGCCTTCGTCGTAGCCGACGTAACCGGGGGGCGCGCCGATCAGACGGCTGACGGAGAACTTCTCCATGTACTCGCCCATGTCGATGCGCACCATTGCATGATCGTCGTCGAACAGGTACTCGGCGACAGCGCGAGCCAGTTCGGTTTTGCCGACACCGGTCGGGCCCAGGAACATGAACGAGCCGATCGGTCGATTCGGGTCGCTGAGGCCTGCACGCGAACGTCTAATTGCGTTTGCAACAGCAGTGACCGCGTCGTCTTGGCCGATGACCCGTTGATGCAGCAGTTCTTCGAGCTGCACGAGCTTGGCCATCTCGCCTTCCATCAGCCTGCTGACGGGAACACCGGTCCACTTGCTGACGACCTCGGCGATGTCTTCGGCGTCGACCTCTTCTTTCAGCATGCGTTGGCCAGCCTGCAGCTCGTCAAGATGCTCGGTCGCCTCTTCGATGCGTCGCTCGAGCTCGGGCATGCGGCCGTAGCGGATCTCGGCGGCGACGGCCAGATCGGTCTCGCGCTCTAGTTGCTGGCCTAGCTGGCCCAACTCTTCCTTCAGCGAGCGGATGGCGTCGATCGCCTGCTTCTCACCTTCCCAGTGCTGCTTCATTTCGTGCACTTGGGCGTTGAGAGTGGCGAGCTCGTCGACCAGCACGTCGAGCCGCTCCTTGGATGCCGAATCCGATTCCTTCGCCAAAGCGACCTGTTCGATCTCGAGCTGCAGAATGCGGCGCTGCACGACATCGATCTCGGTTGGCAGCGAATCGATCTCGATGCGCAACTTGCTGGCGGCCTCGTCGATCAGGTCGATGGCCTTGTCGGGCAGGAAACGATTGGTGAGATAGCGGTTCGACAGAACCGCCGCGCTGACCAGCGCGCTGTCTTGGATGCGCACACCGTGGTGCACCTCGTAGCGCTCCTTCAGCCCGCGCAGGATGCCGATGGTGTCTTCGACGCTGGGCTCGCCGACATAGACCTGCTGGAATCGTCGCTCGAGAGCCGCATCCTTCTCGACGTGTTTGCGGAACTCGTCGAGCGTCGTGGCGCCGATCATGCGCAGCTCGCCACGGGCCAGCATCGGCTTGATCATGTTGCCGGCATCCATCGCACCCTCGGCTGCGCCGGCGCCAACGATGGTGTGTAGTTCGTCGACGAACGTGATCACCTCGCCGGCCGCGTCGGTGATCTCTTTCAACACCGCCTTCAGCCGCTCCTCGAACTCGCCGCGGTACTTGGCACCGGCCAGCATCGAGCCGATGTCGAGCGAGATCAGCCGCTTGCTCTTCAATCCCTCAGGCACATCGCCGTCGGCGATACGGCGGGCGAGACCCTCGACGATGGCGGTTTTGCCGACGCCCGGCTCGCCGATCAGCACCGGGTTGTTCTTGGTACGCCGGCTGAGCACTTGGATGACGCGGCGGATCTCGTCGTCGCGGCCGATGACCGGATCGATCTTGCCGTCGCGGGCGCGCTGGGTGAGGTCTTGGCCGTACTTCTCGAGCGCGGCGAAGTTCTCCTCGGGGTTCTGGCTCGTGACCCGGTGGCTCCCGCGTACTTGCTTCAGAGCCTGCAGCAGCTCCTCGCTGCCGATGCCGAGCCGCTGGTTCATGGCCAACAGCAGATGCTCGACCGACAAGAAGTCGTCTTTCAGATCCTTCTGATAGGTCTCGGCGTTCTGCACGATGTTGTTGAGCTCGCGGTTTACGTGCGGCTCGGCGCCGCCGTAGGCCTTCGGCAGCTTCTGCACAGCCTCGTCAGCCTTGTTGCGCACCATCAGGGGCGCGAGGCCCAGCTTGGCCAGCACCGCTGGCACGATGGTGTCGTCTTGGCGCATCATCGCCGCCAACAGGTGATCGGGGGTCAGTTCGGGATTGCTGAGAGCCTTCGCCTGGTCGATGGCCGCGGCGAACGCTTCATTCGTCTTCAGAGTCCAGTTCTTGGGATCGAACGCCATGGCATGCCCCTCTTACGTTGCTGACAACAGAAATCCTGAGTCGAAGTCTATCAACTTTGGCCATGACGCCAACACCCCGACCGCTGGCCTGCAGACTGTCGATCTTGCTTCCCCGACTGATTGCCACGGATCTCGACGGCACCTTGCTGAACAGTCGCGGGGAGGTGTCGCCGCGGACCATCGCCGCGCTGCGGGCTGCCCACGAGGCGGGCGTGATCGTGGTGTTTGCGACCGGTCGGCCGCCGATGGTCGCGGCCCGCGAGGTCGCCGCCGTCGGCCCTGCGGTGCGGTACGGCGTGATGGCCAACGGCTCGATGATCTGCACCCTGCCCGATGGTCCGACACTGTTCACGATCGGCTTTCCCAGTGCACTGGCCGTCGAGGCCATCCGGCGGTTGCGAGCGCACGATCCGAGGTTCGGGTTCGCACTCGCCACAGATCGCGGCTTCACCGAGGAGGTCGGTTTCGCCGAGCGAATGCCGGTGCACCACCGCAACGACACCGTCGACGATGTGCTGAACGGACACGACGGAGCTACCGAGGCCATCAAGCTGCTGGCGTTCCATCATCACCATTCGGCGCTGGAACTGCTCGACATCATCCCGCCGATCGTGGGAGCGGATCTGGTCGTCAGCCATATGGGTACCGAGGCGGTCGAACTGGGGCCAGCCGGTGCCGACAAGGGCGCTGGACTGCGCTGGCTGTGCGCACACCTCGAGATCGATGCCGCCGACGTCGTGGTGTTCGGCGACGAGATCAACGATCTGGCCATGTTCGAGTTCGCCGGCTACTCGGTAGCCGTTGCCAATGCCGCGCCGTCGGTGCGAGCCGCGGCCAGCCAGGTGACAGCGTCGAACGACGACGACGGAGTTGCCGAGGTGATCGAGTTCCTGCTGGCCGATCGGTAGCCGCCGGCCTCCTTCGGCTAACGGGGTGATAGATCCCCCGAGGTTGCGCCCTGGCTCGCCGCGTAACCACCTCGACGCCAAGCGACAATGCCCGGACCACGTCGGCGGAGTCCGCGCCTTCATGATTCTTACACCGATTTGCTCAGCGGGACTGTTCCTGGTTTTGCCGTTCGGGCTTCCGGTCTTCGCAGATATGTCCGTCCTGGCCAGGATCGCTTTGCCAATCCTCGTTGGTCTTGCCGTCCGGGCGAAGATGCGCATGACGTCCCGTGATGATCGTGGAGCGTGGTGACGACGTCAGCGTCCGCGAGCGATCAGTACTGCCAGTCGATCTGCTCTGTGGTCGTGGACGTCGAGCCGGCGAGCCCCTGTAGTTGGCGTGGTCGAAGACATTGGCGTGGTAGTGCCAGCCCACCGCCGACCCTTGCGAATCGTCAGTGACGATACGAACCTCGGGGCGCCAAATCGTCACTGACGATTCGAGAGCGAACTCGTCCCGGTCAATCAGCCTCCTGGAGTCCCTGCGTGCGGCCGTATTGTCGGCCGATGCCGGAGGGCGCGTGGATCGAACTGGACGGGCTCCTCCGCGCGTTAACGAGGGCAGGACCAGGAAGCCAGGTCGGCTCCGGTGAGGTCGCGTATCGTCACACCCTTGGCATTCGAGGTCGTGCGGCGGATGAACAACTCGTACGGCGCGGCGCCGGTCACCTCGACCACACCATCGACTCGCAGCTCGCCACGCGATTGCGGTTCGCGCGTCCCGTCCTCGCGGAACGAGCCCCCGAACTCGATCATCACGGTCGTAGCGGCGTCGGGGTTGCTGTCGGGCGCAACCGCCACCAACCGGTAGTAGATCGAGTCGTCGCTGTACGTCGCCGACACGATCAGGTCAGGCACGCCATCGCCGATCAAGTCGACCAGCACGGCACTGCCGCGCTGCGGTGGCGGCGCGGGTAGCACGGCGTTGTTGGCAGTGATCAGTTGCACGACGGCAACTACCGCCGGGTCGCCCAGCGGCACCGGCGTTGCGGTATGTGGCTGCAACTGCCAGGTCGGTGCCTCGACCCACAGGCCGAGCGGCTGCAAGTTGTCGGACGCGCGAGGCTGCACGGCGATCGGGCACGACGCCGACACCTCGCCGAGTTCGAGGGGACGAATCTGCACGCTGAACTTGGATCCGATGAAGTTGACGACCGACGACATCTCGAACGTCCCCTGGCGCAACTGCGAGACAGCGTCACCTTCGTACCGGGCAAAGCCGGCCGGCGTGACGCGGCCTAACGGGTAGCCGTCGGCGAACACCATGTGCTCACCGACAACGCGCACATCGGTGGTCGTCGGGGCAAGCGTCGTCGTTGTAGTCGGGAGGATCGTCGTCGTTGTAGTCGAGGTCGTTGATGTCGAGGTCGACGCGGTCGTCGGCGCTGCGGTCGGCAAGGGCGCTGCACCACTGCGCGACGATTGCCATTGCGACAGCACGTAAGAGACCGCTCCACCGGCGACTAGCGCTGTGACCACGAGTAACACGATGCCGACGCTGCGATTGGAACGACCGGCGCGAGAAGACCTGCGCTGTTGGCCCGGATCGGGAGGATCCCAGAGATGCGACATGTTCGTCACAGTCTTGCGCACGACAACGCCGGAACCGGCGCACACCCCACTCCTACACTCGACCTGTGCCCACCCGTCCCAACGTCTCGCCAACGCCGGGTCTGCAGCTGACCTGGCTCGACGGCGAAGTCGTGGCGTGGCAGCCCGGCCGGGGGGTGTACGGGGGGAATCTGCAGGCAGTGGTCAGTTCGACCTTCCGCCGCACCCCCGCGTCGCACAACGGCTCGATGCGGGTCGTTCGCATGACCCTGCCCGGTGGCGAGCAGCAGGTTATGTGCCAACGACTGACCGTCGCCTCGCTGGCCGCACTCGGCCAACTAGACGCGCTCGGCGACGATGTCGGTCCGTCGGTGGCCTGGCTCGGTGCCGCTTACTCGGTCGCAATGCGATTGGTCACGTCGGGCAGGGTCCTGCCGCAACTCACCGACACGGGTCTCGGATGGTGGGTCGCACGCTGGCGGCCGTTGCGAGCCGACCTGGCCACACCGGTTGCAGAGCTCGCTGCGCAGCAGCCTCCGGTGGTGGCGGTCGCCAGCCCGGGATTCAGCGCCGACGAGCTCACAACGGTGATCATCGACTCGTTCGTCGATCAAACGGCTCGCCTGTTGCTGGCCGGTGCCGGCTGGCACGCCCCGATCACCGATACCCGGCGAGTCACGGCTCGTGCCGCGCGTGCCGCTGCGCGAGCCCTCAGCGCGCCAGCGGGCGAATTCCGCGCGGACCCCGAGCTCGGTGAGGCCCTCGATGATCTGGCCACGATCTTCGACCAGGCCATTCGTCGCGCCGAGGGCGAGCCGGTGGTGCGGGCGCGGTTGCGCCTGGCGCTACCAGAGGATCCGCTCGGCGAATGGCCGCTGACATTGGAGCTGGTTGATCCCGACGATCGAGGCCGGTGGTGCAGTGCGGCCGACGTCGCCGGCGGCGAGCCCGCAGCGCTGAGCCTGGCGGGCGACGCGCGGTTCCTGCCGCTACTGGGCGACTGCATCGCCACCGCGCATGTCGACATCGAGATGCTTGCTCCGTGGCTGTCGGGGTGGCTCGCCGATCCGCAGTTCGGGATCGATCTCGACACCGCCGCGGCAACGTTGGAAGCAGTCGATGCGCTGGCGACGGTCGACATCGAACTGCTGACGCCCGAACGGCTCACGCGACGATCGGCGACGACGAAAGGAGTCGCCCAGCCGAAGGGTGCGTCGGCGACCAACCGCTTCAGCGCCGCGGCCATCATCGATTGGAAGGTTGTCGTCGACGACACCCCAATCGACGAGGCGCTGCTCGAGCGTGCCGCGGCGTCGGGCGCCGGGCTCATCAACGTCAATGGGCGGTGGGTGCGGCTGGATCGCACCGAGGCCCGACGAGCGCTTGCCAACCTCGCCGAGCATCGACGGGACCACAGCGAGCTGTCGACTCTCGAGCTCCTGAAACTTGCTGCAGAGTTGGCGGCCATCGAAGAAGCTCGCCTGGCGACCGAACCCGACTCCATCGGCGACTCCAGCACCGCGGCGATCGCCGCAAGTGGCTGGCTGGGTGACCTGTTGGAAGGTCTGCCCGACACCACGCTGGCCGAGGGGATCGAGCCATCCGGGTTCATG
The DNA here is from genome assembly GCA_031412355.1 of Ilumatobacteraceae bacterium. GTDB lineage: Bacteria > Actinomycetota > Acidimicrobiia > Acidimicrobiales > Ilumatobacteraceae > JAENVT01. Next base: position 35,861 of record JANOCR010000004.1, on the reverse strand, counting down.
GCCACCTTGCGCCCATACCAACGCCGTGGTCTTGGGTGGCTGCAGTTCCTGCACCAACTGGGCCTCGGTGGCTGCCTGGCCGACGACATGGGGCTCGGCAAGACGCCGACGACGCTGGCTCACCTCGCGGCGCTGCCAGGCCCGCATCTCGTGATATGCCCGCTCTCGGTCGTGCGGAACTGGGAAGCCGAATCCGCTCGCTTCACACCGCTGCTGCGCGTGGCCGTGCACCACGGCACTGGTCGCAGCACCGCGATCGCGTTCGCCAACGCCGTTGCCCAGCACGACGTCATCATCACCACGTACCAGGTCGCAGCCCGCGACATCGACACGCTCAAGGAAGTGCAGTGGGCGACAGTCGTACTCGACGAAGCCCAGGCCATCAAGAACCCCGAAACGCGTACGGCCAAGGCGCTGCGAACATTGCCGGCGGGGCAACACATTGCCCTCACCGGCACTCCGGTCGAGAACCGGCTCAGCGAACTGTGGTCGATCATGTCGATGGTCACGCCGGGTCTGCTCGGCAACCTCACCCAGTTCCGCAATCGCTTCGCCACACCGATCGAACGCAATCACGACCTCGCTGCGGCGGCAGCGCTGCGTCAACTGACTTCGCCGTTCCTGCTGCGCCGCACCAAGGCCGACAAATCGCTGGTACCCGACCTGCCCGACAAGGTCGAGCAGTTGGCATGGGCGTCGCTGACGCGCGAGCAGGCGGGGATGTACCAAGGCGTGGTCGATCAACTGCTCGACGATGCCCAGCAGGCAACCGGCATGCGCCGCCGCGGGCTGGTCCTGGCCGCACTGACCCGGCTCAAGCAGATCTGCAACCATCCGGCGCAGGCGCTGGGCGATGGGTCTCGTCTCGGCGGTCGGTCGGGCAAACTCAGTCGCTTCGACGAACTGATCACCGACCTGCTCGATGCGGGCGAACAGGCCCTGGTCTTCACCCAGTTCCGCGAGATGGGGTTGCTGCTGCAACGGCACCTCATCGAGCGGTTTGCATTGTCGACGCCGTTCCTGCACGGTGGTGTGTCGAGGACCGGCCGCAACCGAATGGTCGACGAGTTCCAGGCTGGTGGTGGTTCACCACTGCTGCTGGTGTCGTTGCGCGCTGGAGGCACCGGCCTGAATCTCACCGCAGCTTCGCGTGTCGTCCACTACGACCGTTGGTGGAACCCGGCCGTCGAGGACCAGGCCACCGATCGGGCGTGGCGAATCGGTCAGCAGCGCTCGGTGTTCGTGCACAAGCTGGTCTGTCAGGGCACCATCGAGGAACGGGTCGACGCGATGATCAACGACAAGCGGGCGTTGGCCGACGCCGTCGTGGGCACCACTGGCGAGACCTGGCTCAGCGAGTTGTCGACCGACGAGTTGCGCGATCTGATCGTGCTCGACCATCACGCGGTGCGCGGCACATGAGCATCGTCATCACACCTACGCCCCGGGCGCGCCGCGAGCCCACCCAAGCCGGGCGTCTGGCGTCCTCGTTGCTGTCGGTCACAGTCGCAGGCCTTGCGGACCCACAGCGGTTCCGGCGGGGAAAGACCTATCTCGTCGACAACGCGGTCGACCGTCTCGAGCTGTCCGAGGGTGTGCTGTTGGCCACCGTCATGGGTGGCCGCCCCGAGCCGTACCACGTGACAGTGACGGTCGAGACGGTCGCCAGGCCCGACGATCTCACTCAGATTCCCGAACGGTCCCACGTGGCCCGACTGATCCCGCGCGGCGATGAACTGCTGTGCTCGTGCACCTGCCCCGACTGGGACGACCCGTGCAAGCACGGGGTGGCCGCACTGCTGGCTCTCGCCGCGGAACTGGCGTCGCGGCCCGAGCTCCTGGTCACGTGGCGCTGCGGCGACGTCGACGACCGACGCCGCACCAAGGTCGGCTCGCGCGCTCGCGCCGACCGTCATTTGCGCCTCGTGCCACCTGCGCCCCCGCCGTCACCGTTCGACACGCCGGAATGGCACGAGTTCACCGGTGATTCCCTGACGATTCCGACGTGCGCCGTGCCGACCGATCCGTTGCCCCTGCCGACCATGCTTCTCGAACGAACCGACGTCGCCGCCGTGATCCGCTCGGCGTGGCAGGCACTGGTCCGATTCAGCCCCGAAAACCAGTGACGGCCCCAGCGAGCATTGGGCGCGACATCACGCTGCCAGTGGCCAAAATCGCGCCCGACCAGGTTTGTGGGCGCGATATCACGCTTCAGGTGGCCAAAATCGCGCCCGTTCGGCCGGGAACATGAGTCCGGCGCCTGGCGCCTGGAGTGTTTGACGCCCACGTGGGTGCCCCGAAACACTCCACCGCTAGCGGGATCGGCCGAGGCGGGACCCGCCGAACACCGAAACCTCCTGATGTAGGGGCACTAGATCGCGGCGCGGTGGTCGACGATCGGCCTCGGCCAGCGCCGACGATGCCACTTGACGCAACTCGGCGTTCTCGGCGCGCAGCTTGTCGTTCTCGGCCTCGAGTTGCATCACGCGCCGGATGCCTTCGAGGTTCATTCCCTCGGACGCAAGCTCGCTGATGCGGCGCAGGCATTCGATGTCGAGATCGCTGTAGCGACGGTTGCCACCTTGTGTGCGAGCCGGTTGCACCAGCCCGCGCCGCTCGTAGATGCGCAGCGTCTGGGGATGCATGCCGGACAGTTCGGCGGCTACCGAGATGACGTAGACGGCGTGGTGTTGAGATCGCATGTTCATGACTCCAATCGAGTCCTTGGTGAGACGGTAGTCGCCGCGGCGAATGCCTCGGCGGCAGAGCGTTGTTCGTCACTGAGTCGAGACGGCACGTCGACATCGACGGTCACGATCAGATCGCCGGTGGCTTTCTTGGTGACGATGCCCTTGCCCTTGACGCGGTGGCGCGACCCCGACGGCGTGCCGGGTCGCAGTCGCAACATGACGCGTGGGCCATCGAGGGTGGGCACGTCGATGTCGGCGCCGAGGGCCGCTTCGGCAAACGTGACCGGCACCCTCACCGTGAGGTTGTTGCCATCGCGTCCGAACAGGCGATGGGGGGCCACGTGACATTCGACGATCAGGTCACCTGCCGGCCCTCCATTGCGCCCGGGCGCGCCACGGCCTTTGAGACGGATCTTCTGACCGTCGGCGACACCCGCCGGAATGCGTGCCTGCACCTCGCGGGGGCGGCGCTCGGTGCCGGTACCCCGACAGGTGGGACACGGATCGGTGACCACCACGCCTCGGCCACCGCAGTTGCGGCACGGCGACGAGAAGGAGAAGAGGCCCTGGTTGTCGTCGATCACGCCGCGCCCGCCGCAAATGCCGCACACCTTCGGCTGGGTTCCCGGCTTGGCTCCGCTGCCGTGACATGTGCTGCACTGCGCGTCGCTTGTGAGGTACAGCGTGGTCGTAAGGCCCGTCACGGCATCGGCGAAATCGAGGTTGAGGGTTGCCTCGACATCGCCACCGCGTTGCGGGCCCGCGGCAGCGGACGGCCCTGCGCCGCGACGCCCGCGGCCGAACATCTGGCCGAGGATGTCGCCAAGGCCGTCGCTACCGACGTTGAAGTTGTAGCCACCCTGCCCACCGGGACCGCCGCCCTGGAAGCCGCCGATGGGGCCCAGCTTGCGGACCTCGTCGTACTCCTTGCGTTTGGCCTCGTCGCCCAACACGTCGTAGGCCGCGCTGACCTCTTTGAACCGCTCCTCGGCGGCATCGTCGCCGGGGTGCGTGTCAGGGTGGCTGCCGCGGGCCAACTTTCGATACGCCTTGGTGATGTCTTTGGAGGTTGCGTCGTCGCTGACGCCGAGGACCTTGTAATAGTCCTTCTCGTACCACTCACGTTGTGCCGCCACCGCTCATCACCTCCGTCATACCTGGCATGTCTCGGCGCGTGTCAGCCGCGTACCTTGACCATCGCCGGTCGCAGCACTTTGCCATTCCACGTGTAGCCCGATCGCAGCACCTCGCTGACGACCGGTTCGCCATCGCCGGGCTCGTGCAGCACGGCGTCGGCGAGGTGCGGATCGAACGGCTGCTCGTGCAGGTTCATCGATTCGAGTCCCTGCTTCTTCAGCTCGCTGAGCAGGAGGTTGAACAGTGGCTCGATCTCTGCGGGGTGTTGCAGGAATGCGGCCTCGCATGCGTCGAGCACAGGCAGCAGAGCCTCGGCCAGGCGCCCGGTTGCCCGGTCGATGTCGTCGTTGCGCTGGGTCGACAACCGCCGACGATAGTTCTCGAAGTCGGCCGCTATCCGCTGCGCGCGATCCATCCACTCGTCGCGCTCGGCGGTGACGATCTCGACCTCGCTCTGGGCCGGCTCCTCGGCTTCTGGTTCGATTTCTGGTTCGATCCCCTCGCCATCTTCGGCATCGGCAAGCACCTCGCCGCTGACAGGACCCTCCGACGACGGGGGCGCGGCCTCGCTCACGCCTCTTCCACGATCTCGGCATCGACGATGTCGTCGTCGCTGCTGGACCCTGCACCCGGTTGGCCACCGTTCTGACCCGATGCGGAGGTCCCGGCGGCATTCTCGTCGCGTGCTGCCGTCTCGTACAGCTTCTGGCTGAACGCCTGGCTGGCCGCCATCAGCTTCTCGTGGGCGGCGCGGATGGCCTCCATATCGTTGCCTGCGAGCGCAGTCTTCAACTCGGCCAAGGGGCCTTCGACGGTGGCCTTGTCGGCGTCGTCGACCTTGCCCGCCGAATCAGGACCCGTGTTGTCGCGCAGCACCTTCTCCATCTGGTACACCAGCGAGTCGGCGTTGTTGCGGATCTCGGCTTCCTCGCGACGCTTGCGATCGTCCTCGGCGTGCGCCTCGGCGTCGCGGATCATCTGGTCAATGTCTTTCTTGTCGAGGGTCGACTGGCCGGTGATGGTCATCGACTGCTCCTTGCCGGTGGCGCGATCCTTGGCACTGACGTGCACGATGCCGTTGGCGTCGATGTCGAAGGTGACCTCGATCTGCGGCACGCCGCGGGGCGCCGGTGGCAGGTCGACGAGCTGGAACTTGCCGAGCGTCTTGTTGTAACCCGCCATCTCCCGCTCGCCCTGCAACACGTGGATCTCAACGCTGGGCTGCATGTCGTCGGCGGTCGTGAACACCTCGGTCCGCTTGGTCGGGATCGTGGTGTTGCGCTCGATGAGCTTGGTCATCACGCCACCTTTTGTCTCGATACCCAGGCTCAACGGGGTCACGTCGAGCAAAAGCACATCTTTCACGTCGCCGCGCAACACACCGGCCTGCACCGCTGCGCCCACGGCAACCACCTCGTCGGGGTTGACGCTCTTGTTGGGCTCCTTGCCGGTGAAGCTGACGACCAGCTCGACGACGGCGGGCATGCGCGTGGACCCGCCGACCAGGATCACGTGGTTGAGCTCGCCCTTGCTGATGCCGGCATCCTTCAACGCCTGCTCGAACGGAATGCGGCAACGCTCGATCAGATCGGCCGTCATGTCCTGGAACTTGGCGCGGCTCAAGGACTCGTCGAGGTGCAATGGACCCTCGGCAGTGGCCGTGATGAACGGAAGGTTGATCTGTGTCTGTTGCACCTGGCTGAGTTCGATCTTGGCCTTCTCGGCGGCTTCCTTCAGCCGCTGGCCGGCCATACGGTCGGCCGACAGGTCGACGCCGTGGGCGGACTTGAACTGCTGAACGAGCCAATCGATGATCCGCTGATCCCAGTCGTCACCGCCGAGGTGGGTGTCACCGTGGGTGCTCTTGACCTCGAACACGCCGTCGCCGATCTCGAGCACGGACACGTCGAACGTGCCACCACCCAAGTCGAACACCAGCACCTTCTCGTCCTCGGCGCTCTTGTCGAGGCCGTACGCGAGAGCTGCAGCAGTCGGTTCGTTGATGATCCGCAGAACCTCGAGGCCGGCAATGGCGCCGGCTTCTTTTGTTGCGGTGCGCTGGGCATCGTCGAAGTACGCGGGGACGGTGATGACCGCCTGTGTAACCGTGTCGCCCAGGTATGCCTCGGCATCGCGCTTCAGCTTCATAAGGATGCGGGCGCTGATCTCTTGCGCCGTGTATTGCTTGCCGTCGATGTCGGGGCTCTTCCAGCCCTCGCCCATGTGGCGCTTGATGCTGCGGAACGTGCGGTCGCTGTTGGTGATCGCCTGACGCTTGGCGACCTCGCCGACCAACACTTCGCCGGCCTTCGAGAACGCTACGACCGAAGGGGTGGTGCGGGCGCCCTCGGAGTTGGGGATGACGACCGGATCGCCGCCTTCGAGCACAGCGACGACAGAGTTGGTGGTGCCGAGGTCGATTCCGACTGCCTTGGCCATGGGGGTTGCTCCTTGTACGACATGTTTGGCTTGGACGGCTCAAACTTGAGTGAACGTGACGCAAGTTTACGGACCTGCGACACGCGAGCGCAACATCGCCAGAAGAAAACTTGAGTCATATAGACTCAAGTTTGGCTCACCTACCGGGTTCCACGTTGCAGCGGCGTGATGCGAGAATGTGCCGATGCTGACCGAGCAGCAACTCGATAGCTTCCACACCGACGGCTTCGTCCTGGTGCCCGATGTGCTGAGCGCGGACGAGGTTGCCACCATGCGCGAGGGAGTGTGGCGGACCTTTCCGACGCCCGCGGACTACTTCGCCGACCCGCAGGCGTTTGCCGAGCTGACCAGCACACAGTTCTCCGGCCTGGTCAACTTCCCGTGGACGTCACCGGCGCTGAACCGGTTGATCGCCCACCCCCGCATCCTGGCGATCGCGCGCCAGATACTGGGCGTCGATGACATCAGGCTCTACAAGGGTGAGCTCTGGGCGAAATACTCGGGCAGCACCGACTACGACCAACACCATCATCGCGACTTCGGCAACCACACCCTGGTGGTGCCAAGCGTGCAGCGACGCTGGATGCAGGTCACGACCTTCACGTATCTCTGCGATGTCGACGAGCACAACGGTGTGACGGCAGCCGTGCCGAAGCAGTACTCGGCCCACATTCCCCTAGGCCAGCGTCGAACCGAACCTGGCGACCTGCGCGACCGCGAAGTGCTGGCCTGCGGCAAGGCCGGCACCACGCTGGTGTATTCGACGGAGGTGTTCCACAGGGCGACCTCGATGACTGGAACAGACGCCTCACGGTTCACGCTCCTTGCCGACTACAAGGCAGCGGACGCCAACTGGACGAACAAGCACGCCTTCGGACATCTCGGAAACCGTCCCGAGATGATCGAGTTCGTGACCAACGTCGATCCCGACACACGCACACTGCTCGACATCCCGGCGCCCGGCCATCCCTATTGGACCGACCAGACCATCGCTGACATGGAAGTGCGCTACCCCGGCATCGACATGGCTCCGTACCGCTCCACCAGCCCTCGACTCCAGACCGGTGCGGTCGAGGGTCGTATCGTCGCTCCCGATGGCAACACTGCAGACCGAGGGTGACCCCGCCGATGTCGGCATGTCGGCAGAGCGACTCGCTCGTATCGACGACCACTTCCGACAGTACGTCGATGACGGGCGATTGCCGGGCTGGCTGATCAGCGTCAGTCGGCGCGGCAAGATCGTGCACCTTTCGACCTACGGCCATCGCGACGTCGAGGCCGCTGCCCCGGTCGAGACCGCTCGGCCGACGGCCGCTACTGTCCGCAGATGCAGCTCGCCGACCTGTCCGTGTTCACCGAGCCTCAGCAAGGCGCCGCGTACGACACGTTGCTGGCGGTGGCCCGGCGCGCCGAAGCACTGGGCTTCGGAGGTTTCTTCCGCAGTGACCACTACCTGGTGATGGGTGGGTCGAGCGGTCTGCCCGGGCCGACCGATGCCTGGGTCACGCTGGGCGGCCTGGCCCGTGAAACCTCCACGATCCGTCTCGGAACCCTGGTCTCGCCGGTCACGTTCCGCGGTCCTGGTCTGCTCGCGATCAGCGTCGCCCAGGTCGATCAGATGAGTTGCGGTCGCATCGAACTGGGCATTGGTGCGGGTTGGTACGAGGCAGAACACACCGCCTACGGGTTCGACTTCCCCGACACGCCGAAGCGGTTCGACAGCCTGACCGACCAGTTGGCGATCATCGACGGCCTGTGGAACACGCCGGCAGGTCAGACCTTCAGCTATTCAGGCACAGTGCACAGTGTCACCGACTCGCCAGGTCTGCCGAAGCCGGTTCAACAACCCATACCGATCATCATCGGTGGCGGCGGCAAGACACGCACACCGGCGCTGACCGCCCGGTATGCCAGCGAGTGCAACATTGCGTTCCACTCGGTGGCCACCTTCACCGAACGCAAACAACGCGTCGAGGTCGCCTGCGCGGCGATCGACCGCCGGCGCCCGATGCGATACTCGATCGCGCTGGTCGTGTGTGCCGGTGGGAACGAGGCCGACGTCGTGCGGCGGGCCGCGGCCATCGGTCGCGAACCGGGCGAACTTCGCGAGAACGGCGCAGCAGGGTCCGCCGAGGAAACCGCAGCGACCATCCGCAGCTACATCGATGCCGGTGCCGACCGGGTGTACCTGCAGGTGCTCGACCTGTCAGACCTCGACCATCTCGACTTCGTCGCCAACGAGGTCGCCCCGCTGCTGGCCTAGAACGTCGAAGGCCGCCCACGCCCGGTTGGCGGCGGTCGTCAAATCGACGTAGGTCACCTGCGCGCCGAGCCCGAGCTGGTCGAGCGTCTGCAACACCGATGTCCCGCCCACCATCACGGCCTTGGTCCACACCTCGGCCCATGCAGCGGTGCCGGCAATCACCGTGACGGAGACGATCTGGCGAGCACGATGAACGGGAGTTCCGGTGGCCGGATCGAGGAGATGATGGACGGTCTGCCCGTCGCCGGCAGTCCAGCTGCGACGCAGGGTTCCTGACGTGGCGATGCCACCCTCGACCATTGCAACCTGGCCCGCCTCGACATCCGGATTCACCGGATCAGCGACGCCGACCAACCATCCACCACGCTGAGGTGCGTCGCCGCGCACGGCGACATCGCCACCAATCGACACCGATGCGCCAGCGGCTCCTGCGGCCAGCAGTTCGCCGACCACGAGGTCGGCTGCAAGTCCTTTGCCGATGCCACCGGCATCGAGGCACATGCCGTTCGGGATGGAGATCGTGTGGCGCTGCTGATCGACGATGATCTCGCCGAGGTTGCCCTGGGGCATCGACCCGCGCGGCAGTGACGTGACCATCGCCGGGTCGTGCCAACTGGCGCCGTAGCCGAGGCCGACCAGCGGCGCCAGCAACGTGGGATCAAACGCGCCTGAGGTCGCCCGCCAGCCATCACCCATCGCCCGAACGAGTACCAACGTCGCCGGATCGACGACGATGGTCGATCCGGCGGCGTGGTTCAGGCGGCTGATGTCGCTCGAAGGCTGGAAGCGGCTCCAGCATCGTTCGAGATGATCGATCGACGTTCTCGCCAGATACAACGACTCTGGCGATCCGCCGACCACGACTACTTCGACGGCGCATCCCATCGCTCGCCACCACCCGGTGTGAATGTCGACGTTCAACCGACTCAGCCAGAAGACTTCGTCGTGGTGTTGGACGCCACCAGGACGGACACGATCTGCACTGGCTGCGCCACGGGCACGGCCACGGGAATGACCACCGGAACGGCGGTCGCCGGATCTACAGGTATCAGCGGGGCGACGGTCGAAGCGACCGGCACCGCAGACGCCGGCAATGTTGCCACGGTCGGCGTCGCCGCTGCCGTGGCTTGCAGGCCGTCCGCATCGCTCGGCCAGCCCATCGCCGTCACCAAGCCGAACATGGCCGTGGTCGACAGGCCGGCGGACAAGACCTTCCAAGAATGCGCCGGCCTGCTGCGCGTCTTCGTCGGAGTCCGTAGTGCCGCGAGTCGTTCGGCGGCGGACGCCGAAATCTCGCAAGGCGCAGGCTCAGTCATCGTCGCTGCCACGATCGTCGTCGTCGCCACCGTGGCGACCGCTGCTGTCATCCACAGAATTGCTCATGCTCGATTCATCGTCGGACTCGACGGAAGTGGTCACGACACCGAACAGCAAGTTGGCATGAAACTCGACCTCGACATTGCCGGACTGAAACTTGATCTCGACGTTGGTCGCGTCCTCTCGCTCCGACTTCGTGATCAACCAGCCGTCGGCGGGTGTGACGTCGACGATTGTCAGCACGTCTCCCGCGGTATCGAGCGTGACCGTGCCAGACGTTCCGATCGCGTACACGGCTTGCGTCGCAGCAGGGGCCAGCGCTCGCGCCGGCGTAGGGGTGACCGCTGCGGCCGTCGTCGAAACGCCGGAAAGCGTGGGCGCCGGCAATGTGGTCTGCGAAGTCTGCGGTGCCGCTTCGATCGACAGAGGAGACGGTGCTGCACTGCCGCTGAGCACCTGGGTGTTGACCAGGGCAGCAGCCGAGCCGGCCACCAGCACCCCGGCGATCGAGATCATCGTGGCAATCCGTGTCTTCATTGTTCTGCGACCTTTCCGTCAAAGCGATCGCGTGGATCGCATGTGGCACACGGTAGGGACCCGCCTTCCAAGGGACGAACGACGAATATCCAAGATTTGTCCAAGAAAGACCTGGGGTGTCGGCGGACTTGTCACAATGACCATGTGAAGCTGCTGCTGGTCGAAGACGACAGAGCCATCGCCGACACACTGGTCGAAGGATTGACTGCAGCCGGCCACACCGTCGCCCACGTCACCACCGGAGCCGACGCCCTTGCCGAGCGTGGTCACGAGATGGTGCTGCTGGATCTCGGCCTCCCCGACATGGACGGCCGCGACGTGTGCCGTCAGCTGCGGCACCGATCGAGCACCCCCATCATCATGCTGACAGCACGAAGCGAAGAGTTCGACAGAGTGCTGGGGCTGGAACTCGGCGCCGATGACTACGTGACCAAGCCATTCAGCTTGCGCGAGCTCGTCGCCCGAATCGGCGCCGTCGCCCGGCGGACGATCGATGGCTCACCGAGCGGCGACGACGTTGATCTCACCGCACCGCAGACGATCGGCCCGATGCAGCTGGATCGGCGCACCCGACGGGTGCGCATCGACGGCGGCGAGGTGTCGCTGACCGCCAAGGAGTTCGACCTGCTGGCCTTCCTGGCGATCGACGTGGGAGCCGTACACAGCCGAACAGAGATCCTCGAGAACGTGTGGGATGCCCATTGGTACGGACCCACCAAGACCGTCGACGCTCACGTCGCGTCGCTGCGCAAGAAGCTCGGCCACCATGGCTGGATCGAGGCGGTTCGTGGTGTCGGCTTCCGCTTGGAAGCTCCCTCGTGAGATGGCGGTTGATCGCCGCCTTCGTCGGCGTCACGATCGTGATCCTCGCTGCCCAGGACATCCCGCTGGCCCGATACCTGCGAACCGTCGAGACCGATCGCGTGCTGGCCTCGATCCAGCGCGACGCCTTCATCCTGGCCGGCACCTCCGAAGATGCCCTCTCGGGTGAAGTAGCACAGAGTGAGCAGGACCAAGACGCCCTACAGAGCACCGTCGATATCTACGGCACCCGGACCGGTGCGCAGGTCGTGGTAACCGACGACACCGGCATTGCTGTTGCTGTGTCGGGGGACCAGGCGCGGCGCGGCGACGACTACTCGACCCGCCCCGAGGTCGCCGCGGCGCTCAGTGGCAGCACCTCGTCCGGGCGGAGGCCGTCGGACACTTTGGGCGGCGACATCGTCTACGTCGCCGTCCCCGTCCTGTCCGGGGCATTACCTGTTGGCGTCGTGCGCCTCACGTACTCGGCGTCCAATGTCGACGACCGAGTGTCCGACAAGGTCCGCGGGATCGTCGCTGTGGGTCTGATCTCGTTGGGTGCCGCGGCACTGGCTGCGGCGCTGATGGCATCGACCATCGTGCGGCCCTTGCGTCGTCTGCAACGGGCCACCGAGCAAGTGGCCGCCGGCGACTTCGACAGCCGGGCGATCATCGATGAGGGCGCACCGGAGATCCGTGGCCTGGCCGCCTCGTTCAACACGATGACGGAGAGGATCTCCACACTGGTCGAACGCCAACGGTCGTTCGCCGGCGACGCGTCGCACCAACTCCGCACGCCGCTGACCGCGCTGCGGCTGCAACTCGAACGTGCCGCGGTCAATATCGACACCGATCCCGCGGCGGCGAGCCGCGACATCGAGGCCGCGAGCACCGAGACGGAACGGCTCCAACGACTCGTGGAGGGGTTGCTGATGTTGGCACGCGCCGATCAAGCGGCGATGGCCATCGAGACCATCGACGTGGCCGACATCGTCACCGAGCGCGCCGCCATCTGGGCACCCCTCGCCGACGAACGTGGCGTCAGGCTGACCGCCGGCAACATCTCCAGCCTGACGGCGCGAGCCGTGCCGGGCGCGCTCGAGCAGATCGTCGACAACTACATCGACAATGCACTCAACGCCGGCGGGGCGGGCAACGAGATCACGGTGTCGGCAGCGAGCAACAACGGTTGGGCGTCGATCCATGTGGCCGATCGTGGCCCGGGCATGCCGACGGACCAACTGCAGCACGCGTTCGATCGTTTCTGGCGGGCATCGAGTGCCGGCCACGACGGCTCTGGGCTCGGCTTGGCGATCGTGCGCCAACTGGCCGAAGCCAGTGGCGGCGAAGTCGATCTGGCCAACCGCACCGGCGGCGGCCTCGATGCCAGCGTTCGACTACCGCTCGCGTGATCTCACCGTCGCGGCGCGACGAACCTGTTCAGCAACAGATCCAGGCGCCCCCACGTGATGCAGTAGTTGCGGTCATAGGCGCCCGAGTGATGCACAGAGTGGTGCTGCGTCGACAACACCACGCCGCTGCGCTGTGCGGCGGCAACGAGCCGCGGGACAGTTGGCATGTGCGCCCACTTGTGCAGTTGGTTGGTCATGATCACGCCCCCGACGAGTCCGACGATGAACACACCTACGTACGGATGGCGAGCCGCATCGAGGAAGAAGAACGCCAGCATGGTCACGGGCAGGCAGATGAACACGTTGTCGGCGTTGACGGCGATGAAGTCGCCCTGGGTCATGGCCATGGGGTCGACGTGATGGTCGCGGAACGGCTTGACGAACTTCTGGCCGATCACCGGTGTCTCCGGAGAGCCGAAGGTATCGAGCAGGAAATGGACGATCCCCGATGCCAGGTCTGCCACCGCGTATGCCGCCACCAACAAGCCGACGAGCAGCACTGCAGTCGGCAAGGACATTCGGTCAGCCACCTCGACTAGGACGCGACGGGTCAGTGCTGCCGCGAAGCCGACGAAGGTGCCGACCGACGCGAGTTCGAACACTCGATGGCTCGTCGGGTAGTCGAAGGTGCCCAGCACCCTGTCGATCATTACCGCCACCAGTGCGCTGCCAGCAACTCGGCAACCAACACCTCGGTGAGCAGCGCCACGACGGGGTCGTCGTCGCCCGGGTAACGAACGCTGACCGGGAAGTCGATGTCGTGGCCGGCCGGCTCTGCGCCGACGATGACGACGTGACTGCGACGCTCGGACATCCACTTCAACGCGTCCGCGTCGAATCGCGAGCCGGCGAACAGCACAGCGCGGTAGTCAAGCGTCTTCGTCAGGTAGACGTCGACATGGTTCCAGTCGCCGGTCTCGCAGCCATCGGCTGCCCGGCGCGGACCTTCGCGCACCATCAGCGCGCCCTGAAGCGCCGATCCAAGTCGTTCGATCGGCGCCAGCAACCACAGTCCCTCCGTGCCCTCGATTGTTTCGAGCACCGACGGCATCCAACCGTCGCGTCGATCCAGCAGGTACGCAATGGCGGCTGCACTGCGCCGGATCCGTTCGCCAAGTCGCAGATCGGAATCCGTCAGCTTCTGCTCCAGCGCCAGCAGGGCAACCAGCGTGTGCATGTAGGTGCGGCATGCCACTCCGCCGGCCTCGACCCCCGCCTGCATCAGCACCGTGTGATCAGTGGGCAACGCCGCGGACGCGCTGTTGGTGAGGGCGATCGTATGACTGACACCGGCGTGCGCTTCCAGGAGCGCGACAGTCTCGGCGCTGGTGCCCGAGGCGGTAATACCGATCACCGTCAGCGACGGTGACGGCGGCATGGTCGCCTCGACCGATGCCAGATCGGCAAACGCGGTCACGCCACGACAACGGAGACGGCGGGCAGCCACATCGGCGGCGAACCACGACGACCCCATCCCGGTCAACACGATGGGTCCCGAACCGACATCGGGCCACGACGGCAGATGGTCGATCAGGGCGAGCAGCGTGGCCGGTTTAGCCTCGAGATCGGCCAGGAATGCTGCCGGGTCCACGATGCGAACCTATCGGTCGATGCCGAGCAGGGTGGGCAAGGCGTCGTCGGCGACGTACCGCCAGTGCGGCAGGTGGTGGATGGAGTACGCGTACTCGTGCAGTTCCTGAGCCACCTGAAATGCCCGCAGCAGATTCTCGTCGACGTCGTGCGTCGCGGCGTAAGCGCCGAGTGCGGTGTCCACCGCCTGACGCCTGAAACGATCGACGTCGCCGGCTCGATCCGGCCGACGTCGCTTCACGACCACCGAGCCGACATGACCGATCGACTGCAGCATGGACGCCAGATCGCGAAGCGGCGAATGCGCGCCGGACCTGCCGACGAGATCCTGCAGCGGGTTGCCATCGAAGTCGGTGACGACCATCGTGGCGCCGGCACGAAGGAACTGTCCGGCGTGGAGGTCGCCGTGGATCCGATGCCCGCGCACTGGGCCGACATCGCGCAGCGGCCTCAGCGAATTGGCCACCGTTTGCTCGCCAAGCCACTGCAGGTCGTCGAGACGGTCCCTGGCCAGACGGAGATCTGCCATTGCCTGCTCGGCGACTGAACCGAGCGCGACTGCCGACGGCTGCAGATCGGCGAGGGCTGCGTGCAGTCGGGCAGTGATCTCTCCCATGCGACGGGCCGGCTCCAGGACGTCGTCGCAACGCAATGTGTCATCGAGCCATGCCTCGACATCGTCGACGTACCAGCCCCATCCATCCAGTGCTCCCGGCAGGTACGAGGTCACGATCGCATGAACCACGCCGTCGCGCTCGTCGACCCCGACGAGCGATGGCATCTCGTCGAAGCCGGCGTCGGTGAGGTGACGAATCAATTGCACGCCCGGGTGCGGCGCTGGCACGGGTGGCCGCAGCCACTTGACCACAACCGACTCGTCGACGACCACGCTGAAGTTGGTCTGGTCGACCATGATGGGCCGCTCGATCGAACACGCGCGGCCGAGCAACTGCGCAGCCAGTTCGATCGAGGTGCCCGGTGTCACGCTAGAACGGTAGCCATGGCCACGTTCTTGTTCATGCCGGAGAGTGCCTACGGGCCGACGAACAACTGCATCGGGATCGGCAACATGCTGCGCCAGCGCGGCCACAAGGTGGTGTTCGCCGCCGAGGCCTCATGGGCCGGACGACTCGAGCCACTCGGGTTCGTCGAGGACCTGGTCGACCTGGCACCACCACCGCCTCCTGACGCACCCATGCAAGCCGCTGGACAGTTCTGGACCGACTTCATCCGCGACACCAAGCCGGTGTTCCGCACGTCGACGTTCGACCAACTCAGTGGATTCATGCAGCCGACGTGGCAAGCCCTCATCGACGGGGCGATGTACTGCGAGCCGCAGTTGCGCGAGATCATCGAGCGCCAACAGCCCGATGTGATCATCGAGGACAACGTCAACTGCTTCCCTGCGTTGACGACCGCCGGCGTACCGTTCGTGCGCATCGTCAGCTGCCAACCGTTGGAGATGAAAGGACCCGACATCCCCCCGGCCTACAGCGGTTTGCCCGCCGACGATCGCAGCGACTGGGACGCGTTCCGCTCCGAATACGACCGCACACATCGGCCGATGTGGCAGGCGTACAACGAATGGGTCCAGTCGTGCGGTGCGGATCCACTGGCAGACCTCGAGTTCATCCACGAAAGTGCGCACCTCAACCTCTATACGTATCCCGAGGTCATCGACTACACCGATCGCCGACCACTGGGGCCGACGTGGCATCGCGTCGACTCGTCGGTACGGGCCACGGACGCACCCTTCGAGTTGCCCTCCGAACTCGGTGCGGCCACGTCGGATGACGGTGCGCTCGTGTATCTGTCGCTGGGTTCGCTCGGTTCCGCCGATGTCGAACTGATGCAACGCCTGATCGACGTGCTCGGGCGAACGTCGCACCGCTTCATCGTGTCGAAGGGCCCGCTGCACGACACGTTCGAACTTCCCGGCAACATGTGGGGCGCTCAGCAGGTGCCGCAGACCAACGTCTTGCCCGAGGTCGATCTTGTCATCACACATGGCGGCAACAACACCACCACCGAGAGCTTTCACTTCGGCAAGCCGATGGTGCAGCTGCCGCTGTTCTGGGATCAGTACGACAATGCCCAACGGGTCGATGAGACCGGCTACGGGGTGCGTCTGTCGACGTACACGTTCGAGGATTCGGAGTTGACCGGGGCGGTCGATCGCTTGCTGGCCGACGTCGAATTGCAGACCCGAATGGCAGCGAACGCTGCGGTGATTCGCTCGCGCGACGGCACCAAACATGCTGCTGATCTGATCGAGGGCGTAGCTGGTTAGACCCAGAATCGGCGTCACCCGTAGGTCTGCACGGTAGAATGAGCAAATCTCATGCCGGTCCTCAGCGACGTCCGACACTGGGCGTCCACATCAACAACGAAGGATCGCCATGCCTACACCAAAGACTCGTCCAGCCACCACCAGGCGTGCCAAAGCGGCAGTGATTGTCGAAGACCTCAGCACCAGTGAGGGCGTGGCGCAGTCCATCCGCACAGAGTCGATCGACCTGACCCCGTCGGTCAACCGCATCATGAACGCAGGCCTGCACGAAGCGGCATGTTTCAAGGCCATCACCTTGTTCCGCGCCTCGCTCGGCGTGCCCGGCGACCCCAATCGTTACCCCGACCACGCCATCGAGGCCGGGCGCAAGGTTAAAGAAAAAGTCTGACTGCCGGCTCGCCAATCAAATTCGCGGCCCGCGGGAACTTTTCGCCCTCGTTGAGCGACAATTTCGCATGACTTGTCATCGACGCCGGCGGGCGGTCTCTGTCGCAATCCTGTTTGGCCTCGTCGGCGCGTGGGCGCCCGTTCGGGTCGATGCTCACGCCAAATTTCAAGACACTTCCGGCAGCGTTGCCCCCGACACCGACATCGCACTGACGCTGCACGTCGAAAACGAGGGCACCGCGGGTACGTACAACGCCAAGGTCACCATTCGACTGCCCGCAGGGTGGACGGGGGTCGAGTGCGAGACCAAGCCGACATGGACGTGCACCATCGCCATCGAGTCGCAGCGCGACGTCATCCGCTTCACCAAGGACGAAGGCGCCGCACCTGCCGAGGACGAGACGTTCAGCATCACACTTCATTCCGGAACGAATCTGGGCACCGCAACCTTCCCCGTGTTGCAGACCTACAACACGGGCGAGGAAGTCGGATGGATCGGCGATCCTGGTCTCGAGAACGAGGCTCCGACCCTCGAGGTCACGGCAGATGGGACACCCCCCACCACAATGCCCGCCGAAACCACGACCATTCCGCCGGCGACGACGGTCACGCCGACCGCGGCACCAACGACAACAGCGATCCCCGCCACGGTGGCACCGACGTCGGCGCCCAGCAACAGCGCCGCCACGACAGCGACCGTGCCGACGGACACCGCTGTGGTGGTCCTCGCCCCGACCACTACACAACCCGCAGAAGCCGATTCTGACGATGGCAACGCCGCCGAGGTCATCCTGATCGTGTTGGTGCTGGCCGCAGCGGGTGCTGCGATGTTCTACTACTGGCGCCAACGCAAGGCACCCGCTCCCCCAGAGTGACCAGCGGTGTGGGCGCGAGATTGGCGCACCCAGGCGTGATACCGCGCCCGATCAGGAGATGATGGCGAGGCGCTCGACGGCCTGCACGACCAGCGGATCGACCGTCACACTGCCGCCTTCGATCGCCCGAGTGAGGTCCAACCGCATCTCGTGCTCCCAGAACTTGTCGAGGTGATCGGCGACTGCCGCGAGGGCAACATCGGCCGGCTCGTGGGCGAACTGGCGGGCGATCTGGTTGGCCATGCGCACCAGCGCGCTGAGACGGTGCTCGGGATGGTCCAACTCGACCGTCGCTGCTGAGTGACCTGGCGTGACCTGCACCGCGGTCACCTTGTACTCGGGGCAGTTGGTGGCCCAGTCACTCCACTCGGTGGTGACCACATTGGCACCGCTGACCGGATGGTGAAACGTTGTGTACACGACGCCTTGTGGCATGCGATCAGATATCAGGGCGTGCAGCGTGGTGGCTCCGACGCGACTGGCCAGAGTGACCTCGGCGCCGTCGGCGATACCGCGCTCCTCGGCGTCGTGTGGATGGATCTCCAGCACGTCCTCGGGGTGCCACAGCACGTTGTCAGTGCGACGCGTCTGTGCCCCCACGTTGTACTGGCTGAGGATGCGACCGGTGGTCAGAAGCAGCGGGAAGCGGCGGGTCGAGCGCTCCTCCGTGGGCACGTAAGGCGTGGCAGTGAACTTGCCGAGGCCGCGCACGAACGTTCCCTCGTGCATGATCGGTGTGCCGAGCGGGTTCTGGTCGTTGCACGGCCATTGCACGCTGCCGACCTCGTCGAGCATGGCGAACGAGACGCCGGCGAACGTCGGTGTGAGCTGGGCGATCTCGTCCATGATCTCGCTCGACCGGTCGTAGTGCATGGGTGCGCCGAGGGCAGCCGCGAGTTCGCTCGCGACCTCCCATTCCTGTTTGCCGCAGCGTGACCGCATGACGGGCCGTACCCGGTTGATGCGCCGCTCGGCGTTGGTGAACGTGCCGTCCTTTTCGAGGAACGAGGTGCCGGGCAGGAACACGTGCGCCAGCTTGGCGGTCTCGTTGATGAACAGGTCCTGCACCACCAGAAGCTCCAGCGAGCGAAGTGCGGCCATCACGTGCACCGTGTTGGGGTCGCTCTGAGCGATGTCTTCGCCCTGCACGAACAAGCCTTTGAAATGACCGTCGATCGCAGCGTCGAACATGTTGGGAATTCGCAACCCTGGCTCGGACCGGATCGTGTGACCCCACAACGTCTCGAACATCGTGCGGGTGCCCTCATCGCTGACATGGCGATAGCCCGACAGTTCGTGCGGGAAAGATCCCATGTCGCACGAGCCCTGGACGTTGTTCTGACCGCGCAACGGGTTGACGCCCACACCGTCGCGCCCCAGGTTGCCGGTGGCCATGGCGAGGTTGGCCATGCCCATCACCATGGTGCTGCCCTGGCTGTGCTCGGTGACGCCCAGGCCGTAGTAGATCGCGCTGTTGCCGCCGGTGGCATACATGCGCGCCGCCGCGCGAACGTCGGCCGCGGGCACACCCGTGTGCATCTCGGTGTCTTCCGGACTGTTCTCGGGAAGCGCAACGAACTCGGCCCAGTGCGAGAAGTCGGCGGGCTCGCAACGCTCGGCGACGAAGCGATGGTCAACGAGATCCTCGGTGACGATGACGTGCGCGAGTGCGTTGACGATGGCCACGTTGGTCCCGGGCCGGAGCTGCAGGAAGTGCTGGGCCTCGACGTGTGCGCTGCGCACCAGGTCGATGCGCCGTGGATCGACCACGATCAACTTGGCGCCGTCGCGAAGGCGCTTCTTCATCCGGGACGCGAACACGGGGTGAGCGTCGGTGGGGTTGGCACCGATCAGCAGGATGACATCTGCTTGCTCGACCGACTTGAAGTCCTGCGTGCCCGCCGAGGTGCCGAACGCCGTCTTCAAGCCGAACCCAGTCGGCGAGTGGCAGACGCGGGCACACGTGTCGACGTTGTTGTTGCCGAAAGCGGTGCGCACCATCTTCTGCACCACGAACACCTCTTCGTTGGTGCAGCGCGACGACGTGATGCCGCCGATCGCCTCGTTGCCGTGGCGGGCCTGGATGTCGAGCAGCCTCGCCGCGGTGTAGGCGATGGCTTCATCCCACGACACCGTCTTCCACGGATCGTCGACGTTCTCGCGGATCATTGGCTCGAGCACACGGTCGGGATGGCTGGCGTATCCCCAGGCGAATCGACCCTTCACACAGCTGTGGCCTTCGTTGGCGCCGCCATCTTTGTGGGGCACCATGCGGACCACTTGCTCGCCCTGCATCTCAGCCTTGAACGAGCACCCGACACCGCAATAGGCGCACGTGGTCAGCACAGTGCGACGTGGCTGACCGAACTCGATGATGGTGTTCTCGGTCAACGTGGCGGTGGGGCAGACCTGCACGCAGGCGCCGCACGACACGCACGGCGAGTCGAGGAACGACCCGTTGGCGCCGGCGGCCACCCGAGCACCGAAACCGCGACCTTCGATGGTGAGAGCGAAGGTTCCCTGCACCTCTTCGCAGGCGCGCACGCAGCGCGAGCACACGATGCACTTCGCCGAGTCGAACGTGAAGTACGGGTTCGAGGTGTCCTTGTCGAGGCCCAGATGGTTGTCGCCCGCGTACCCGTAGCGCACGTCGCGGAGCCCGACCGCGCCGGCCATGTCTTGTAGCTCGCAGTCTCCGTTGGCCGCGCACGTCAGGCAGTCGAGCGGGTGATCGCTGATGTACAGCTCCATCACACCGCGGCGGAGTCGCTCGAGCTTGGGCGATTGCGTGGTGACCTGCATGCCACTGACCGCCGGCGTGGTGCACGACGCCGGTGCGCCTTTGCGGCCATCGATCTCGACCAGGCAGAGGCGGCACGATCCGAACGGTTCGAGGCTGTCGGTGGCGCACAGCTTGGGGATGTCGATGCCGACAAGTGCGGCGGCGCGCATGACCGAAGTGCCCTCGGGCACCATCACGGTCTGATCGTCGATGGTGACCTGAACTGTGGTCGGTGCCCGCTCGCGCAACTGACGATCGGGCGCCGGCGTGCCGAGATCGTGATCGCCGACGAAGGCAGCGTCGGATACGCCGAGTACAGAAAGGCTGAGCGTCATACGGTCGCTCCTACTGGATGGTGGAAGTCGTCGGTGAAATGTGCCAGCGCGCTGCGCACCGGCAGCGGTGTGAGACCGCCCATCGCGCACAGCGACGCGTCGGCCATGACCTCGCAGAGGTCGACGAGCACTGCGATGTTCGAGCTGCGACCGTCGGCTCCGCCATCGCCGGCGACGATCTTGTCGATCAGCTCAACGCCGCGCGTGCTGCCGATTCGGCACGGGGTGCATTTGCCGCATGACTCGACAGCGCAGAACTCCATCGCAAAGCGTGCCTGCGCGGCCATGTCGACAGTGTCGTCGAACACGACGATGCCCCCATGGCCCAGCATTGCGTCGGCTGCGGCGAACGCCTCGTAGTCCATGGGCAGATCGAATCGATCACTGGGCAGGTACGAACCTAACGGGCCACCCACCTGCACGGCGCGAACGGCGCGGCCGCTGTGGGTGCCGCCGCCAAGTTCCTCGATCAGTTCGCCGAGCGTGACGCCGAACGCCGTTTCGACAATCCCGCCGCGCGCGATGTTGCCGGCGAGCTGGAACACCTGCGTGCCGCGGCTTCGGCCGATGCCGAGCGCCGCGTAGGCGGCAGCACCGTCGGCCAGGATGGCGGGCACCGTGGCAAGGCTCAACACGTTGTTGACAACCGTGGGCTGGGCGAACAGGCCCTCCAACGCCGGCAACGGCGGCTTGGCCCGCACGACACCCCGCTTGCCTTCGAGGCTCTCCAGCATTGCTGTTTCCTCGCCGCAGATGTACGAGCCGGCGCCGACACGAACGTGGATGCGGAATGCAAACCCGCTGCCCAGCACACTGTCGCCTAGCCAGCCTTGTGACTCCGCCGCGGTGATGGCCGCGCGCAGTGCCTCGGTGGCGTCTGGGTACTCGCTGCGAATGTAGATGTAGCCATCGTTGGCCCCGACCGCCCAGCCGGCAATGATCATTCCTTCGAGCAGCATGAAGGGGTCGCCCTCCATCAGCATGCGGTCGGCGAAGGTGCCGCTGTCACCCTCGTCCGCGTTGCACACGATGTACTTCGTGGTGCCTGAAGCATCGAGGACGGTGCGCCACTTGATGCCGGTGGGAAACGCAGCGCCGCCACGCCCGCGCAGGCCGCTGTCGGTGATCTCGTTGACGACATCGACCGGCTGCATGGCAAGGGCCCGGCGCAGACCGGCCATGCCGCCATGCGCCTCGAAGTCGGTTGCCGAGCGGGGATCGACCACGCCAACGCGCTGGAACGTGATGCGTTGCTGACGGATCATCCACGGCAACTGGTCGGTGACGCCGAGCCGCAACGGGTGGTCGCCGCCGGCGAGCAGGCCGGCATCGATCAGGCTGGGCACGTCGGCCGCGTTGACCGGGCCGTAGGCGACGCGACCCTGTGGAGTCGAGACCTCGATCATCGGCTCGAGCCACAGCATGCCGCGCGACCCGTTGCGCACTACGTGCGCGTCGCCGAGTGTGGCAAGAGCCGAGGCGACCTCGTCGGCGCCGGCGGCGCGCGCCGCCGCGTCGCGAGGCACGTAGACGACGACGCCGTCATCGGCGGGGATGATGGTCGGCGGCGCGGTGACCGGCTCGGCGGCGCGGTTGATGATCGTGGCAATTGCAACCTCGTCGACACCGCCGAACAGGCGACCATCGACGGCAACCGACGGGCCGAGGGCGCAGTTGCCGAGGCAGAAGACCTCGTCGACTTCCACCGCAACGCCGGTCGCCAGTTCGACTGCTCTGGCATGCAAGCCAGAGGCACCACGAGCCTGGCAGGCCTCGGCTCGGCACACCTGGACGATCGGGCCCTTCGGGGCCACGGTGCGGAAATCGTTGTAGAAACTGATGACCCCGTGCACCTCGGCGACCGATTGGTTGAACACGTCGGCCAGGACCGAAGTGGCTTCGTGATCGATGTAGCCGTACTGATGCTGGAGGGCGTGCAGCGCAGGGAGCAAACCGCCAGGCCACTGAGCGAACGGACGCACGACGGCGTCGATGCCGTCCGGGGTCAAAGTTGCGTCCACGAACTCCGATCGTACGGCAAAAACGGCACGATCGAACCGCGAATGGGCTGGCGCCGTCAGCCGTGGTGCAGGCCCACCTACCATGGGCCCAGTGACCGGCACCCTCGTCATCCTCCGCCACGGCGAAAGCACGTGGAACCAGCAGAACCTGTTCACCGGATGGCACGACGTCCCGCTGAACGACAAGGGCTTGGCCGAGGGCGTCGCCGCCGGCCGGACGATGGCCGATACCGGCCTGCGGTTCGACGTCGGGCACACTTCGGTGCTGGCGCGCGCCGTGGTCACATGCCATCTGGCGCTCGAAGTGATGGACCAGGTGTGGCTGCCCGTGCAACGGCACTGGCGTCTCAACGAACGCCACTACGGGGCACTGCAGGGCCTCGACAAGAAAGCGACCACCGAGCTTCACGGGGCCGAGCAGACCAAGCTGTGGAGGCGGAGCTACGACGTTCCACCGCCGCCTGTCGACACCGACAGTCCCGAGCATCCGCTCAACGATCCCCGGTACCGGTTGCTCCCACCGGATGTGTTGCCGGCCAGTGAGTGCCTAAAGGATGTCGTTGCACGCGTGCTGCCGTATTGGCACGATGTCGTCGCACCACAGTTGCTCGCCGGGCAGAACGTGTTGGTCACTGCCCACGGCAATTCGCTGCGAGCACTTGTGATGCATCTCGAGGACGTGTCGGCCGACGACATCGCCGAGCTCAACATCCCGACCGGCGCACCGCGGCGTTACGACTTCGACGCCGCGCTGCAAGTGACCGCTGCCGACTACCTCGGCGACGCTGCAGCGGTGGCCGCAGCGGCTGCCAAAGTTGCCGCCCAGGCGGGTGGCTGAGCCGCACGGTACGAGGTTTCCACGCTGGATGTCTATGCTCTGCCCATATGGCTAGCAAAAAGGCGTACCTCGAACATCTTCGCAAGGTTTCGTTGTTCTCTGCGTGTTCGCAAAAGGACCTCGAAAAGATCGCCAAGGCAGGTGACGAAGTCATCATGCCCGCCGGTTCATTGATCGTCGACCAAGGTCAGACAGGTCGAGAAGCCTTCGTCGTGCTGGAGGGTAGCGTGATGGTCAAGCGCAACGGTAAGAAGGTCGCGTCGCTGGGCCCGGGCACTGTTGTCGGCGAGCTCTCGCTGCTCGACCACGGCCCGCGCACCGCAACCGTGATCTGCGAAACCGACTGCACGTTGCTGCTTCTCAGCCAACGCCACTTCATGGCGGTGCTCGACGACGTGCCGGCGATGGCGCACAAGTTGCTCGCCTCGCTGGCGGGTCGCATCCGCGACCTCGACCGCCAGTACTACGGCTGAGGTTCCTCGACAGCAGTTCGCGGGCTGTTCCGGCTGACCAGGATCAGCATCGACCCCAACGCTCCACCGCCGGCGACGATCGCCAGGCGCCACAGCCACACCTGGTCCCCGATGCGCGCCCTGCTCGACTTGACCTCGGCGATGGATCGGTCGAGTTCATCGGGGATGGATTGCAGCGAGGCTACGGCTTGCTGGAGCACGGGTTCGGCTTCCTCGATGGCCCCCGCAGCTTCGGCGAGGTCGATCTCGACGAGCGCGATCGAGGCCTCTGCTTCCTGCAAGTTGTCTGACAGGTTTTCGACGCGGTCGAAGATCGACACAGCGTTCAGCAGTCCGCGAACGCTGGCGCTGACATCGCGGGTCGCCACCAGTGCATCGACGGTACTGCCGAGCCCTTCGCCCACCACGCCGATCAAGCGCTGCAGCTCTGACGCCGACGACGCTGTATCAACGGCCAAGTCTCGTGCAGATTTCAGAGATTGCTCGGTGCGAGCCATGCCGCGTTGGGTTGCGGCGGCGAGGCGACCGATGGCGATCCAGCCAGCCACGACCGACGCGGCGATCAGCACCGCGGCCGTCCACGTCAGCAACCGCGACTGGTTCATCGCCGCCCATTGTGGCCGCCCGATGGGCGGTGGGCGGCGATGCCAGTGCGATCAGTCGACGAGTTGGTAGTGGTGCTCCAGCTCGCGGCGAAGCATGGGTGTGACGACGTGATTGCGATGCACCTTCGGGGCGCTCAACACATCACTCTTGTCGTACGGCACAACCACGGCGCCACCGGTGTCGAGATACACAGGGGGTGACAACGGGATGTAGTGCCTGCCACGAAGAGCGCCCGCTGAGACCACACCCCACGTCGGTTCCTCGGTGACCTCGTCGTACACGACGTCGGTAATGGTTCCGACCTCTGTGCCGTGCCGATCGATCACTGGATGACCACTGTATTGCTGCAGTTCGTCGTTCATCTGTCCTCCTTGGGGTAAATCCCGTCCGCAGATTGATGTCCGACCGCGTTATTGCCCCCACAGGTTACCCCACGGGCATCATTCCCAAACGACGGCGGTCTGCAACTAGGGTCTGACCTGCCATGAGTACACACTCTGACCACGCCACACCTCCCCCGGGAAACAACCGCAGCCGGATCAAACCGCACCAGTTGGTGATCGCGATCGGGTGCTTCATGGGGTTGTTCACCATCGTGTCAGGCATCTTGCCGCAGATCACCGAGTGGCACGACGACGAGACCCCGTCGCGTGCGGTGTTCGAAGGGATCCCGGGCGCGCTGCAGGTGGCGTTCTACACCGTGATTCCCGTGCTGCTGGTCTGGGGTGCCATCGTATTTGCCGACCGCGTACGCAACTGGGAGCGTGGCGCACCCGATCGTCGACGCACCACGACCAAGAACGTGAAGCGGCGACTCACCGACTTCCGTGCAGGCGTGTACATGCGCACGCTGTTGCGCGACTCGGCCGCCGGGTTGATGCACTCGATGATCTACTTCGGCTTCCTGGCGCTGCTCGGCGTGACGACGGTGCTCGAGGTCGACCACCAGATGCCGGAGAGCGCCAAGTTCCTGCACGGCAAGACATATCTGGCCTACTCGTTGTTCGCCGACTTCGCCGGCCTGGTGTTCCTGGGCGGCGTCGTCTGGGCGATCGTTCGCCGGTACGTGCAGCGCCCCTATCGGATCCGCATCAAGACCAAGCCCGAGCACGCGGCGATCCTCGGCACGTTCTTCCTGATCGGCGTCTCGGGCTACTTCGCCGAAGCATTTCGCATCGCCGAGATCGAGCAACCCGGCTACGAGAAGTGGAGTTTCGTCGGGTATCCGTTGAGCCAACTCTTCGACGGGATGTCGCCCGACAACCTGACCCTGTGGCATCAGATCATGTGGTCGCTGCACGTGGTTGGTTTCGTCATGTTCCTGGCGCTGCTGCCCGTGACCATGTTGCGACACATGTTCACCTCGCCACTCAACATGTACCTGCGCGACCGCGATCGCCCGAAGGGTGCGATGAAGGCGATGCCGAACCTCAGCGAGACGTCGCTCGAATCGTTCGGTGCGTCGGTGGTCGAGGACTTCACGTGGAAGCAGTTGCTCGACACCGACGCCTGCACGATGTGCGGTCGTTGCACAGCCGTGTGCCCGGCGCATGCCACCGGCAAACCGTTGGACCCCCGCGAGATCGTGTTGAAGACAGGCGAGGTCATGGCTGCCAGCGCACCCCACGCCCACGTCGGTCCCCCGCTTGGCACCGACGCCGAGATCACCATCTCGTCGAACTCGCTGTTCGAGCGCATCACCGCCGAAGAGATCTGGGCGTGCACAAGTTGTCGGGCGTGCGACGAGGTGTGCCCGGTCAACATCGAGATCCTCGACAAGATCCTCGACATGCGCCGCTACCTGTCGCTGATGGAGAGCAACTTCCCCGCAGAACTCGGCAATGCCTATCGGGCGATGGAGAACCAGGGCAACCCGTGGGGAATGAACCAGGGCGAGCGTGGCGACTGGGCGCGAGATCTCGACGGTGTCTCCGTGGTCGATCCCGGCGAGCCGATCGCCTCCGAGTACCTCTACTGGGTCGGTTGCGCGGGATCGTTCGACGACAAGAACCGCAAGGTCACTCAGGCGATGGCCAAGCTGCTTCGACGAGCGGGCATCGACGTGGCGATCCTCGGCCCCAGCGAGATGTGCACTGGCGACCCGGCGCGCCGCAGCGGCAACGAGTACCTGTTCCAGATGCTGGCCATGCCCAATGTCGAAATGCTGAACGGCATGGGCGTGCGCAAGATCATCACGCAATGCCCACACTGCTTCAACACTCTGAAGAACGAGTATCCGCAGTTGGGTGGCAACTACGAGGTGGTCCATCACACGCAGTTGCTCGAGTCGCTGATCGAGGCGGGCAAGCTCGACGTGTCGCAGGCAACGCTCGACGAGCGCATCACGTACCACGACTCGTGCTACCTCGTGCGACACAACGAAGTGTACCTGGCCCCGCGCAAGGTGGTCGCGTCGATCAAGGGCATCGAGGTCGTCGAGATGCCGCGCAACGGAACCACCGGCATGTGCTGTGGCGCCGGTGGTGCGCGCATGTGGATGGAGGAGTCGATCGGCACCAAGGTCAACGACGAGCGCGCCCGAGAAGCAATTTCCACCGGCGCGACGCGGGTGGCCACCGCCTGCCCGTTCTGCTACATCATGCTCGACGACGGCGTTAAGGCGGCGGGAGTCGAAGAAACCGAGGTGAAAGTCGCCGACATCGCCATCCACCTGCTCGACGCCATCGTGGCCGGTGAGCGCAACCTGGCCAACCAGACCCGCCCACTCAGCACCCCCAGCTAGCCAAGGTGTTCTCGGCCGACCGTTACCTTCAACGCATCGGGATGACCTCGCAGGCCGGCGCGCCAACGTTCGAGCTGCTGGCCTCGCTGCAACTGGCCCACCTGGTGACCGTGCCGTTCGAGAACCTGCACGTGTTCCACGCCCGTGGTGTCCGCACCGACATCGGTTGGTCGTACCCGAAGATTGTCGAGCAAGAGCGTGGTGGCTGGTGCTTCGAGGTCAACGGATGCTTCGGCGCCCTGCTGCGAGCCGTGGGGTTCACGCTCGACTACATCTCGTGCCAGGTCTGGAACCAGCCGGGTGAATGGGGTCCCCCGCTGGATCACCTCGGACTGCTGGTGCACCTCGACAGCGAGCGATGGTTCGTCGACGTCGGTTTCGGCGACAACTGCCTGGTTCCCCTGCCCGTGCGAGATGGCGAGTACGCGGCCGTCCCCCGGCAGGCGCGCATCGAGGTCGACGGCGAAGGATTCGTGTTGACCGAACTCACTCCGGACGAAGGGTGGCTGCCGCAACTGCGCGGCAACTTCCAACCGGTAGAACTCGCCGACTTCACGCCCCGCAGCGAGTACCTCAAGACCGCGCCGGATCTCGGCTGGGGATTCAAACCGTTTGCCACCCGAGCCCTCGATGCGAGTGGATCGCGGATCACGCTGCGCCGCGATCTGCTGCGCCGACGCGCCAGCTGCGGTCCATTCGTCGACTCGCCCGTCGTCGAGGCAGATTGGAGCGCCCTGCTGGCGGAGCACTTCCATCTCGCCGACAGCCTCAGCTAGCTATTCCGATCGGTGCGATGTCGATCGCCTCGCCTGTCTGCATCGACGTGTGAACAGCGCGGCCGATCAGTGTTGCTCGGGCACTGGCCACCGCGCCGGGCCCCGCCGGACCGGTACCGCGAATGGCTGCAGCGAATGCGACGGCCTGGTTGGCAACGCCTGCCGAGGTGACATCGTCGACGCTGACGCCGGGGATGTCGATCATCCCGTCGGCGGTCCCCAGGCGAACTCGCCCGGCAGGCAGCAGGTCGATCAGCACTGCACCCTGTGAACCAAGGATCTCGGTTCGCACGTCGTCGCCGTAGCGGCAGTTGCGCGAGAGGTCGACGGTGGCGACGACACCGCCGTCGAGCTCGAGGATCGCGACCAGGTTGTCCACGTCGCCGACTGCAGCCAGCGATTGGTCGACGATCGGAGCGGCGTAGGCCCGCACCCGTACGACGCGACGACCGGTGAACCATTCCGCGAGGTCGTACTCGTGCACGCCGCAGTCGATCGCCAGGCCACCGCTGACGGCCGGGTCGCAGAACGACGCTGGCGGCGGGTCGGCGTCCCATTGCGACAGGCGCAGGTACAGGGGTTCGCCTATCCGGCCCTGCTCGAGCGCATCTTTCGCAGCACGCCACGGCGGAGCGTAGCGACGCCAGAATCCCAGCTGCAGCACACGCCCGGCCCGTGTCGCAACGTCATCGAGATCGAGCGATTCCGCCGGGTCGAGTGACAGCGGCTTCTCACACAACACGTGCAGACCGGCTTCGAGGGCGGCGCGAACCTGCGCAGGGTGCAGCGGCGTCGGTGTGGCCAACAGGCACGCTTCGACTTCGGTGAGCTCGAAAGCTTCGGCCGGCTCGGCCAGCAGGCGTGCAGTCGGGAACAACGCCGCCGCTGCGTCGCGCGCGTGGGCGCTGGGATCAGCAACGACGACAACGTCGACGTCGTCGAGCCCGGCCAGCGCACGGGCGTGCACCGATCCCATGCGGCCGAGTCCGACGAGGGCGAGCTGAACCGGGTCCGTCATGAGTGCGAACCCTATGTGGACGGGCTCGGCGCCCGACGCATCAGAGCGTGGACGGTTCACTTATCCTTGCTCGATGGGCGGACGCACAGCAGGTCTGCTGACGACCGCTCTCGTTGCCGTTGGTCTCGCGCTCACCTCGCCCGGCGTTGCCCACGCCGAGATCAGCACCGAGTGCACCTCCGGCACCGACACCGCCAGTCTCAATCGGCTTGTCGCGAATCAGCTCGCCGATCTCGTCGGGTTCGACACGACCAGAGTGATCGCCCTTCCCGACGGTCGCAACGTGTGGACTGTGCAGGACGCGTTCCTGGCGCCGACACCTGGCGCTCACCCATCGTCGTTGCGGCCGCCGACCGGGTTTGCCCACAACGCGCTGATCGTGCAGCAAGGCACCTGCTTCACGACGGTGCACGGCCCGATCACGCCGGGCTCGCACTGCAGCGTCGCCGACGCGTCGTACGTAGGCGGCGACCTCACCGCCACGTGCAGCCGCTGGTACTGGCCGATGAGCGGAGGGCTCGATCACCTCGGTCGTCTCGTCGTGTTCTTCGTGGAGATGCTGAACGAAAGTGGTTCTGGCGCGGCGCCAAGCGCGCATCCGGTGGCGACGTGGGTTGCACGGTTCAACTCGGCGACGTTCGACATCTTGTCGTTCGCACCGGCGCCGGCATCTGCGGCCGACATCGTCTACGGCGCGGCCGTCGAGTCGGACGCGTCATTCACCTACCTGTTCGGCTGGTCGTACGATCAGTTCAACCTCCCCGACCCGACGTCACCTCCACCGTCGCAGATGTTCGTGGGCCGTGTTCCGCTCGGTCGGTTCGACGTGCAACCCACCTACTGGAACGGTGTCGACTGGGTGGCCAACCGGGCCGCAGCAGTGCCCATCAGCATCTCGCCCGACGGCGGGGCCAATCCCATGCAGCCGAGGCTGATCGACGGTATGTGGGTCTCGGTGGTGAAGAGCGGCGACTGGAACGGCAACGCGGTGCGCGTGGATGTGGCGCCGGCGGCGCAGGGCCCGTGGACCACCGTGCAAACCGTGACCATCCCGTCGCGCACCCTCGACAACCGCACCAACACCTACGCCGCCCACCTGCTGCCATGGCGATCCCCAACGGGCAATCTCGTGGTCGCCCTGTCGAACAACGCGTGGCAGATGGATCCTCTGGCGCTCGACAACCCGACGCTCTATCAACCGCGGTTCTTCGAACTCGCCGCCCCCGTTGACCTACCGGCTCCACAGTTCTCGGCGACGACCGATCCACTCGGCTTCGTGCCGGCGAGCCCTCCCATCCGAGCAATCGACACCCGCGACACCATGCGATTGGCGGCCGGACACGTGTTGCGTGTGGCGTTGGGCGGGCTGGTCCCGGCAGATGCTCGCGCCGCTGTGATCGACCTCGCCGCCGTCGACCCTGCGGGCGCCGGTTTCCTGACGGCGTGGTCGTGCGACGAGGCCATGCCGCCAACCTCGAATCTCAACTACGTCACCCGAGGAACGCGAGCGACTCACGCCGTCGTCACGTTGGCCGGCGATGCATCGATCTGCGTGTTCAGCATGACTGCGACCGACGTGCTCGTCGATGTCACCGGCAGCTACACCTCGTCGCCGTCGGCGCTGGGCTTTCATCCACTCTCGCCGACTCGCATCTACGACTCGCGCGTCAGCGGTGGGGCGTGGGCATTTGGGGAGACACGCGTGATCGACGTGCCGGTGGCTGCCGCAGCGGTTGCGTTCAACCTGACGATCACCGAGCCGGCGGCCGCCGGATTCGTCACCGTCTTCCCATGCCAGCAAACACTGCCCATCGTGTCGAACATCAACTACGTGCCCGCACAGGTGGTGGCCAACCTGGTGCAGATCGGTGTCACAGGTGGGCAGATCTGCGTGCACAGCAACGCCCGTACCCACATCGTGATCGACCTGCAGGGGACGTACGACACGGCACCAGGCGGATTGCACTACCAGGCCGTGGCCCCCGCCCGCCTGGTCGACACGCGCATCGGTGTCGGGTCTGTGTTTGGTCGGGTCGGCGTGGATGCCGGACCGCTCGGTATCTGGCCGGCCAACGCACCCGTTGCCACGACCGCGGTTCCCGCTGCGGTGAAAGCCTTGATGGTTTCGATGATCGCAGTCACCCCGCGCGGACCGGGGTGGGCCGCGATCGGGCCATGCCTCGAGCCCGCCTACCTCGTCCCCTATCGCTCGTCGACGCTGAACTTCGTCGCCGCCGACGTCGTTGCCAACCAAGCCATCACCCCCACGCGCGTCAGCAGCGGCGCCGACATCTGCACCTTCGCCACATCCCCCGCGTTCCACGTGGTGGACCTCACCGGCTGGTTCGTCTGACCGCCTGCCTTGCGCCCGGCCCGCGGCGCGCCCGGTCGCGACGGGTCCATTGGGCGCGATAACACGCCTGAGGTGGCACTTCTCGCGCCCACAAAGTCTTGCGGGCGCGGCAATACGCCCCAGATGGCGCAAGTCGCGCCCAATCAGGTGTTGAAGTTCTCGAAGTATCGGCTGGGCGTGGGGCCGCGCTGGCCTTGGTACTTCGAACCCCGGGCCCCGCTGCCGTAAGGCCTGTCGGCCGGCGTGGTCATCTGCATGAAGCTGACCTGGCCGATCTTCATGCCCGGATACAACGTGATGGGCAGCGTGGCGATGTTGGTGAGCTCCAACGTGATGTGGCCGTCGAACCCGGCATCGATGAAACCCGCCGTCGAATGGATGATGAGCCCGAGCCGGCCGAGACTCGACTTGCCTTCGATGCGCCCAACCAGGTCATCGGGCACGCCGATGCGCTCCAGCGTGCTGCCCAGCACGAACTCGCCTGGGTGCAGCATGAACACGCCGTCGTAGTCCAGCTCGATCGGTTCGGTCAGCGTGGCCATGTCTTGCTTCACGTCGATGACCCCCGCGGTGTAGTTGCGGAACACTCGAAACAGGTTGCTGATGCGCACATCGATCGATGACGGCTGCACGAATTGATCGTCGAAGGGGTCGATGATGATGCGCCCTTCGGCGATCTGTTCGCGTAGCGTGCGGTCGGAAAGAATCACGGTCCGACGCTAACCTTTGCGCCACCTTCGCGGGTGTAGTTCAGAGGCAGAACATCAGCTTCCCAAGCTGAGAACGCGGGTTCGATTCCCGTCACCCGCTCCATTGAAAGACCAGGTCAGAGTGGGTGAGCTCTCCGAACGGGGCTCCCGAAATCGGTCGTCGTGCCACTTCGTGCCACTTCCGTGCCACAACGGAATTGTGCAACTTCGGTTCATGCTTGACAGTGTGACTCCGGTAGGTGGGTGACAGTTTCGGGACGCGACTCCGGTAGCTGGGCGACAGTGATTCCGGTAGCTGCTTGACACTTCGCGTTGCTGATGGTGGTCAGCCTTCTCGGTGACGGTCGTGGTGACCGTGCCTGTTCGAGGGGGTCGGTGCTGGTGATCGTGGAGCTGAACGTTGTGGAACGGCGATATCAGGCTGTGCTCGAGGTGTTGAACGATGGGGCGACGGTGACGGATGTGGCCCGCCGGTATGGGGTGACGCGCCAGACCGTGCATGCCTGGTTGCGCAGGTATGGGTCCCAGGGTCTGGGCGGGTTGGTGGATGGTTCGGCGAAGCCGTTGTCGTGTCCGCATCAGATGCCGGCCGAGGTCGAGGTCCGGATCGTCGGGTTGCGGCGTGAGCATTCGGGGTGGGGTCCGCGTTCGCTTGGGCATCAGCTC
Source organism: Ilumatobacteraceae bacterium (assembly GCA_031412355.1). Lineage (GTDB taxonomy): Bacteria > Actinomycetota > Acidimicrobiia > Acidimicrobiales > Ilumatobacteraceae > JAENVT01. The sequence goes on along the minus strand of JANOCR010000004.1, from coordinate 2,802 downwards.
GCCAAGGAGAACGTCACACCGTTGCCGGCGTTGTCGTCGATCTATCGGTGTCTGGTGCGCCATGGGTTGATCACGCCGCAGGCCCGCAAACGGAAGCGGTCGGATTACAAGCGGTGGGAGCGGTCGCGGGCGATGGAGTTGTGGCAGATGGACATCGTTGGCGGTGTGAAGATCATCGACGGGTCCGAAGCCAAGATCGTGTCGGGTGTTGATGATCATTCGAGGCATTGCATCTCGGCGCGTGTGGTGGCGCGGGCGACTGCTCGGCCGACGTGTGATGCGCTCGGGTTGGCGATGCGCAGATATGGGGTGCCTTCGCAGGTCTTGACGGACAACGGCAAGGTGTTCACTGGCCGGTTCGGGCCGGGCACGGGTGAGGTGTTGTTCGACAGGATTTGTCGGGAGAACGGGATCAAACACATCTTGACCAGGCCGCGTTCGCCGACCACGACGGGCAAGGTCGAGCGGTGGCACAAGACGCTTCGTCGCGAGTTCCTCGACGGCAAGGTGTTCGCCTCGATCGAAGACGCCCAGGCCCAGTTGGATGTGTGGGTCGAGCATTACAACCGTGAGCGACCGCATCAGTCGTTGGGGATGATGACTCCCTGGGACCGGTTCAAGCTGGCCCGCAACGAACCAGCAGCGCCGCAACCGGTCGAACCGTCCGCGGATCCTGCCGCGGCGATGCCACCGTCAGCGACGAGGCGTGTGGACCGCAAGGGCACGATCAGTTTCGCTGCCACCCGTTACAAGGCCGGGGTGTGGCTGGCCGGACAAGACGTCAATGTGGTGTGCGACGGCGGGCTCGTGCAGATCCATCACCGTGGGGTGTTGATCGCCACACACGCCCGCCGCCACGAGCTCGCCAAGCAGCACGCCGGGATGCAACGCCAGACCCGATCGCGTGAGGCACAACCGCGTCCGACCGCGTCGGTTGTCACGGTGTCGCGCAAGGTCGACTCGTCAGGCAACGTCAGCTTCGCTGGGGCGAGCTATCGGGCCGGGAACGCCTACCGGCGTCGACAGGTCCAAGTCGCTGTCGTCGGTGAGCATGTGGAGATCGCCATCGGTGAGCAGTTGATCCGCCGTCACAAGATCAAACATGACCGCACCCGTGAACACGGCGCCCTCGCCAACCCCGGCGGCCGCCCCCGCAGGATCAACGCCGCATAACCCGACCCCGACTGTCAGGTAGGTACCGAACACGAACTGTCAAGCGGGTACCGAGGCTTGACATGCCACAACGGAATTACAGTGGCACCGTGGGTCGCAGCCGATGGGGCAGCGTGCGCAAGTTGCCGTCGGGTCGCTTCCAGGCGCGCTACTGCGTCGATCTCGTGTGGCACAGCGCACCGATGACGTTCCGCACCAAGCGCGAGGCCGACGCGTACCTCGCCTCGGTGCGCTCCGATGTCGACCGCGGGTCGTGGATCGACCCCGACGCCGGCAAGGTGACGTTCGAGGAGTACTCGTCGCGCTGGCTCGCCGAACGACCGCATCTGCGGCCACGCACTCGCGAGCTGTACGAGGGCGAGCTGCGCCTGCACATCCTTCCGGCACTGGGCGCGACGGAGCTTCGAGAGATCACGCCGAGCCGCATCCGAACCTGGCGCGCCGACATGATCTCTGCCGGCAGGCCGGGCGCCTCGACGATCGCCAAGTGCTATCGACTGGTGCATGCGGTGTTCGCGACGGCGGTGGAGGACGGCATCGTGGTCCGCAACCCGTGCATCGTGAAGGGCGCTTCCACGGAGCGCCCTGCAGAGCGCCCCGTTGCGACGATTGCGCAGGTGTTCGACCTGGCCGACGCGATCGCACCCGAGCTCCGCGCTGCAGTGTTGCTGGCCACCTTCTGCGGACTGCGACTCGGCGAGATCCGGGCCCTGCGGGTGCGTCACCTCGATCTGCTGCATCGCACCGTGCGGATCGAGGAGCAGTATCAGGAGCTCTCCGACGGCACCCTCGTGCTCGGCCCGCCCAAGATCGACGCCGGCGTGCGCACGATCGTGATCCCACAGGTGATCATCCCCGACCTCGAGCAACATCTCGCGTCGGTGCCCCTCGGCGCGGATGGACTGTTGTTCACGACGACGAGCGGCGCACCGATGCGGCGGCGACGCTGTACACCGCGTGGAGCCGTGCGACGAAGGCCGTCGGCATCACCGGACTTCGCTTCCACGACCTCCGCCACACCGGTAACACACTGGCGGCCGCGACCGGGGCAAGCACGAAGGAACTGATGGCGAGGATGGGTCAGTCCTCACCACGGGCTGCGCTCATCTATCAGCACGCAACACAGGACCGCGACGCTGCGATCGCCGCTGGACTGAGTTCGATGATCGAGGAGCACCGATCCGTCAGCTCGTGACTGTCGGCGCAGCAGCGCAGAACGAGGAATACACGGGTGATCCACGGGCGACCCGTGCGAGGCGGACGCTCACGCGAGTCCTCATCATCTCGGCAACGCGGTTATTCCGGTAATCCGCAGCGCCAGGCCGGGTTATTCCGGTAATCGAGCGTCCGTGCGCCTGGCCTTGCCGCACAGATCACTGGCAGATATGGGACTCGCTGACCGAGCCGTTGCCGGCGTTCAGCCGGTCTCTATGTCGTCACCTTCGGCGATGTCGACGAGGGGGTTGTCGCCGGTGAATTGATCATGGGGGATGGAGTCAAGGAACTCTCGGCATGATCCTGCGGCCACCTCGCCCTCCGGTAGCGGAAGCTCGTACCAGATGAGGGCGCTGTCGGGGTCACCTTCCCGGATGATCACTGCCACCCGGTCGCCCAAGGTGGCCGCGTCGC
>JANOCR010000003.1:0-2913 GCA_031412355.1 Ilumatobacteraceae bacterium | reverse complement strand
ACCGCGTCGGCTTCTGGCACGGCGCATGCGGTCCTGCCGCTTGCTGGGCCGGTGGTGCGGTCGGCCTCGTGGATCACGCTGTCGATGCGTGTGCACACAAGCGAGCCGACCCGCACCGAGATGCGCAGCTTGGTGCTCTCGCCGCGTTGCGCTGGCAGCTGCTGGTCATGATCGATGCCGCTGGACGCCAGATCGATCTCGACCCTCACTGTGTTGACGCCGCGATGCAACGCGCGCTGATGCTTCGCCACAACGTCGAGCGGGCCGCCATGGCCATCATCGACCTGTACGGTCGCGCGCTCGGCCCGCGGCCGCTGATTCAAGATCCCGAGATCGTGCGCAGAGTCGGCGAGCTACAGCTCTACATCCGCCAGCACCACGACGAGCACGACTTGGAGTCGGTCGGCAAGGCACTCCGCAGCGATCGCCCCGCTGGTTGACCCGATGCCAGCACGTCAGACGAACGCTTGCTCCACTGCCATGTCATGCAAGCGTCGGATGAGGTCGAGTTGCTCGTTCGCCTCCTTCTCGTGACGGGCTAGCCCCGCCGGATCGAGACGGGGCTCAGTTGCTGCCACGATGAGTAGGGATTGCCACAGTCGCAGCTTGGCCATCACGCCCGACGACAGCGCCTCGAGTTCGATCACACGGCTCAACGGCGAGTATGTGAATGCTCGCCCGTTCGTCTTCAGCCGGCTGAGCACAGCGCCCGTGACCGCAATAGCGCGACCTGCACTGCTGTAGCTGACATCGAACGCGTTGCAAATCTGGCGAAGCGACTCCCGATCAGTGCGAATGGCCGTGGTTAGCCGAAGAAGGTCGTTGGCATAGGGCGAGCCCCGATTCGCCTTGCAGCTCTGTTCGGCCAGTCGCAGGCCTCCGGCTGCGGCAGCCTCGTGATCTCGAAGATAGATGCGCAGCAGATGCGCCTGGTCGATCTCGTCGGGCGGCCTTGAACGGGCGGTGACGGCGCTCATTTTGCACGCACCTCGATCTTTCCGCCGACGCTGCGCACCTTGTACGTCGGCTGTGGCACCGTGGCCGGACCGTGCACGACCGAACCGTCCTCGACGCGAAACACGCTCTGATGCCATGGGCACGTCACGCAGACACCGTCGGCCGATGAGCTGTCGAAGGTGCCCTGGTCGAGCGGACCGCCCGCGTGGCTGCAGATGTTGCTGATCGCGTGCGGGATGCCGTTGGTCCGATAGAGCAGCACAACGACGTCATCGATGTCGACGACCATGGGAGTGCCTTCGCGCAGCTGATCGTCGGTCGTAACGGTCCTCCACTCGCGGGAGGGGTCCTCCATGAACGTGCGGTTGACGCCGACACCACGCACGAAGGTGAGGTGCCCGCCCAAGTAGCCGCCGACTGACATCACGCCCATTCCCATCAGACCGAGCACCGTCGCCTTGAAGCGCTTGCCGTGCCGGCGCGACATGATCGATGCGGTGTAGAAGCCGACGCCCACCACGTTCGCTGCGGCGTGAACCACACCGATCCGCCGCCCCGGTCCGTACGTGTCCGACCAGTCGGCGAAGCCTGCGGCTGCAGTCGGCGCGACCGACACGACGCCGATACCCGCGAGAAGGTTGGCGGCGGGTTGCAGGCGGCGTCCGCCGATGAGGTCGAGAATCGTCGCGCTGGTGAACGACCCGATGGGGATGTCGGTCAGCAGTGGATGCAGCGGGTGTCCGAGCCAGGTGCCGCTGAGGACATCCTTGCGACGTCCGTTTGGGATCAACCGCTTCACAAGTTCGCCGAGCGGCTTGGCGATCACGTCGAGGCGATCGATGTGCTCGATGCGTGTCGCAAGGTCGTGCATTGTCATAGCAAAACCTCCTTGGTCGGGCGCTTGACCGTCGCCTGGCAGGGGTTGATGAACGACGACACCAGGATCTTCGTAGTCGTTGAGTTGTCAAGGGCATCGTCGATGACGAGCGCGCCGAGTGTCGCGGCTGGTTCGATCACCAGCACACCGCCAGCATGTCGGCTGTGGCGAAGCTCGCCGTGCAGGCGATGCGACGCATACCTCGATGAGGCGCGGCCGAGTGCGGAACGTGCACCCGTGCCACTCATCGGTGAGACCACCACCGTCAGCATTGGCTCTTCGCCGAGGACCACGTCGGCGTTGGTCGGCGACACGACCCCGCCGTCAACCAGCACGCGGTCCTCGATGACCACGGGGCGCATCACGCCGGGAACCGCACAGGATGCTGCGATGGCATCGGCCAGGGCCACGTCGCTGGCGCGGTCGAAGACGACTCGCTGACCGGTGCCGCTGTCGGTGCAACAGATCGACAGTCGATGCTCGGATGGCCACGCCATGCCGGGGATGAAAGGAAGCTGCCGGGCGAGGTCGAAGGTACCGGGCCTGAGAGAGTGCAGCCACAAGGCGCGATATCGGCGCCGCGCGGCCAGCCCGGCAGATGTCATGAGGTCCTTCGGTCCCATCAGCCGCATGAGGTTGCGCAGCTTCACGGCCGGCGGCGGATCCGAGCCGAGGGTGAGGTTGTGTCGGGCGCTGCCCGGCGACAACCGCTCGGGCGCGCCTGATAGGACCGCGGCGAGATCATCAGCGCCGAGCCCCATCGTGATCAGGGCGGCCACGACGGATCCTGCCGACGTCCCTACCAAATGTGACGCGTCCTGAAGGTTGACCCCATGGTCGGTGGTCAGGGCAAGCAGCACGCCGGCCTCGAACGCCGCACCCGTGGCGCCGCCACCGCCCAAGACGAGTTTGAAGCGTGACCAGTCGAGGTCGCTCAACTCCTTCCAGTTCGTCGGTCCGTCGTCGGAACCGGAGATCCACGTCATCGAGATGTCGTGAGGCCGGGATGTGGAGGTCGATGCCGTGCGCCGGGAGGGGAGTCGCCTGCAGACCTGCATGCCTCAGACGGTGCCCAGGCG
>JANOCR010000002.1:0-4426 GCA_031412355.1 Ilumatobacteraceae bacterium | reverse complement strand
CTCGGCCGCAGATCCGGCGGTAGGGGACGCATGGCGATGCGCCGTTGGCACCTGTTGCCGCAGTGAACGTTGGCGAGGTTCTGTGCGGGTGTTATGTGATGGGGTTTCCACATCTCCGGACTGGAGTTCTGCGCCGTCGTTATGTGTTGCTCACCGGCGGTTCGGTGACGTCCGAACGCATCACCGGGCCGCTCGATGGCGCCAACGCCTCACGATCGTCGGCGGACGGGCTTCGGGGGGTACAGGGCGGCGAGTGTGCCGAGAAGTTTGGGGAGTAGCCGGCTGAAGCGGCCCTCGCCCCAGGCGAGGCCGGGCTCGTTGGCGATTGCCTGGCCGATGATGCCGCTGATGAGGACCGATGTGACCCATAGGGCCTCGTCGGAGTCGGCACCAGCGCCGAGTTGGCCTGCCGCGGCGGCGTTGGCTAGCGCCTGGCGTTGAAGCCGGACCATCTCGACGCTGGTGGCCATGGCCTCGGGCGTCGGCTGGAAGCTGGGGACGGGGCGCCAGAACAGCAGTTGCGCTGTTGCTGGGTGGGCGAGCGCCCAGCGGCCGCTGGCCTCGAGGCCGGCGACGAGAGCGTCGAGGCCCGGTTCGGCTCGCGCCATCGCGGTGCGCATGATCTCGAGGTGGGTTCGCTGACCCCGTTCGAAGAGGGCGTCATAGATGGCCATCAGCGAGTCGAAGTACTTGTAGATCGACGGCGGCTTCACCCCGAGCTGACGGGCGACCTCCGACAGGCTGAGTCCGTTGACCCCCTCCTCGGTCATCACAACCTCGGCGATGGCGAGGATCTCGTCGATGGTCTCCTGGCGCCGCCGGGCTCGACGGTCGCCCGGTGCGGGGGCGGTTCCCTCTATCGTCGACGACATGCGTGCATTATAGCAGAAGATTCTCTTGACAGCAAAGGCTAATGATATTAGCTTATGGAACGTCAGAACGAGAGAAGGAAGGATCCGATGGCGCCGAAGAACCAGCGTTGGTGGTTGACCGAAGACCACGTCGAGCTCGACATCGAAGCCAGCGCCGATGCGCTCTACGCGATGGTCTCCGACCTGCCCCGTATCGGGGCGTGGAGCCCGGAGTGCGAGAGCGTCGACTGGGAGGGCGACGTCACCGTCGCCGCAGAGGGCACGACATTCATGGGGCACAACGCGGTGGGACCCGGACGGCGCATCCGCTACTCGCGCCACGGCCGGGTGCTGGTCGCCGATCCGGGACGCGAGTTCGCCTTCGTCACCGACGAGGGCGGCCGGGAGTCCACCGTGTGGCGCTACCGGTTCGAGCCCCAGGGCGACAGCAGCACCCGGGTGACCGAAGGCTACGAGGTGCGGTGGATCCCGACCTGGGCTCGGATCCTCGACGTGCCCACCAACCGCCACAAGGAGCTGCTCAAGGGGATGCGCACCACCCTCGAACGCCTGAAGGCGGCGGCCGAAGCCGAGCACCGAGGCGCATCAGTTCCCACCGAGGCCAAAAACGAGGCCGGATCATGACCACTTGCTTCACGGCCATCCCCGGCGTCGATGTGATCACGACGACCGCTGACATCCCCGCCCTCGGCTCGCTCGCCATCAACGCCTTCGTGCTGCACGGCAGCGAGCCCGTGCTCGTCGACACCGGCACCGTTGCCGGAAGCGACGAGTTCATGTCGGCGCTGTCGTCGGTGATCGATCCGGGCGATCTGCGCTGGATCTGGCTCACCCATACCGACTTCGACCACATCGGCTCCCTCGCCACGCTCCTCGATGCCAATCCCTACCTGCGAGTGATCACGTCGTTCCTCGGCGTCGGCATCATGGGACTGTCATCGACGCCGCTGCCGATGGATCGCGTCCACCTCGTCAACCCCGGCCAGACCGTGACGGTCGGCGACCGCCGGCTGACCGCCGTCAAGCCGCCCGTCTACGACAACCCCATCACCACCGGCTTCGTCGACGACCGCACCGGGATCCTGTTCAGCTCCGACTGCTTCGGCGCCCTGCTCAGCTCGGTCCCCCAAACCGCCGCCGACATCGACACCGACGAGCTACGGACCGGGCAGGTGCGCTGGGCCACTATCGACTCGGCCTGGGTGCACCACGTCGACAGCGATGCCTTCAGCCACGCCCTCGACCAGCTGCGGGCAATCGAGCCGACCATGGTGTGCAGCAGCCACCTCCCGCCCGCCCCGGGCGCCATGCTCGACTTCCTCGTTGACTCGCTGGCCCAGGCGCCTGCGGCCGAACCCTTCGTCGGCCCCGACCAGGCCATCCTCCAAACGATGCTCGCCGGCATGGTCGACGTTCCCGCCTAAACCGACGCCGACTCCCGACCGCCCGCACTCCGGGGTCGCTGACCGGCAACGCATATGCGCTTCGTTCTGGCGCGTGCTCGGGGCGTCGTGCGACTCGCTGATCTGTGCGCGCGTTCTGCGTGCGATTGACGACGATTTTGTAGGTGCCGTGACAACCAGGTGAGATCGCGCCGCACATGACACCCACGCGACGGGTCCGGCAAGGTGGGCGTTGCCGTAGCGTGCCGGGGTGGTGGATGTTGCTGCGAACGGCAAGCAGGTTGAGTCGGTGTGGGACTTTCCGCGGCCGCCGCGTGTCGAGCGTGTCGAGTGGCGGATCCGGGTCGAGCTCGGCGGTGTCGTCGTGGCAGACGCACCGTGGTCGCACCGGGTGCTGGAGACCAGTCAGCCGCCGGCGTACTACCTTGACCTGCGGTTCATCGACGACACATTGTTGCGACCTGACGCCCACCACCACACGCTGTGCGAGTGGAAGGGAATCGCCACCTACGCCGACGTGCTCGCCGGTGACACCATCGCATCGAGGGCGGCGTGGAGCTATCCGCGACCCACGCCGGAGTTCGCGTCGATCGCCGGCGCCTGGGCCTTTTATCCTCAGCTGCTTGACTGCTGGGTCGACGACGAGCACGTCCAGCCGAACCAGGGCTCCTTCTACGGCGGTTGGGTGACCGTCAACGTCACCGGTCCGTTCAAGGGCGGCCCCGGCACCTCGCACTGGTAACGCTCGCGAGACTGCCGACTTCGGGCGCTGTACCCACCATAGATGCGAGCAGTCTGGAGGGTCCGATGCTGTCGAGCCACAGATTCGGCCGGACTTGACGCCGCCGAGCACGCACGGCTGGCCAAGACCACCGATCACCACCACAGGGGCGGCAACAATTGCGCGACGCGCCGTTCTGCTCGGCTCTACGACTCGTAGCAAGCGTGGATCTGCGCCGTCTGTTCTGTGCGCGCGATCTGAGCTGATCGAGTATTTCGCACGGCGGCCAGATCGGCAGATCGGCGCTCGCTGATTCACAATCGCACACTCCCTGGGGGAGTGCGCGAGATCGGCAGTTGTCGGTGGGCGCTTACTCCGGTGCTCGGAGGCGAACGCCGGGAAGATCGTCGAAGCCGGCTCGATCAGCGGTGACGACGGTTCGGTGTGTTGCTCGGGCCGTTGCCGCGATGATGAAGTCATGGGCTCCCCGTGGGCGGCCTGCTTTGCGCACGGCCACGAGTAACGCCGTGTGTGCCGCCGCAACGCCAACCCCGTAGTCGATGACCGGGAGCGTCGCGAGCACGTCGTCGAGGAATGCGCGCCGATTCGTCCGTCGCCGTCCGGTCGCAAGCTCCACGCCGACACCGAGTTCGGCGAGAGTGATCGCTGCGATCGCCGACTCGTCGTCGTCTGCTATCAAGTCGTCGAGATCAAGCGTCCCACGCTCAGCAGCGATCAGTACATTCGTGTCGAGCAGCAATGCCGTCAGAATCGGTCCTCCGTGACGAGTTGTGACCGGAGATCGGCGAGCTCGTTGCTCCAGTCGGCGTCGATGCGGTGTCGACGGAGCAAGTCCTTCGTGAGAGCGCCGGAGGCCGCTTTGGCTGGTTCGAGTTGTGCGATCACCTTGCCGCGGCGAACGATGGTGTAGGTCTCGCCGCGGTGCTCCACGGCGTCGAGCAGGTCGGCGAAGCTCCGTGAAGCTTCGGTCGCAGTGATCTCGGGCATAAATTCAGATTATCTGATTCAGTCTCCGCAATCAACGTGACGTTCCGATCGGCAGATCGGCGCTAGTTCTGGCGTGATTCGAGATCAGCTTCCTCGGCCCCTCGCACCACGCGATCTGGATCAGTTGGCTAAGAGTTCGCGCTCGGGTTGCCGACTGTTGAGGCGCGCCGAGTTCGTCCTGTTGGTCGCCAACCCGACCGACGCCTCGTCCACGGCAGTGATCGGGGTCCAGATCCTGAGCGACGCCCTCTGGGAGGCGCTCGACCAGGCCTTTGCCACGTTAAACGCAGTCAACGCGTAGCGCGCTGGACGGGGATCGACCTCACGCCACCGTGACGCCGGTCATTCGAACTCGATCGCCTTCTGCGAGAACTCGCGTACGGCGGCCTTGAATGCTGCTTCGTCGGGGCTGCCGCTGACCG
>JANOCR010000001.1:0-35516 GCA_031412355.1 Ilumatobacteraceae bacterium | reverse complement strand
CACCAGCGACACCATCATCGCCTCGAACTCGTCGAGGAAGTGAGACGCGTGCGATCGCTCGATCACGAAGTCGCGCACGGCCGGGTCGTGGCCGGTCAACGGTCGCAGTGCTTCCTCCCAGTGAGGGTTAGGCAGGAAGCGAACATCCATGATGATGTCGGCGTCGAGAGGAAGGCCGAATTTGTAGCCGAAGCTCTCGATGGCGATTTGCAGTCGTTGACCGTCGCCCGTCTGATCGAACGCCCCGACCAGCTTTGTCTTCAACTGGTGAATGTTCAGGTCTGTCGTGTCGATCACCAGATCGGCTGCGCCCTTCACCGGATCCAGCAGCGAACGCTCCAGCTCGATTGCTTCGACGAGGCCATCGGCTTCGGCATCCAACGGATGCTTGCGCCGCGACGAGTCGTAACGCTTCACCAGTTCCGCGGTCGTGGCATCGAGGAACACGATGCGCACCCAGTGACCGTCGCCTCGCAGCGCGGCGACCTTGGGCAGCAAGTCGACGTGTTGGCGGCCGGACACCAGTGCCAATCGCTCGATGTCGCTTCCTGGCTTGCTCGCCAGTTCGACAATCGTGTCGACCAACGACGTCGGCAGGTTGTCGATCACGTACCAGCCCAAATCTTCCAGTACTGCAGCGGCGCCTGAACGCCCGGCGCCTGACAATCCGGTGATCAGCACGATGTCGGCCACTACACGAACATGGTATTGCCTAGACCTTGCGCGTTCGGAGATACAGCAGACGCGGGATGGTTGCCGCATCCAGGTACTCGCTGGCCCGCTCGAGGAATCCGTTGGGTGGCGCTGGCTCGAGCATGCGCTCGATCAGCAAGCGATTCTCGGCGAGCGTGTTGACGTATCGACTGAGCGGGCGGTGGATGAAGGGGATGAAAACGCCCTTCTCCACCTCCTCGTCGCTCTCCTGCTCGATCAGGTAGGCGCCGATGCGCCAGTACTGCTCGGGCGGGTCCAGCACATGGTCGTCGATCCACCCACTGTTCGGCGTCTGCAGCAACGGATGGTTGAGGAAGAAGCAGAACCGACCGCCCGGTTGCAGCACGCGAGCTACCTCGCCGATGGCTGCATCGACATCGCGGATGTGCTCGAACACCAGACACGCCACGACCGCGTCGAAGCTCGCATCGGCGAACGGCAGCGCCGCGGCTTCGCTGCGGGCGAACGAGGCCCCGCCGCGTTGGGCGGCGACGCTGACGCAGTTCCAGGTGGGGTCGATGCCGACGACATCCGCTCCGAGCCTGCCTGCGAGCCGACTGATCTGGCCGTCGCCACAGCCGACATCGAGCACACGCCTGGCGTCGGCCAATTCGGCGGCGGCGAGCGGGAGGATCTGTTCCTCGTACTCCGGATCAGCGCCGTCGGTGAAGCCCTCGATCCACCACGCCGCGTGGGTCTCCCACAGACTCTCGTCGCTCACAGGACGATCGTACGGCCATGGTCAGCCGTCGCTGAGTTCGGCAACGAGACACCCCCTCCACGAGAGCGCGCGGTCCTAAGGCCAGCGCTGGCGACGAAGTGGTCGCCTGCGGACCGTCCCGCCGCCAGCGCCGTTGGTTCATGCCCAAGCAACGGGGTCAGGACGACGAGCCGGTCGCTTGGTGAAACTTGGCGTGGATGGCTTCGGCCACTGCATCGGGCAGGAACGATTGGGCCTTCAACTCATCCAGCGATGCCTTCTTGACCGCGTTGACTCCACCCATCACTTGCACCAGCTTCTTCTTGCGTGCGTCACCAAGACCGGGGATGCCATCCAGGGAGCTGGTGGTCATCCGCTTGCCGCGCAACTCGCGGTGGAACGTGTTGGCGAAACGATGGGCCTCGTCGCGGATTCGCTGCAACATGAACAACGCCTCGCTGCCGCGCGGCACCTCGACCGGCTCGCTGCGGCCAGGCGTGTAGACCTCCTCGAATCGCTTGGCCAACGAGGCGATGGGGATCTCGTCGAAGAGGCCGAGGGATCGCACGACGCGTTCGGCGACCGCTAGTTGGCCCTTGCCGCCGTCGACCAGCAACAGCTGCGGGGGATACGAGAACTTCCCTGGTCGCTGCCCCAACTCGGTCAATGGACGATCGCGCTCGTCGAGATAGGCGGTGAGCCGACGGGTCAGCACCTCCTCCATCGCCGCGTAATCGTCGTTGCCCGGCACATCTTTGATCTTGAATCGCCGGTACTCGCGTTTGTTCGGCAACCCATCCTCGACAACGACCATCGAGCCGACGTAGTCGCTTCCCTGCAGGTGTGCCATGTCGTAGCACTCGATCCGCAGCGGTGCTTCGGGCAACGCCAGCAGATCCTGCAACTCGGTGAGGGCTCGGCTGCGGGCGTTGTGATCACCGGCGCGCCGGAGCCGATGACGCATGAACTCTTCCTTTGCATTGCGCGTGACCGTCTCGTGCAGATTGCGCTTGTCGCCGCGCATCGGCACGCGGATCTGCACGCGCGAGCCGCGCATCAAGGTCAGCCATTCCTCGTAGGTCCGTAGATCGTCGGGCTCAACCGGAACGAGGACCTGCTTCGGAACACCCAGCGGTGGCTCGTCACCGTACAACTCCTCGAGGATGCGATCGATCAAACCGCCCGGACTCAGCTCTTCGACCTTGTCGACGACGAAGCCCTTGCGTCCGACGACTCGACCCTTGCGAACGTAGAAGATCTGCACGGCCGCTTCGAGATCGTCGTCGGCCAAGCCGATCACGTCGATGTCTTCGCTGCGTTCCGCGACCATCTGCTGTTTCTCGATCGCACGGCGCACCGCAGTCAGCCGGTCGCGCACGCGCGCCGCTCGCTCGTACTCGAGCTCGTGCGCGGCGGACCTCATCTCGGCGTCAAGGCGCTTGACGATGTCGTCAGTATCGCCTTCCAAGAAGTCGCACAGCTCGGTGACCAGTTGCCGATAGTCGGCCTCGTTTATCTCGCCGACACACGGGCCGCTGCACTTCTCGATATGGAACAGCAGGCACGGCCGCCCCAGGCGTTGGTGCTCGTTGAACTTGCCGGGGCTGCACGTGCGGATCGGGAAGCTGCGCAGCAACAGGTCCAATGTGTCGCGGATCGCATAGGCGTGCGCATACGGCCCGAAGTACTTCGTGCCCTTGCGCTTTCGGCCACGCATGACCAAGGCTCTGGGGAATTGCTCGTCGAGCGTGACGGCCAGGAACGGATAGCTCTTGTCGTCGCGCAGGCGAATGTTGAACCGAGGACGATGCTGCTTGATGAGGCTGTACTCGAGCATCAATGCCTCGACCTCGTTGCGAACCTCGATCCACTCGACGGACTCCGCTGTGGCGACCATCTGGGCCGTACGCGGATGCATGTTGCGCGGGTCCTGGAAGTAGTTCGACAGGCGCTGGCGCAGGCTCGACGCCTTCCCGACGTAGATCACCCAGCCGAGCGCGTCCTTGAACTGATACGACCCGGGTGTGTCTGGAATCGTGCCGGTTGGCGGACGCTGCACCATCGATATCGAGGCTAGGGCGATGTCGGGGCTAGGCCTCTCACGCCGCGAGCCGCGGTAGGGTTTGACCCGTGGCCGGTCGATTTGCCTACTCCAAGCCGAACCGTCGGGGACCGAACGACCCGTGGTTCCGCGTGGGCACGCTGGAGATCGGCTCCGCTGCCCTACTGGGCCTGCTGTGCGGCGTCTCCGTGCTGGTCTACGCCATCGACAAGACGATCCTGGTCAGGTTGGCCCTGATCCCCAACGAGGTCACCTCGGGCCATGTGTGGCGAATTGCCACTTGGCCGCTCGCCAATGGCTTCGACCGGCAACTGCTGTGGGTCATTGTTTCGATTGCGGTGCTGTGGTACTTCGGTAGCCGCCTCGAAGAACAGGTCGGTCGTACCCGCTTCGCCTGGTACCTGACAATGATCATCGTGATCCCCGGGTTGGTCGGCACCGCGTTGGATCTTCCACAGTTCGGGGTTCACACCGTGCAACTCGTGGTGCTGCTCACGTTCATCGCCGAATACCCGAACGTACGGTTCTTCTTCGGAATCCCGGCGTGGGTGCTCGGCGCCATCTACGTGGCCGCCGAGGTGCTGCAGCTCACTGGCGATCGCAACGGTCGGCAGCTGGTGTTCTTCGTGGTCTCGCTGCTAGTCAGCGCGCTCACGGCCCGGGCAGTGGGCATGCTTGAAGCGTTTCCGTGGATCCCGAAGATCTCGATGCCACACCGGCGCCGCGAACCGAAGCGCACCAGGCGCCCGGCAGTCGTCGCCGGGCCGTGGGTCGGCAGCACCACGGTCTCGGCCGCGCAGAGCGAGCTCGACGAGTTGCTCGACAAGATCAGCGCCACCGGAATGAACTCTCTCAGCAAGGACGAAAAGGAACGGCTCAACGAGCTGAGTAAGCGCCTTCGCGGGAGCTGAACAGCCGCATTCCGGCGAACACGGCCAACGCCAGGGCGACGATGCTGGTGCCGTTGGCCAGCAGGTGGAAGCCCCACGCCCGCTTGATGAAGCCGGAACCAAAAGCCGCTAGGCCTCCGCAGAAGCTCATCATCAAATCGGCGGTGCCCTGCAGTTCGACACGTTCCGACAGCACGACAGAACTGGTGACCAGCGAACTTCCGGCGATCAGCCCGATGTTCCACCCGAGGCCGAGCAGGAACAGCCCGACGAAGATCAAGGGCCGGTGGTAGCCGGCCAGCACCGCGGCCGCGGTACCGCCTGACAAAACCAAGCCGGCGATCATCACAGCGCGGTCGGGCCGCACGTGCTCGACGAATCGACCGACCCATGGCGCCAGGCCGTACATGCCGGCGATGTGCACGGCGATCACGTATGCCGAAGATCCCGCGTGATTGTGGTCGCGCATGTGCGGCGGAGTCATCGTCATCACGGCCACCATCGCAGACTGCACGGTGATCATCGACGCCAGGCCGAGCTGCACCATCGGCTCGCGACGGATCACCACCCATGATCGCTTCACGGACTTGATCGGCTGCACACGGCTGGCTGTCGGATCGATCCCGCCGATGACTGCCAGCGGATCGGGTCGCAGCCGAAACCAGATGATGGCCGCGGCACCGAGCGACAAGATGGCCGCGAAGGCGATCGGCCCCACGCTGGGATCGAGCCCGAGATGTGGAGCGAGGCTCTTCCACTGCGGCGTCAGGACCGGGCCGAACACGGCACCGAGAGTGCCGATCCAGACCACCGCGGCGATAGCCCGCGGCCCTTGCCCGGGTTCGGCGAGATCGGCGGCGACGAATCGACCCTGCAGCGACGCTGCTTGCGCGCCACCGAACATCACCATGCCGACCAGCAGCAACCACACCCATCGCATCTGCCCGCCGAATGCGGCTACCGCTGCACCACACGCGCCGATCGTGAACGCCGCGACCAGAGCAGGGCGGCGACCTCGCCGACGGCTGAACGAAGCAAACGACGGGGCCATCATCGCCGAACCGAGGGTGAAGGCGGCGTTGCCCGACCCTGCGAAGCGGTCGTCGCCCAACAGGTCGCCGACGTACAGAGCAAGGACCGCAACGACACCGGCGATCGCCGCCTGCCCCGGCACTTGGGCGAGCCGCAGTGTCGTGATGGTGCGACGCTGCAGGGCGGCCTGGTCGACGACCGCTGTCACGTCAGCAGCGGACGAAGAAAGCGGCCAGTGTGGCTGGCGTCGACCGCGGCGACATCTTCGGGGCTGCCCTCGGCGACCACCAGGCCACCACCGCTGCCACCTTCGGGTCCGAGGTCGATCAGCCAGTCGGCGGTCTTGATCACGTCGAGGTTGTGCTCGATGATCAGCACCGTGTTGCCCTGGTCGACCAGTCGTGACAGCACGGTCAACAGCCTACGCACGTCGTCGAAGTGCAGGCCTGTGGTGGGCTCATCAAGCAGATAGATCGTGTGACCGGTCGAGCGTTTGGCGAGTTCAGATGCCAGCTTCACGCGCTGCGCCTCACCGCCCGACAACGTCGGCGCCGACTGACCGAGCCGCACATATCCCAGCCCGACATCGAGCAGGGTCTGCATGTAGCGACCGATCGCCGGTTGATTGGCAAAGAAGCCGACCGCCTCGGCGACAGGCATGTCGAGCACCTCGGCAATGTTCTTGCCTTTGAAGGCGATGTCGAGCGTGTCGCGGTTGTAGCGAGCGCCCTTGCACACCTCGCACGGCACGTAAACGTCGGGCAGGAAGTGCATCTCGATCTTGATGTTGCCGTCGCCCGAGCATGCCTCGCAACGGCCACCCTGCACATTGAAGCTGAACCGGCCCGGCATGTACCCGCGCACCTTGGCCTCGGCAGTGGTGGCGAACAACTTGCGGATGTTGTCGAAGACGCCGGTGTACGTGGCCGGGTTGGATCGCGGGGTGCGACCGATCGGCGACTGATCCATGTCGATCACCTTGTCGAGCAGATCGAGCCCGTCGATTTTCTTGTGCTTACCGGCCGCGTGCTTCGACTTGTAGATCCGCTGCATCAGCACCGGCAGCAAGATGTCGCGCACCAGGGTGCTCTTGCCACTGCCGCTGACCCCGGTGATGGCGACGAAACAGCCCAGCGGGATGCGCACGTCGATGTTGCGCAGGTTGTGTTCGCGGGCGCCTTTGATCTCGAGCCATTCGAGGCCGGGCTGGCGCCGCTGCTTCGGCAACGGGATCGACTTCTTGCCGGACAGGTACTGCCCAGTGATCGACTCCTTGACCTTGGTGATGCCCTTCACCGGACCGCTGTAGACGACATCGCCGCCGTGCTCGCCCGCACCTGGGCCGATGTCGACGATCCAGTCAGCCTCGCGGATCGTCTCTTCGTCGTGCTCGACCACCAGCACCGTGTTGCCGAGATCGCGCAGGCGAAGCAGGGTGTCGATCAGCCGGCGATTGTCGCGCTGATGCAAACCGATCGACGGTTCGTCGAGTACGTAGAGGGTGCCGACCAGACCGGACCCGATCTGGCTGGCCAGGCGGATGCGCTGCGCCTCACCACCAGCCAACGTGGCGGCGTATCGAGACAGGCTGAGGTAGTCGAGCCCGACATCGAGCAGGAAGCCCAGCCTGGCGTTGATCTCTTTGGTGACCCGCTCGGCGATCAGTCGATCTCGCTCGGTCAGCTCGAGCGCTGCCAAGAACTTGGCGGACTCGCCGATGGCCATGTCGCAAACCTGGGCGATGTTGAGCTCGTTGACGGTGACCGCCAGCGAGGATGGCTTCAGTCGAGCGCCACCGCATGCAGTGCACGGCACCTCGCGCATGTAGCCCTCGTACTGCTCGCGTGACCAGTCGCTCTCGGCGCCTGATCGTCGCCGGTTGAGCCACGGGATGACCCCCTCGTACGCGGTCGAGTATTCGCGGGTGCGGCCGTACCGGTTCTTGTACTTCACCTTCAGGTTGCCCTCGACGCCGTGCAGCACGACCTTCTGCTGCTTGGCGGTGAACGTGCGGTAGGGCGCGTCGAGATCCAGCCCGTATACCTCGGCGACGGCCTCGAGCATGCGCGTGAAGTACTGCGTGTTGGACGTACGCCACGGCGCGATCGCGCCACCGTTGATCGACTGATCGGGATCGGGAATGATCAGTTCCGGATCGACCTCGAAAGTGGTACCCAGGCCGTCGCAAGCTTCGCACGCGCCGTACGGCGAGTTGAACGAAAAGTTGCGCGGTGCCGGTTCGTCGTAACTGGTGCCGCACTTCGGGCAGGCCAGATGCTGGCTGAAGGTGAGGGTTTCGCTGGTGCTGCCGTCGGCCGGCATCAGTTCGACCTCGGCGACCCCGTCGGCCAGCTTCAGCGCTGTCTCCAGCGAGTCGGTGAGGCGGCGCTCGATGCCGTCGCGGCGCACGAGGCGATCGATGATCACCTCGATCTTGTGCTGTTCGTATCGGGCGAGTCGCTCGTCGCGCTTCAAGAACTCGGCGATGTCGACAACCTCGCCATCGATGCGGGCCCGTACGTAACCCTGACCCGCGAGGTCTTCGAGCAGCGTGTCGTAGTCGCCCTTGCGACCGCGCACGACAGGCGACAGCACCTGGAACCTGGTGCCGTCGGGCAGCTTGAGGATGCGGTCGACAATCTGCTGGGGCGTCTGCCGTTGCAGGCGTGTGCCGTCGTTCGGGCAGTGCTGCACGCCGATGCGTGCGTACAGCAGGCGGAGGTAGTCGTAGATCTCGGTGATCGTGCCGACCGTCGATCTCGGATTGCGGCTGGCCGACTTCTGATCGATAGAAATGGCCGGCGACAAACCCTCGATCATGTCGACATCGGGCTTGTCCATCTGGCCGAGGAACTGTCTTGCGTAGGCACTGAGGCTTTCGACGTAGCGACGCTGCCCCTCGGCATAGATGGTGTCGAAAGCCAGGCTGCTCTTGCCGGAACCCGACAATCCGGTGAACACGATCATCTTGTCGCGCGGCAGTTCGACGTTGACGTTTCGTAGGTTGTGCTCGCGAGCGCCACGAACGATGATCTTTCCGGAATCGGCGACAGGCATTGTGGCGAGGCTACCGAGATCGACGCGATCGGCTGCTGTGGAACATGTCGCAGAATGTACCACGAAAACGAACACACGTTCTGCTCTAGTTGCGGTCGAATTGTGCCGATAGGACTGGCATGAACGGCGGACTGACGACTGATGCGACCCTGGGGCGGACGGCTCGCGCCGCGCTCGAACACCTACGACGGCATTCGGGTTTCCCGACCTGGCTGCTGACGCGGATCAACGACTACGAACGCATCGTGATTGCGTCGGTCGATCCACAGTTCTCGATCGTCGCCAACAGTGTGCTGCCCAACGATCTGTCGACGGATCGTTTCCTCGCCAACGTCTCGAAGATGGTCGTGCCGGTCCAGATGCCCAACGGTGAGCCCTACGGCGCGCTCGTCGGCCTCAGTCGCGAGCACCCCTCACCCATGCCGGCGCATGCCGAGTCGCTGATCCCACTACTGGCCAACACGCTCGGCGCGCTCGCCGGAGCAGAGGGGGCCCTCGCGGCAAGCACTCGCCGGGCGGAGCAATCAGGCGCTTCGCTCGACGTGCTTACGGGCACAGCCACCCGGCAAGCGTGGGAGACACAGCTCGGCCGCGACGACGAGCGCTGCAACGCCAACGGCGAGCAGGCGTGGGTGTTCATCATCTGTCTCGACGAGTTGCACGAGCTGAACAAGCGCGAGGGGCACGACGCCGGCGACGAGTTGCTTGCCGACTTCGGCAAGCTCCTGAAGGCAACCGTCGAAGACCGCCACTTCTGCGCACGGATCACCGGTCTGCAGTTCGGCATCCTCGCGGTCGATCTGTGCGCGGCGGAGGCCACGTCACTCGAGACCCACCTGCGTCAATCCATCGCGTCAGCCGGGATCGCCGCGTGGGT
Source organism: Ilumatobacteraceae bacterium (assembly GCA_031412355.1). Taxonomy (GTDB): domain Bacteria; phylum Actinomycetota; class Acidimicrobiia; order Acidimicrobiales; family Ilumatobacteraceae; genus JAENVT01. The sequence goes on along the minus strand of JANOCR010000001.1, from coordinate 26,184 downwards.
CGGCGTGGGCCGGCGCCTGCCGGGCGTCGGGCTCGGAGCCGCACTCGACGCAGCCGAGGCGTCGATCGCCGCGGCGCGGTCGGCCGTCACCATCGCCACGACGACCTTGGACGATGCGACGGCGGAACTGGTCAACGCACTCGACCGCGGCCAGATCCGTGCCTACTTCCAGCCCATTGTCGACATGCGCACCGGCGACGTCGTCGCCATCGAGGCATTGGCCCGCTGGCAGACCGACACCGGCATTCGCGAGCCGTACGAGTTCCTGCCGGGCATCGAGCGCGCCGGGTTGAACGCTTCGTTGTTCCAACGAATGCTCGATGACGGCCTGTCGCACCTGGCGACTTTCCGCAACGTCTCGCCGAACCTGCGACTCGCGGTCAACTTCGACTTCGACTCGATCCCGGCGACGGGTCTCCGAAAGGCCGTGACCGCCCTCGCAGACAAGCACAACATTCCCCTGGAAATGATCTCACTCGAGCTCAGCGAGCGGCAGTCGTTCGACCTGTCGCCCTCGACACTCAACGAATTGACCGAGGTTGCCGACGCCGGGGTCAAACTGGTGCTCGACGACTTCGGTGTCGGTTTCGCCAGCCTCGAGACGTTGACTTCGCTGCCGATCAGCGGGGTCAAGCTGGACCGTCGCTTCACCGGCCAGGTGATCGACGGCGAGCGCGAACCGGCCGTCGTGAAGGCGATGATCTCGATGGCTGCTGACGCCGGCCTGGAAGTGATCGCCGAAGGGGTCGAGACCCAGACGCAATGCGATCGCCTGGTCCGCCTGGGCTGCCGGTTGGGACAGGGCTACCTGTTCGCCCTGCCGTTGCCGCCCGACTCGATGACCACCGTGTTGTCGGCGCCCCTCGTCTCTGCCTGGTAGGGCCTGTCAGGCCAGGCCGACCCAGCGCGGGTAGGCGGGATCTCCGAAGTCGTACTCGATCCAGACATCCGAGCCCACCGCGGGCGGGTCGGTGTACCTGACGTCGTCGGACGGTGGGGCCCACGTCGACGACGGGTCGACTTCGGGAACAGTCACCTCCAGCCGGTTCTCCTGCATCGGGTCGTCGATGTTGACAACGAGCCCGCGGTACTTCCCCACGTACCTCCCGGTGGCGACGCCGCTGTCGACGTTGGCGGAGTTCGGCTCCCACACCGGATAGTCGGTGTCGCCGTGTTCGAACGAGACCATCACCTCGTCGCCGACGGCGGGCAGAGATGTGCCGGAACCCGTCAGCGATGCCAGGGCCCACACGGACGCCTCTCCGTAGATGTCCGGCACGACGACTCCGAGCCGGTACTGCTGCAGCGGGTCGGCATTGTCGACGACAAGGCCGCGATATGTGCCCCCGTAGCCAGTCACCATCCCGTGATCATCGCGCGTGGCCGTGCCGCGAGCTAGCCGGCGTCGCGCAGCTCGCGACGCAGCTCGTTGACCTCGTCGCGTAGACGCGCTGCGTACTCGAACTTCAGTTCGGCGGCGGCCTCGTGCATCTCTTCCTCCAACGTCAGGATGAGACGGGCGAGTTCTTTCTCAGGCAACGTCTTCAGCTCGCGCTGCACCTTGTCGCGCTCGCGCTGGCGACGGCGATCCTTGCCCGGAACGGGCGACGTGTCGTCGGGGCGCAGCAACGACAGGATGTCGCCGACCGCCTTGCGAATGGTCTGCGGATCGATGCCGTTCTGGAGGTTGTAGTCGATCTGGCGTTGGCGGCGCTGCTGGGTGATGTCGATGGCCTTCCGCATCGAGGCGGTGACCTTGTCGGCATACATCACGACCTGGCCGTCGACGTTTCGGGCCGCGCGGCCGATCATTTGGATCAGCGAGGTTTCGCTGCGCAGGAAACCCTCCTTGTCGGCGTCGAGGATCGTCACCAGCGACACCTCGGGCAGGTCGAGACCCTCGCGCAACAGGTTGATGCCGACCAGCACGTCGAACTCGCCCAACCGCAACGCGCGGAGGATCTCGATGCGCTGGATGGTGTCGATGTTGCTGTGCAGGTAGCGCACCCGCAGACCTTGCTCGAGTAGGTACTCGGTGAGGTCTTCGGCCATCTTCTTGGTCAGCGTCGTGACCAGGATGCGATCGCCCTTTACGACCCGGTCGTTGACCATCTCGATCAGGTCGTCGATCTGCCCCTTCGTCGGCCGCACCACGACCTCGGGATCGACCAGCCCGGTGGGGCGGACGATCTGCTCGACGACTTGTTGGCTGTGCGAGATCTCGTATGGCGACGGTGTGGCCGACAAGAAGATGCACTGATTGATGCGACCGAGCACCTCCTCGAACTGCAGCGGGCGGTTGTCGCGCGCGCTGGGCAAGCGGAAGCCATGCTCGACCAGGATGTCTTTGCGCGACCGGTCGCCCATGAACTGTCCGTGCAACTGCGGCACGGCCACGTGGCTCTCGTCGATGACAAGCAGGAAGTCCTTCGGGAAGTAGTCGAGCAGCGTGAACGGCGGCTCACCGGGGCTGCGGCCGTCGATGTGCATGGAGTAGTTCTCGATGCCGTTGCAGTACCCCACTTCCTGGATCATCTCGAGGTCGTACTGCGTGCGCATGCGCAAGCGCTGGGCTTCGAGCAACTTGCCCTCTTTCTCGAACCACGCCAGCCGTTCCTGTAGCTCGGCCTCGATACCGATCACGGCCTTGCGCATGCGCTCGTCGCCGGCGACGTAGTGCGTAGCGGGAAACACCTGGGTGCGTTGCAGATCGCTGAGCGTCTCGCCGGTGAGCGGGTCGATCATGGTCAACCGATCGACGGTGTCGCCGAACATCTCGATGCGCAACACGGTCTCTTCGTACGAGGGATGAACCTCGATGGTGTCGCCGCGCACGCGGAACTTGCCGCGCCCGAGGGTCATGTCGTTGCGGTCGAACTGCAGGTCGACGAGCCGACGAAGAATGCTGCGCATGTCGTAATCGACACCGACGCTGAGGTCGAGCAACTGGCCCTTGTACTCCTCGGGGTTGCCCATGCCATAGATGCAACTGACCGAAGCGACGACGATGGTGTCGCGTCGGGTCAACAGTCCGGCGGTGGCCGAGTGGCGCAGTCGGTCGATCTCGTCGTTGATCGACGAGTCCTTCTCGATGTAGGTGTCGCTGGAGGCGATGTACGCCTCGGGCTGGTAGTAGTCGTAGTAGCTGACGAAGTACTCGACGCGGTTGTGCGGAAAGAACTCGCGCATCTCTTGCGTCAACTGGGCGGCGAGCGACTTGTTGGGAGCCAGGATCAGCGTTGGGCGCTGCGTCTCTTGGATCGTCCAGGCAATCGTCGCGCTCTTTCCCGAGCCGGTGATACCAAGGAGTGTCTGGAAACGATCGCCGCGGTTGACGCCCTCGGCCAGTTTGGCGATGGCCTGCGGCTGATCACCGGCGGGTTGGTAGTCAGCGACGACCTTGAACTCGGACACGTCACTCAGTGTAGAGTCACGAACACCCGTTCGCCATCGTCCTGATTCTCTCTTTCGATGATCTGGGCAAGCACTCGGCGGGCCCGCAGCGGGGCGGCGTCGATGCTCAACATCACGGGTCGAAGCGAGTCCGGCCCGCCTGCCAAGTCGTACGCCCGCTGCTGAGCCTCCAGGATGGGGCGGTCCTGCTCGTCGAACGCGTAGCGGCGCAACGCGGAGAGCTGGTCGGAGATCTGCACATCGGCAGCGCCGGCGGATTCGCCGATACGAACCGCGGCGACGTGGTACGTGCACTTGCCCTTCGCCGACGGCGTGACGAGATGCGTGCCGATGACCGTCATGCCGTCTTGTCTCTGTGCTCCCGGCGGGCAGACGCCTGCCTCGTGACGCAGGCAGCTCGGCGCGTCCCAGCGCATGATCGACCAGGTGTCGACGTCGTTGCCGTCGTTGCGAAACATCAGGTCGAACAACTTCCCCGGGGCAACGTCGGATCGTGTGCGAGTCACCGTGACCGACGTCTCGGTGCCGTCGATGTCGATGTCGCACTGCAGTGTCGAGGGATCGCCCAGCACACCGCGGTGCAGGAACGACGCGTGGCTCAGGTCCAGCAGGTTGTCGATGACCAGCTGGTAGTCGACGTCCATCTCGATCCAGTCTCGCTTCGACAGCACGCCGGGGGCGCCGGCATCGAGGTACGAGAAGTCGGGGATGAGATCGGGATCGGCTTCGTCAGTGCCCATCCAGATCCACAGCATGGTGTGCCGCTCCTCGACCGGATACGAGCGAACCGCCAGTGTCGCCGGGATGCGACCCGAGCCGTGCGGATTCAACACGCATGTGCCATCGACACCGAAACGCAGACCGTGGTAGGGGCACTCGACCGACGCAGCGCCGTCGCACAGCTGCCCCATGCTCAGCGGGATGAAACGATGGGCACACCGATCCTCGAGCGCCACCGGTTGTCCCTGTGGACCGCGAAAGAACACGATCGGCTGCTCGCAGATCGTGCGACTCTCGAGCTCGCCTTCTGCAAGATCTTCGGCCCACAGCGCCGCGTACCAAAGGTTGGTGGCATATGTCATAGGACGCAGTATGAACCTACATCACCTGGTCAGCCACAATGATGTTCGCTCCTCACGAACGTTGATATGGTGTCGGTCGATGATCGAACAGTCGGCGGCCCCGGCAAAGCCCGCGTTGCGCTCGGTGACGATCGCCCTTGACATCCTCGATACCTTCTTCGCCGACAGCGATATCGGCCTCAGCGAGCTTGCCAGGCGTGTCGGCGTCACCAAGAGCACCATGCACCGGACGTGCGGGGTGCTGGTCGGCCGGGGTGTGCTAGAGCGAACGCCCAGCGGCAAGTACCGCCTCGGCGTCCACCTTCTCGAGTACGGCCAACTGGTCACGACTCGTTCGGCACTGCGAACACAGGCACTTCCACTACTGGTGGAGCTGCGCAACGCTATTGGCGAGACCGTTCAGCTGGGCGTGCCTTCCGGTGGCGATGTGCTCTACATCGAGCGCGTCGAAGGAGCCGGCGCGCTGCGGTTCACCACCGAGGCGTTTCGGCGATCACCCGTGCATCGCTCGAGTGCCGGCAAGGCCATCGCCGCGTTCCGGCCCGAGGTCGCCGAGGCGCGGATCAAGGCCGGTATGAAGCCCTACACGGGCCACACCATCGTCATTCCGAAGATGTTTCTCGACGAGTTGGCTCGGGTGCGCGAGCGCGGCTACGCGATCAGCATCGACGAGGGCGAGATCGGCCTGTCGTCGATCGGCGTGCCGATCCGCGACCATCCCGACGGCGAGGTGATCGCCGCTATCTCGACCGCCGGGCCGACCGGGCGACTGCTCGGCGACCACGAAACCCATCATGTTCGGTTGATGCTGAACGCCGGACGCCAGCTGACCAACGCCCTGGCTGCAGGGGCGTACACACTCCCCCGCCAACGCCGTGGCGTGAAGTAGTCGCGCCTACGCTCCTGACCATGCGCGCTGCAGTACTTCGTGACGATTCCGACCAGCTCGACATCGCCGAAGTCGATCACGACGAGCCGATTGGCCGCGAGATCCTCATGCGCACGGTGGCGGCCGGCCTGTGCCACAGCGACTACCACTACCTCGACGGCACCTTGTACCGTCCCCGTCCCGTCATCCTCGGCCACGAAGGTGCTGGGGTCGTCGAAGCGGTCGGCCCCGATGTACGCGACATTCACGTCGGCGACCATGTGGTCACGTGCCTGGTGATGGGGTGCGGCGAATGCTTGCGATGCGCAGCCGGCGAGCCGACGTCGTGTCTGCAGCCGCAGGTCACGAAGCGACCATCGGGCCACGCGCCACGGTTGACTCTCGACGGCGTCAGCGTTGGCCAGATGGCCAACGTCGGCTCGCTGGCCGACCACATCCTGCTCGACGAACGGGCCGTCACCTCCGTCAACACCGACATCCCCATGGAGCTCGCCTGCATCCTCGGCTGCGCCGTCGTGACCGGCCTGGGAGCAGCCCTCAATACGGCCAATGTCCAGGCAGGGGAATCCGTTGCCGTGATCGGCTGCGGCGGTGTCGGGCTCAATGTCATCCAAGGTGCGCGGCTAGCCGGTGCCGGGCACGTCATTGCCATCGATGCCAACCCGGGCAAGCTCGAGCGAGCCCGTCAACTGGGCGCGACACACGCGATCGATGCGTCGTCCGTCGACGCAATCGCCGCAGTTCGAGACATCACCGGTCCGGGCGCCGATCACGTGTTCGAGGTCGTCGGCCGCCCAGCGTTGGTTCGCCAGGCGTTCGAGATGGCGGCACCCGGCCGGTCGGCGTATCTCGTGGGGATCCAATCGGACGACGCCGAACTGTCGCTGCCGGTAACCGGTTTTCGTCGCGGCAAGCGGATGGTCGGCGTGTTCATGGGCGACACCAATCCACGCGTCGACATCCCTCGGTACGCCGACCTGTGGCGATCCGGCCAACTCGACCTCAGCGGCATGATCTCGCACACCTTGCCGCTGGAAGACGTCAACCGTGGATTCGCCATGATGATCTCGGGTGAGTCGGCTCGCACCGTCATCAAGTTCTAGAGGAGCAACACGTGCCAGACAACGACCTCGTATCGATGAACACCGTTTCATTGAGTGCCGCGCAGCGGGTGATCGACGCGGCGATCGCTGCGGCCCGCGCCGTCGGCGTCGAGACATGCATCGCAGTTTGTGATCCTGCGGGCGCGCCGATCGTCACGGTCAGGATGGACGGTGCGCCGCGCCTGTCGGCAGAGATCGCACTGAACAAGGCCTACACCGTCGCAGCGTTCAAGGGCATGCCGACGGACAAGTGGTGGCCATTGCTCGCCGACGACCCGGCACTGGTGCACGGCTTAACGCAAACTGCCCGCCTGGTCGTGTTCCCCGGCGGGGTACCGATTCTCGTCGATGGGGCTGTGGTCGGCGCCGTCGGGGTTTCGGGGGCCTCGCCCGATCAGGACCGACAGGTTGCGCAGGCCGGCGCGGACGCGGTGCGCGGATCGTGACGACCCATCTGCGCCATGTGTGGGACCGTGGCGACACTGCGCTTGGTGCGTTCCTGTTCTTTCGTGAACCTCTGATCGCCGAGGCCGCTGCACTGACGGGTTACGACTACGTCTGCATCGACATGCAGCACGGTCTGCAGAGTTTCGAGCACACCGTCACCATGCTCTACGCGATGGCGCGCACCGAGACCACACCTATCGTCAGGGTGCCGTGGAACGAACCAAGCATCATCGGCCGGGTGCTCGACGCCGGGGCGTACGGAGTGATCGTGCCGATGGTCAACACCGTCGATGAAGCCCGCTCGGCAGTCGCAGCGTGCCGCTACGCGCCGACAGGAAGTCGCAGCATGGGTCCCGTCGGAGTGTCGGCGCGTGCAGGTCGCGAGGGGTACTTCTCGACCGCCAACGAAAAGGTGCTGTGCATCCCGATGATCGAGACCAAGCAAGCCGTCGAGAACGTCGACGAGATCGCCGCCGTTCCGGGAATCGACGCGCTCTACATCGGCCCCGCCGACCTGTCGATCACGTACGGTTTGGCACCAAAGCCCGATCAGGACGATGTCGAATGGAACGCGGCGATCGACCGGGTGAAGACTGCCTGCGAGCGAAACGGCGTGATCCCTGCCATCCATGCCGAGGCGGGTCTGGCCGAGAAACGGCGCTCGGCCGGATGGCGGATGATCACCGTCGGCTTCGACCTCGGCAATGTGATGACCGGCCTTCGCAACCAGTTGAAGGAAGCCCGTGGCAACTAGACGCGGTCGAGGACGATGTCGAAGGTGGTGGCCAGTTCACCGGCGTCGTCGGGCTTGAACTCGCGGATCAGACTGCGCTGCACGCCGAACACGGCGTCGCCGTCGAGGAAGTCGCTCTCGACATCGAACACGTGGGTGATGAGGTCCTTGTAATCGGGGTGCCGCGCCCAGATGTGCAGGTGCCCGGGTCGCCACCAGTTGCGCCCGTTCTTCTTCAGCAGGTCGCCTGCCGGGCCATCGCTGGGGATGGGGTACGGCACCGGCCGGATGCTACGGATCTCGTACGTCCCGTCAGCCTGTGAGTGGTAGATGCCGCGAAGGTTGTTGGTGCTCTGGATGCCGGGCTGCTGCACGGCGTAGAACATGTTGCTGGCGTTCTGCCAGCAGTCGAGAATGACGCCTTCGACGGGCTTGCCGTCGACATCGCTGATCGTGCCACGCACGACCACGCGGTCACCATCGTCGGGATCCTCGAGCATCGACTCGCCATGGGCGCGGTCGGGCGAACCGCCGGCATGGAACGGGCCGAGCACGGTGTTGTCGGTGAGGCTCGATGCGCTCGCGTCGTACGCCAACATCTCGACGAGCGTCGACACACCTGTTGTGTCGGAGAGCAGGATGAACTCCTGGCGCACGTCGTCGCTGATCTTTCCGCATTGGGTTAGGAACATGATGCCCGCGAACCACTCCTCGCGGGTCAGGTTGACCTCGCGGGCGAACGCGTGGAGGTGTCGGATCGCCGCGCAGGTGACTTCTTTCAGCCGAGGGTTCGGGGAGTTGTCGTAACGCGACAAGACCTCGGCCAACAGTTCATCGAGTGCGCCTTCTTTGGCCATCGCGGATCCCCCATTGATGCGGACGAAATCGTGCGACCTTTTGCTATCACACGGCCCATGTCAGCGACCACATGAACGTTCCTCGCAGCAGAACGGTCGACTATCCTTCGTTGCCGAACTATCACTAGAGTCGTTTGCACATATCGCTAGGGGGTAGCAAAACATGGCAGAGCACACCGACGCTCCCGTCCGGCCATCCAGTGGCGCATACATTCAGCACCTCGTGCTGCGTGTCCGCGACCTCGAGGTGGCTCACGATTTCTACACGCGCATTCTCGGCTTTGAGCAGTGCGCCGAACTCGCGAAGGACAGGTACCCCGACTACAAGATGCGCTTCTACCGTGGCAGCGCCGAGCGGCATCACGATCTGGCACTTGCCGAGTTGCTCGATCCCTCCACCGCTCCCCCGCCTGAATCGCCGTGGCAAATGTTTGGTGCAACTCCGGGCGTCGACCACATCGCTGTCTGCTACCCAAGTCGCGAATCGTGGCTCGACCAGATCGCCTACATGAGGGCGCAGGGCGTCGAGTTCCGCATTCGTGGCAACCACGGCATGACCCACAGCGCGTACATCGAGGATCCCGACGGCAACGGGATCGAGTGCCTTTACAACCTGCCCGACGAGGTTTGGTCCGGCGACGTCAATGCTGCACTGAACCATTTCGAGGTCCTGCCGAACGAAGGTCCCGAGGCGTTGGAGGACGACACCAACTACGTCGAGTTCGCGCCTGCGGGCAGCTAACCCAGCATCGAATCGACCAGCGCGTAGGCCGCTTCGCGATCGGAGTACATCAGTGTGTGATGCGTGCGTGTGGTCTTGGCCGACCCCAGGTAGTTGCGCTCGTACAGCTCGTTGCGTGAGCCGAGACCCGAGCCGATGAAGTCCCACGCCAGCCGGTAGATGCTCGCCCGTCGTTCCGCGTCGATGTCGTTGGCGCCGTGGATGAACTCGTCGATCAACGGGCGCAGCTTGGCGTCTGCGAGCATCGCCTTGCTCGGCGTCGCCAACAGGTTGTGGCTGCCGATCAACATCAGGATCTCGCGTACTCTCGGATACCACGCCGCCAGCATGGCGCGCATCGGGTGCATCGGGCGACCATCGGGGAAGATCACGCCGTCGCCTCGGTCGTACGCGTGCTCCTCCGACAGAAGGATGGCGCTACGCGTCACCTCCACGTAAGTCGACAACTCGCCCAGCATCTCAATCGTCGTGGGCGAGTTGTCGTTGACTGCCTCGGCCATGCGCAACGCGAGCCCGTAGGCGAACTCCAACTTGGTGAGCGCCCGGATGGTGGTCTGCTGCATGATGTTGGCCCACCACGCTGTCGGCCCCATCACAGAGTTGTACACGTCGATGTCGCCGTCGATGAACACCCGCTCGCGTGGAACTTCGACATCGTCGAAGATAGTCAATGCGTCCTGCTCGTCGAACTTCGACGACAGGGGATGGTCGAACGAGTTCGACCCGACCGTCGCCGCGCTGTCGCGGCACAGGAAGATCAACCCGGGCGTTTCCATCGGCAGCGCGAAGCTCAGTGCGTACGCGCTGGTCGCATCGGCTGGCAATGGAAGACCTGGGTAGATGGCGGTTTCATCCGCGAACGGGGCCAGTGTGGCCAGGATACGCGCCCCGCGCACGATGATGCCGGTCGCGGTCTCGCCGACCTTATGCAACGGAACGGGGTTGCCGGCAAACGACTGGTCCTTCACTCGATCGACCGTCGGGTGGACGATGGTGTGAGTCAGTGACAGGTCTTCGCGGGCGATCATCTTTTGGTAGTTGACGAGGTTGTCATGGCCTTCCTCGTTCTTGCCTTCCGGTCCGAGCCATGCACCGCGCTCGCCGGCGAAGCCGGCAAACGTGACGTTCATGTAGTCGGGGGTCCGCCCCATGAGGCCAACGGTCTGCTCGGCGATGCGACGCAGACCGCGATGACGTCGTTTGAGATCGTCGATCGACCGGGGGATCATGTGGCTGATGTTGATGGCCTCACCCGTCTCGGGGTCCGGCATCAGGCAGTCGTCGGGGAACTCCTGCTGGATGTCGAAGACTCGCGCCAAACTGCGAGCCGCGCCCTCCAACTGAGGGTGGGTCGTGACGTCGTCGACGCGTTCGCTGCCGAGCCAAATCTCGCGATTGCGAGCACGCAGGCCCTTCAGGAACTCTTCACCGGTTCGAGCTGGCATGTGGTCCCCCCGACATGATCGTTGCGCCGCACGATAGACGTTCATGCCGCCTACGATCGTGTCGATGGCCACCTCTAACCCTCCCGACATCGTTCGATCGGCGTACGCCGAATTGATCGTTACGGACCTCGGCGCCAGCAAGCACTTCTGGGTCGATCGGCTCGGCTTTGTGATCAGTTTCGAGGACGACGAAGCCGTGTACCTCCGCGGCCACGAGGAGTTCGTCCACCACAGCCTGATCCTGCGCAAGGGCACAGAGCCGGCCTGCTCTCGGTTCGCGTTCCGTGTGCGCACACCCGAAGCCCTCGATGCCGCCGCGCTGTTCCACACCGATCGAGGTTGCGAGGTTCGCCGCTACCCAGCGGGCGCAACACGTGGTGTCGGCCCGACCGTGCGCGTGCAGGATCCGTTCGGGTTCGTCGTCGAGTACTTCCACGAGATCGAGTGGATCGGGCATCACCATCAGCGCTACGACCTGCGACATGGCGCCAGCATCAACCGACTCGATCACATCAATCTGGTCACCGACGATGTGCGCGGGTTCTACGAGTGGTACACCGCGCTTGGCTTCGGGCTGTCGGAGACGATCGAGGACGACGACGGCACCCTCTACGCGACGTGGATGTTCCGCAAGCAGACGGTGCACGACATCGCCTCGACGCAGGGGTCGTCGCCGCGACTGCACCACGTCGCGTTCGCCTGCCCCGAGTCGCACCACATCCTCACCCTGGCCGACACGCTTGGCGCGACGAACGAGTTTCATCACATCGAGCGCGGCCCTGGCCGCCACGGCGTGTCGAACGCCTTCTACCTTTATCTGCGCGACCCCGATGGGCATCGCGTCGAGATCTACACAACCGACTACTTCACCGGCGATCCAGGCCATCAACCGCTGCGCTGGAGCGTCAATGACCAACGCCGTCGCGACTTCTGGGCCAACCCGATCGTGCCCCGCTGGTACGAGGAGGCAAGCCGTGTGCTCGATCTCGACGGAAACCTCCAGCCGATCCGCGAACGCAAGAGCGACGAGCAGCGCATCACCGTTGGTGCCGACGGCCACGGCGTCACCCGATGATCACGCCCGAACTGGCCCTCGATCTCGCCAAGCGGCACGAGTGGGCTCGGCGCGAGGTGAAGCCGATCGACCCTGTATCGGTCGAGTACCCAGACCTCACCATCGACGATGCCTACGAGGTGCAGCGCGCCTGGGTTGATCTGCAGATCGCCGACGGGGCCAAGCTCGTCGGCCGCAAGATCGGTCTCACGTCGCGGGCGATGCAGCAGCAGATGAAGATCGACGAGCCCGACTTCGGAGCCCTGCTCGACTACATGATCATGCCCACCGGTGTCGATCTGCGACACGACGACTTCGTCGACCCCAAGCTCGAGGTTGAGGTGGCCTTCGTCATCGGCCGGCGGTTGGCCGGCGACTCGGTCACGGTCGAGGAGGTCCTGGCCGCCACGGACTACATCCAGCCGGCGCTGGAGTTGATCGATGCGCGGAGCTATCGCGTGCACCCGGTGACCAAACGAGCGCGCACGATCGTCGACACCATCGCCGACAACGCAGCCGATGCCGGCGTGATCCTCGGTGGCGAGAAGGTCAAGCCGGCCGATGTCGACATGCGTTGGATCGGTGCCATCTTCTCGTGCAACGGTGTGGTCGAAGAGACCGGTCTGGCCGCAGGGGTGCTTGGCCACCCCGCCAACGGGATCGCTTGGGTCGCCCGTCGTATTGCCCCGTACGGGCTGGCGATCGAGCCCGGCCAGATCATCCTCGCCGGGTCGTTCACCCGTGCGTCGGCAACGCGCCCAGGCGACCAGTTCGTCGCCGACTACGGCCCGCTGGGCACGGTGACCTGCAACTTCGTGTGAGCATCACGATCCCATGCTTCGGAGGTGCTAAAACAGGATGCAGAATGGTTGACGAAAGGATCTCATTGTGCAATACGCGCTGGTGAACGCTGTTCGCAACCATCCCGATTCCGCATACGCCCTTCAGGACGTGTACTCCGACTACATCAGTGATGCCGTGCTCGCCGAAGAACTCGGATTCACCAACACGTGGTACGGCGAGCATCACTTCCGAGAGTGTCAGTGGACAGGGTCCCCGATGATGGTGGCGACCGCTGTCGCAGCTCGGACCGAGAGGATCCGGGTCGGCACGTCGGTCGTACTGCTCCCCTTCCATGACCCGATTCGTGTGGCCGAGGACGCGGCGATCGCCGACATCTTGTCGAACGGCCGGTTCGACCTCGGGGTCGGCCCGGGGTCGCAGTACGAGGAGTTCGTCACGTTCGGCAAGGACCCCGCCGAGATGAACCAGAGATCGTGGGAGATGGTCGACTGGATTCAGCGGGCGTTCACCGAACCGGCGATGTTCGGCCACTCCGGTCGCTTCTACGACATTCCCGACATGACGTTCACGACCAAGCCGGTGCAACAACCACTACCGATGTGGTGGGGCGGCATGGGGCCGAAGAACCTCGCCAGAGCCGCTGAACGCGGCATGAATCTGATCGCGCCGTTCAACGCCGGCTACGACGACGCTCTGGTGGCATGTGGACGCAACCCTGCCGACTACGCGGTGTCGGTGATGGTTCCGGTCTTCGTCGCGGACACCACCGACAAGGCGTGGGAGATCGCCGGCCCGGGTATCGAGTACTTCGTCAACTTCTATCAGATGCGCAAGAACCTGCAGGGCGAAGCCGCGCCTGCCGATGCCCGCGTTACACAGGAGATGCTGCGCAGCGGGAATGCCGGTTTCTGGTTCGCAGCCGTTGGCACGCCCGACGACGTCGTTGCCAAGCTCCGTCCGTTCGTCGACGGCCACCTCGGTCGCATCACCCAACTCGCCCTGCAGATGCGTCAACCCGGGATGAGCAACGACGACACCCACCAATCGATGAAAATGTTCGCCAGCGAGGTCATTCCCGCGCTGTCGTAGCGCCGCGGACTCGCACGATCGGGATGCGACGCTCGGTCTTTGCCTGATACTCGGCGTACGGCGGATAGATCTCCACCATCTGCGCCCAAAGACGATCTCTGTCGGGACCCTCCGGCTCGGTTTCAGCCGTGCCGGGGACAACATCGGCGCGCTCTTGAATCGCCACCGACGGATCAGCGACCAAGTTCAGGTACCACAGTGGATGCTGCGGCCTGCCGCCGTACGACGCCACCAGGATGTAGTCATCTCCATCGCGGCCGAAGATCAGTGCATTGCGGCGCAGGTTGCCCGACTTGCGCCCCGTCGTGGTCAGCACGATCGTGGGATAGCCGCGCCACATGTACCCGTCGTCGCCGCCGGTCTCGACGTACTTGCGGGTGTGCTCGGCCACCCAGTCCGTCGCACTGTCCAATGGTTCGCTGTTCATGTTTCGCTGCTCTGTTTCTGTGCTTGTTGGGTCAAGTGGTGACGCGTTGGGCGAATGCTAGGGATGTGTCGAAGATGGCATCCACATCGAGAGCGTCGATCCAGAAGTGATCGCTTCCCTTGACGACGATCAACTCGACCGATCCACCCGCGGCTCGCAGAGCCTCGACGAATTCGACGCTCTGGGCAAACGGCACCTGAGTGTCGGCGCTGCCGTGGTGGATCTGGATGGGAGGCGCCCCGGGGTGCACGTAGGAGATCGGGCTGGCAGCGCTGGCACGCTGCGGATCGGCCTGCAGCGGCGCACCGATCAAGGCTGATTCCCACGAGCCGGCGTCGTCGGGTCGCTTGTCACTGTCGGGGTGATGCTGCGAGCTGAGCGACAGCAGGTTCAACGGCCCGTACCAGTCGACGACTCCGCTGACCGCGCTCGACCGGCCAACTTGGTCACCCACCTCGCCCTCCAACTGGGGCATGTCGCCGGTGAGACCGGCCAGAACCGCCAGGTGGCCGCCGGCGGACTCCCCCCACAACATCAGCCTGTCCGGGTCGACACCCAGTTGCGCGGCGCTACCACGAACCCACCGAATCGCCGCCTTCACGTCGTGGAGCTGTGCCGGGAAACGCGCTTCGCCGCTGAGCCGGTAGTCGACGGTGGCGACGACGAACCCCGCCTGCGCCAGCAGATCGAGCGGAGTTGGCGACCGCGCGATGAACGCCCGGCCGAATCGACGGCGGGTGCCGACGGCCCATCCACCGCCGTGCAGATACACGATCGCGGCAGCGGATCCGGCGCCGTCCGCGGGCAGATACAGGTCGAGCAGCAGCGGCCGAAACCCCTCGACGCTCGCGAACTCGACGCCGTGATGCACCGTCACACCCGACGCCAGGGTCGAAACCGGCGCGCCGAAGTCCACGGTCGACACGTCAGCCGCCACCCGTAGCCGACGTCATCCCACCATCGGGGTGCAGGATCGAGCCGGTGAACATCGCTGCCTCGTCGCTGCACAGGAACAATGCAGTGTTGGCGATGTCGAGCGGCGACGGCAGCACACCAAGGGGCAGTTGCGCAGCTCGCTGGTCGTACCACGCCTGTTTGGCCGATGGATCGTCGCCGACGATCGTCGTGGCGATCCCGGACAGCATCTCGGTCGTCACGTAGGCGGGTCCGATCGCGTTGACCCGGATCTTGTGTGGTGCCAACTCGCCGGCCAGCGAGCGGGTCAGCATCCACACCGCAGCCTTCGACACGCTGTACACGCCCGCCGAGGGTCGCTTCGAGGCGATGGATGCCAGTGTGACGATGCTCCCGCCGTGACCGGTATCGATCATCAGTTGCGCGGCGCGCTGAACGGTGAGGAAGACGCCGCGCACGTTGACGTCGTTGACGAAGTCGAAGTGGTCTGGATCCAGGTCCAGCAAACTGCCGAATCCAGCATCGGGGTGCGCCGCTACACCCGCCGACGCCACGCACAGTTCGACGCCGCCCATCGCGGTTGCCGCATCGTCGATTGCTGATCGGATCGAGTTGACATCGAGCACATCGCCAACCACGAAGTGCGCTTGCGCGCCGGTTGCCTGCAGCTCCGCGACCAACTCGTTAGCGCGATCGGCCACGCGCGACAGATCGATCAGGGTCACGGCGGCACCTTCCTCGGCGAATCGTCTGGCTATCGCGGCTCCGAGACCGCTGGCACCGCCCGTGATGACGGCTCGCTTGGTTTCCAGCCGTCCCATGTCAGGCCCGCCTCATTGTCACGATGTCGAGCAGATCGGCGTGGATGTGAGCATTGGCCGCAACGATGTTGGTGACGCCAACGCCCAGGTTGACCGGCTCGCCGTGCAGCCCCGTTGCTACTGCGCCGGCTTCCTCAAGCAGCAGCACGGCGGCGGCCACATCCCACGCGTACGTCGCGTCCTTCTCGACGAAGCCGTCGAGCTTGCCGGCGGCAACGTACGCGAGCGCGAACGACGGGCACCCGATCGCTCGGGTACCCCGACAGTGAAGGTGCATCTGCTCGATCCGCATGGCGTGCTCGTGGATCGCCATCGGATCGTCGTTCTGCAAGCCGGTGGCAATCAGTGCCTTGCCGACGTCGGTGGTATCACTCGGCTGGCAAGTGGTGCCACCCCCGCGCTCGACGGCGAACATCTCGTCGCGCAACGGGTCGAGGATCACCCCGGCGAGCAGCGGACCACCCGTCTCGCGAACGGCAATGGACACGCCCCATGGCGACATGCCGCGTGCGTAGTTCGATGTCCCATCGAGAGGGTCCACGATCCACGTGTACGGCCCGTCGGGATTGCCGGCCGAACCCTCCTCACCCAGAATCGCGTGATCGGGATAGCGACTGAGCAGCAACTCGACAATGGTCGCCTGTGATGCTTCGTCGGCCCACGTCACGATGTTCGAACGAGCCGACTTCTGAATGATCTCCGGTGGGCGCAACAGGCCATCCATCAGCCGCTCACCCCCCGCTCGCGCAGCGTCGATCGCCGATTCCAGCAGATGGTTGTCGCTCACTCCGGCGAAGCTAGTAGGCGCGTGTTCGCCTCACCGATGTCGGCTCGGCGCAGGTCCCGCGCCGTCTGTGTAAGCACACAGAACAACAGTCATTCAATGAGCTGACACCGACATCACCTATTCAGACGCGGACGTGAGTGATTTCAGCCGCTTGATATAACATCGCTGCTCGCAGCCCGTGTGGGAACGGGCACCGAGCACACCGATTGACTTGGGGGTCAACACATGGCAGAGATCGTTCCCGTCGACCAGTTCCTCGACTGGTACCCAGGCTGGAAGCCGGAGCACATCGACGACCCCTGGCTGCGCATGAAGTCCGGACCCTTCCGCAAGGAAGACGAGTCGCGATTCTGGTTCGTCGACTTCCACTGGCCCCGCGGGTTCTCGCCGCTCGGGTTCCAGTTCGTCATCGGCGCCGCGTGGTCAACACAGCTTGCCGCCCATCAGTTGCCGCTTCCTCCTGCCGGCGGCCTGGTGCAACGAATGGGTGGACCGTTCCTCTACGAGGGCGAAGTCCCGGTCGCCTCGCAATGGGAAATCGGTTACAGGGCAGCAAGGATCGAGAAGAACATGCCCAAGTTCCTGGGCAACTTCGATGCGATCTGGGAAGAGCGGAAGTGGGAGCTCGAGCTCGGCCTCGGCTACTTCGAGAGCTACGACTTCGCCGGCAAGTCGCTGGCTGAGATCGGGCAATACATCACCGACGCGCGCACGTTCAACACCCGCGCGTGGGAGATCCACTTCGAGATCATGTACCCATTGCTGGCCATTTACCTTCAGCTCTACGGGCTGTGCGCAGGCAACGGAATCGATCCGGGCAACATCGCCAAGATGCTGCAGGGTCGCGACAGCAAGATCATGGAAACCGACCGGGCGATGTGGGATCTGGCCGACGAGGCCAACCGTCTCGGCATAGCCGATCTGTTCGACGACGAGCCCGACAAGATCCGCAGCGCACTGTCATCAGCCGGCGGCAATGCGTCGATCTGGCTGACCAAGTTCGACGACTTCTTGAAGATCCATGGATGGCGCACCGAGGGCATCGCCGACATCAACATCCCGTCGTGGATCGAGGACCAATCGTCGCCCCTCGGCCAGTTGCGCAACTTCGTGCAGATGGAAGAACGTCACGACTTCGACCGCTCATTGGTCGACTCGCACCGCGAGCGCGACGAAGCCATCGATGCGGCACGCTCGCAGTTGAACGGTGGCGAACTGGCGGCGTTCAACGAACTGCTCGCCATCTGCACCGTCGCCAACTTCGCCTGGTGGAACGAGGACCACAACTACTACATCGACCTGAGGTCGTCGATCCCCATGCGGCGGGGTGCCTTGGCTGCAGCCGAGGCGGTCGGCGCCGAAAAGTACGACGACACCACCTTCTTGTTCTTCCCCGAGTTGATGGAGGTGTGCGGAGGCCACACACTGTGGAAGGACAAGCAGTCGATCGCTACCGCTCGGCACGAATATTACGACCACTACCAGGAGCTTCGCGGCGAGATCCCCAAGGTGGTCGGCACGCTTCCGGACAAGGTCGAAGATCCGGTCCTGATCGAGATCTTCGGCATGCACAGCCACTACTTCGAGGGCCTCAAGGCCGATCCGCACACCACGACGCTGAACGGCTTCCCCGCATCGGCGGGCACGTACACCGGTCGGGCGCGTGTCATGGTGTCGGCGACCGAGTTGTTCGATCTCGAGGAAGGCGAGGTCCTGATCACGGAGGCCACTTCACCGAACTGGACACCGGCGTTCGCCATCATCGGCGCATGCGTATGTGATGGCGGCGGCTCGCTGACGCACGCCGCCACGGTCAGCCGCGAGTACGGCATACCGTGCGTGGTCGGCACGTCGGTGGCAACGCTGCGCATCAAGACCGGCGATCTCATCGAGGTCGACGGCACTCGCGGTGTCGTGACCATCGTGGAGCGCGCGAACACGTGAGTGTTAGGGGCAAGCGAATCGTGGTCACCGGCGGGGCGCGTGGCATTGGGGCGCGTCTCGTGGGCGAGCTTCGCGAGCGTGGCGCGGAGGTCACATCCACCGATGTCTTGCCGGGCTGCGACATCGTTTGCGACGTCAGCGACGAACAGGACGTGATCGCGCTGTTCGATCAGGTCGGCGACATCGACGGGTTGGTCAACAACGCGGCCATGCTCGCTGACCGGCGACCGTTTCAAGAGATCAGCGTCGACGATTGGGACCGAATGATGGCGGTTAACGTCCGCGGCACCTTCCTGTGTGCGCGCGAGGCCTCGAAGCACATGCTGAACGGGGGCTCAATCGTCAATGTCGCGTCGACAACGGCGCTGAACGGCTCGCAGGGCTTCCTGCACTACGTGGCCTCGAAGGGCGCGGTGATCTCGATGACCAAGACGTTGGCGTTCGAGCTCGGCCCGCAACAGATCCGGGTCAACTGTGTCGGCCCGGGTTTCACACCGACCGAAGGCTCGGCGGTGCTCGGCACCTACGACCCCACCGGTACTCCCCTCGGCCGTGTCATGGATCCCGATGATCTGCTGGGCACCTACTGCTATCTCCTCGGTGACGATTCCAAGTTCGTCAGCGCCCAACTGATACTGGTCAACGGTGGACGATTCCCTCACTGACCTCGATGCCACGGCGCAGGCCGAACTGGTCCGCAACAACGAGGTGCACCCACGCGAGTTGGTGGACCAGGCAATCGATCGGATCGAGCGACTCGATCCGCAGCTCAACGTCATGGTCCATCGTCAGTACGAACGTGCACGCGAAGACGCCGAACGAACCTTGCCCGATGGGCCGTTCCGCGGCGTGCCATTTCTGTTCAAGGACTACCGCTGTCGCGAAGCGGGTGAGCCGTACACGATGGGCATGCGCGCCCTTCGCGACGCTCATTACCGGGCATCGACCGATGCTCCACTCGCGCTGGCCTTCCGTGCTGCCGGCCTGATCCCGCTCGGTCGCACCAACACGCCCGAGCTGGCGTCCGTGGGCACGTGCGAGCCCGAGGCGTTCGGGCCGACGCACAATCCGTGGGGATTGGGCTTCACCCCAGGCGGATCGTCGGGCGGCTCCGCGGCCGCCGTAGCAGCACGGATGGTTGCTGCAGCACACGCCAACGACATCTCCGGTTCCATTCGCATCCCCGCGGCCCATTGCGGGCTGGTCGGCTTGAAGCCGTCGCGTGGCCGAACGATTGCCAGCCTCGCCGCCGACGCACGCACGCGGATGAACGTCGAGGGTGTCGTGACCCGATCGGTTCGCGACACCGCTGCGCTGGTCGATGCGATCTCTGTTCCCGGTTCGTCCCCACTGTCGCCAGCGGTCGGTCGACCATGTGCGCCACTGCGTGTCGGGTTGTGCACGCAGGCGTTCAGCGGCAGCTCGGTCGATGCCGACAATGCCGGAGCTGCGGAGCACTGCGCCTCGCTGCTGGAGGGCCTCGGGTGCAGTGTCGAGATCTCGTCGCCACCGGCTCTATCGGATCCGGCGTTCTGGAAGGCGGCGGCGACGTTGTTGGCCGTCAACGTCGCGGTGGAACTCGACACGTGGTCGGCCAGGTTGCAGCGACCCCTTGGTGAGGGCGACCTCGAAGCGGCTACCTGGCGTATCGTCACCACCGGCCGCAGCGTCAGTGCCGTCGAGCTACTGGCCGCCCAGAGCCTGTTGCTCGAGCACACCGAGCAGGCGGAAGAGTGGTGGCAGCGATTCGACCTGTTGGTCACCCCCGCGACCGCCAATGCCCCGACATTGCTCGGCGACTACGCCAAGGGCTACGAGTCGGGGCGCGGCAGCGCCTTCACCCGCCCGTTCAATGTGACCGGGCAACCGGCGATCAGTGTTCCCCTCGGGTGGCCCGACGATGGCCTGCCCCGCGGGGTGCAGATGATCGCAGCCATCGGTCGCGACGACCTGCTGATCACCGTGGCTGCGGCACTCGAAACCGTCGAACCATGGGAGAATCGTCGGGCTACGGTAAGCGCATGATCGTCGCTGTCGTCAACTTCGCGCTGCCGGCTCCACTCTCGCCCGACGAGGCGAGGGCGATGTTCGAAGCCAGCGCCCCGAACTACCAGAACGTCGATGGGCTGCGCCGAAAGCACTTCCTGCTTGCCGACGATGGCCGCAGCGCCGGCGGGGTGTACCTGTGGGACAGCCGCGAGCAGGCCGAGGCACTGTACGACGACGCATGGCGCACACGCTTGGCGGCGCGCTACGGGTCCGAACCGCAGGTGACCTATTACGAGAGCCCGGTCACCGTCGACTCATCGTCGATAACTGTGGGCTAGCCCAACCCAAGGACGACGATTGGGACCGGCGGAGTCACGGTCCTAAGGCCGGGTGACGGCTGCCGGGCCCGGTAGGGGCCGAAGCCGGAACCCGGGCTTACCAGGGATGGATGGAGCCATCCCACTGTAGGAACGATCCGGTCTGGTCCAGGGTCAGTCCAGCGACGACACCGGCGATCGACGCCGCC
The DNA here is from genome assembly GCA_031412355.1 of Ilumatobacteraceae bacterium. GTDB lineage: Bacteria > Actinomycetota > Acidimicrobiia > Acidimicrobiales > Ilumatobacteraceae > JAENVT01. The sequence continues at coordinate 5,116 of JANOCR010000001.1, read as the reverse complement.
GCGTCGGCGGGCTCGAGGGTTGCACTGGGGCCGCCCATGTCGCTGCGCACCCAACCCGGATGCAAGGCGATCACTGTGACGCCATCGGACTGCAGCACCTGCGACTGCTTCACCGACAGCATGTTCAGCGCGGCCTTCGAGGAGGTGTAGGCGGCATCTCGACCGATGCGCTTGCCGACTTCCAATGAGCCGACTTGCGAAGACACATTCACGACCTTTCCAGCTGCCGCACGCAGGTTGTCAGCCAGGGCCTGCACCAACAGCAGCGGACCGATCAGGTTGACGTCGAACACCGCCCGGAACTGGGCCTCGGTGATCTCGAGCGCGCTACGTGCAGCATCGTCGGCGCCAACAGCAGTCGCATCTATTCCGGCGTTGTTGAACAGCACATCTACGGATCGCTGACCAACGGCGGCGGCGAAGGCGGCGATCGATTCGGTGGATCCCGTGTCGAGTTGGTGAACCTCTGCGCCGACGGCGTTGAGCTGCTCGGCAGCGGCCGGGTTGCGGCAGCCCCCGATCACGGTGGCTCCTTGCGCGAGGTACTGCTTCGTCAGTGCAAGGCCGAGGCCTCGGTTGGCGCCGGTGACGACGACAGTGGTCACGAATCATCCTCTTCGACGATTCGTCGCGCCGGCGTTCGGTTGACGACCAGGTGCAACAGGTCGGGGCGCGAGTAGTGACCGGCCACATCGCACATGGCCTTGGCCGCCCGAACCGTGTCGAGTGATGCGTCGACGATCAGGATCTCTTCGCCTTCGGCGGGTCCGGCTATCACGTCGCCGAGCGGATCGATGATGTAGCTGCCACCGTTCATCGGCTGCGTCGTGGCGACCGCTTCGCGCAGCTCGGGATCGGCGATGTCGTCGGGATGAATCAGCCCGCCGACCAGCACGACGTAGGCAGCGGCCTGCGAGGCGAAGGCCCTGGCCAGGAGCAGTTGCCTGGTCGATGACATCGCCACGGGCTCGGTCTCGTGGCCGGGGAACGCGGCGACGTGCACCTGCGTACCCTGAGCCATCAGTGCATAGCCCGGCAACACCATGTTGTGTTCCCAACAGTTCAGACCACTGATCGAGGCATACGCCCGTTGGTGGGGACGCAGGCCCGTGGCATCGCCCTCGCCCCACGCGGTGCGCTCGGCGTCGGTCGGCTTGAGCTTGCGGTGCTTGCCAAGGATCTCACCCTCGGACGAGATGAACAGCAGCGTGCAATAGACCGTTCCGCCCGATGTCGCGTCGAGCTCGGCGACACCGATCACCACGTCGCATCCTGCGGCTCGCGCTGCGGCACAGAGCTGATCGGTCTCCGGGCCGGGGATCGTGACCGCTGCGCCGAGGTAGCGGGCAGTGAGGGCCCGCCGCTGTTGATACGGGATACGGGCATGGACCCAACGCGGGTAGCCAGGCAACCACGTCTCGCCGAACGCGCCCATCGTCGCACCCATCTCGCCGGCCTTGGCGATCAGTTCGCAAGCTTTGTCGGTCGACGATTGACGGTCTAGAAACACCGGGGCGGCCTGAATGGCTGCGAGCCGGAATGTCATTGTGGGACCTCCTCGTCGTCGTCGGGCAGGCGGTGGTGGTACGCCCGCCATTCGATCAACAACCCGTATCGCATTGTCCAGAACTCGCCGGCGACGCCGCGCACCAACCGACCATCGTCGGTGCGGTAGCTCGAACGCCACTCGACACAAATGCTGTCGGCATCTGCGGCACGCAGCGTCTTGTCGAGCTGGTACTCGTGCCGCGTGGTCGAGCCGAACCCGAGGCGCTGCGTATGGAAAGCGCGAGCCGCGTCGAGGCCTTCGGCGACCTTGCGACCATTCCAATAGATCACGATGTCGGGGTGCAGCAGCGACATGATCTGCGACAGGTCCTGGCTGCGATAGGCGGCCTCCGCCGCAGCGACGAGCTGGTCGGCAGGGGTCGGTGGTGTGAGGCCCACGAGGCGGCGAGCGAGCTCGAAACCGTGCGATCGCGCCAGCGGATCGATCGGCACGCCGATCATTCCGACCGCGCGTGCGCCCTCTATGCAGTACGGCGTGTCGTCGAGGAACACGATCTCGTCGGGTGGCAGGCCGAGGTCGGCAGCGGCCTTGAGATACGGTCCGGGTGCCGGCTTGCGCTCGCCGAACTCGGTGCAGTCGACCAGTACGTCGAACTTGTCGAACTCGGGGCGTGCGGCCACCCATTCGCGCGTCGCCGACCTGTACAGATCGTTGCTGAGAACTCCCACCTTGATCCCTGCCGCACGCGCGTCGTCGACCAGCGCCATCGCATCGTCGGCGAACACCCCGGAACCCAGTTCGACGCTCATCGCCCGCCACATCGTGATTCGGTCGGGATATCCGGCCGACTGCGACAACTGATTCCAGTATTCGTCTATCTCGATCTCGCCGGTGAGGCAACGCTGCCAGGCCGGATCACCGGCAGGATCCATCGCGCCCCGCCCTGCGAAACGGCGGCCGGTACGGCGCTCCAACTCGTCGAGCACCACCCAGTTCGACTCCATCAGGACCTCGCCGACATCGAACAAAAGCGCGCTTGGCATCGGCCTAACGTACCTCTCCGACCCGTGGCCTCCGCAGCGCAAGCACCATTCCCAGGGAGACAACACCCGCTACCGCAAAGGCGAGACTGAACGGGTTGACAGTTCCGTCAAAGGCTCGGTCGAGGCGTTGGCCGACCAGTGCTGCGGCTGCCGTTGTGATGGTGGCATAAACGGCGGCGGCGGTACCGGCGACGTGACCCACGGGAATCATTGCTGCGGCATTGAGGTTCGAGAACAACACGTTGTAGCCAATGAGGACCAGCGACAGCAGGATCAGGAACGGCCAGAATGACGGTTGTCCGTCGGCGCTGAGGCTGAGGACGTACATCGCCACGGCCGCAAGGGTGTATGCCACCAATGCCCAGCGAATCAATCGGTCGAGACCGATCCGTTCGACGTTGCGACCCACCGTCATCGAGCTGATGCCCATCAGCACGGCGGTTCCGCCGAACACGAATGGGAACCACGCCGACCGATGAAAGACCTCGTCGAACACGCGCTCGGATGTAGCCAGGTACGACGAGAATGCCCCGACGCTCGCCACGCTGCTCAGCGAGTAGACCAGCGCGGCACGGCTGCGCACGATGGCTCGCGTCGCGACCCAGACCTGACGGAATTGCAACGGCTGGCGACGTTCGACCGGAAGCGTCTCGGGCAGGCGCAGCGACCACAGCGCGATCAACACCCCGAAGACGGCACAGACCACGAACGTGCCTCGCCACGGCATGAACTTGATCAATCCGGCTCCGAGTGCCGGCGCCACCACCGGCACCGTGATGAACACGGCCATGGCAAACGCCATCTCGCGAGCCATGTCGGCGCCGACGAATCGGTCGCGGATCGTTGCCACCGCGATCACCCGCAGACCGGCCGCACCCAGGCCCCACGCGAAACGTGCCCACAACATGAGATGCAACGTCGGCACCATGGCCGCTGCGAGGGCGCCTCCGACGAACAACGCACACGTGATCAGGAGGATCCATCGACGCCCGAAGCGGTCGGCCAGCAGGCCGAACGGGATGGGACCCACCGCCATTCCCAGAAAGAACGCTGTCACCAGGCCGGCCGTTGCAGCCGAAGCCGATGCCAGCCCAAGGTCGGTGCGGATACGACTGAACGCCGGAAGGATCAAGTCGATCGAGATTGCGGCCGACGCCATCGACAAACCGGCAAACGCGCGCAACTCCAGGCGCGACGGCTGCCGGCGAGCCGCCGCCTCTTGGACTGACTGCGAGGGCACCAGGTGAGACGTCATGTGCCCAACGCGAACTGATCGAGATCGACCCCGCACACCACGTTGCCGGCGAACTGCGACCGAGCCCGACGTTCCCATTCCTCCTCGGCGATCTCGCTGTCGCCCGGAACGAGATGGCTGAGCACCAAGGTGCCCACACCGGCCCGCGCCGCGATTCGGCCCGCGTCCTCCGGCGAGGTGTGCGACTCGGTGAGATGGTTGATGATGTTGTCGCGGTTCGGAAGATCGGCGACCCGGTTGGCGATGAAGCCGAGATCGATGACCTCGTGCACCAGGTAGTCGGCGCCGTGAGCCAGGCGCACGAGGTTGTCGCACGGCCCGGTATCCCCACTGAACACCGCCGAACCGGATGGCGTGTCGAAGCGATAGGCCAAGGCGGGAAAGACCGGGGCGTGCTGCACGAGTGTGGCCGTGACGCGCACGCCGTGCTCGTCGAGTGGGTAGATCTCGACGGGCTCCATCGGGGGCGCCGCCGTGGCCATCGACGCACCGCTTGCCTGGATCGCCAGGTCGATGTCGGCTATAAACGACTCATCATTATCTGAAGACATCGCCGCGCCGTGTTTTGTTGCAAGAATCAGACGGCGAACGTTTTCCGCCCACTCGCCGCCGATTTCCCGAGCCGCCCATGCCGCACTCTGCTCCTCGTTGTCGGCAGCGTGCGTGTCATAGATAGCATCGTGGAACCAGAGCGCGATCTCGATCGCCATGGGATCGTCGGCATCGTCGCGGCACAAATCCAGCGTCTCCAGGCAGTCCGCAACATGGGTGAGTGTATGATAATGCCGGTCGGGCGCCCCGTAGGCTGTCGCCAGCGCCTCGAAAACATTGTCGCGACGGTCGTGCGAACCACTGCTTTGCCAGACGGCATTCCAGCGTGCCCGCATCTGCTCGATTGTCATGGCATCGTTTCGGAAGACGGCTTTTCCGGCTGCGAGTAGACAATAGCCTCCTTCGACTCATCCAGTACGCCCACCCAGACAGCCTCCGACTCAGGGATGCGGCTTATCTCCCGGTACGCCGTATCCGCGCAGGTCCTGGCATCCTCCAGAGCCTCAAAACGCTGAATATGCCGTGTCGTTTTTATCGCCATCCTGTTAAGTCGGTAGTATTCATTGACACTGAACATGATGTTTTATACCTCACTCAGATAACTTTCGGCAGGGGGCGCGGCTTGGCATCCGCTTTTGCGAACCCGAGCGCCCATTCGATACCGCCGCGCAGATGGTCGCGAAACCACGATGCGCCCCACACATCTTCCCGGTGCCCCAGGGCAGTGTAAAAGACCCGTCCCTTGCCCCACTGCCG